>CAYOZZ010000372.1:0-5422 GCA_964408535.1 uncultured Bacteroidales bacterium | reverse complement strand
CTCCCTGTTACAACTTTTAAATTCAATTTCGTCGAAATGACCGGAAATTATTTCAACCCTTTGAGGATCACCGACCAGAATTATAGTGTCGGCAAGTTGTTCGGGTTTCAGATTAAGATGATATACACTCCCGTCAGGGTGTAAAATCAATTCCGATTCAGGTATTTTTTTATCTTTGGTCATCAGGAAAAACTCTACTTTTGTTATAAATTACAAATATATGTAATTGGTTATAACGTGGATATTAATAAATAAGTTTTATGTTAACAATTAATTGTTAATGAAGGTTAGGGCTACAAGCCTGTAATTCAATAAAAAAGGAGAAATGAAAGCAGAAATTATTTCAATAGGCGACGAGTTGCTCATCGGGCAGGTTATAAATACTAATGCTTCCTGGATAGGTGAGCAGTTGACAATGGCAGGGATAAAGGTATATCAGGCCGTTTCGATAGCCGATGATTACAATCATATTTTTGAGGCTTTGGAGCTTGCCGGAAAAAGAGCGGATGTGGTTTTAATAACCGGCGGACTTGGTCCGACAAAAGATGATATTACCAAGAAGACCCTCTGTGATTTTTTCGGGGCAAAACCGGTTTTTAATGAGCAGGTTTTTGAAGATGTGAAGGAGATTTTCAGGGTCAGAGGACGTAAAGTCACCGAATTGAACCGGAAACAGGCCGAAGTACCTGATAATTGTACTGTTATACGAAATGTTCACGGTACTGCTCCGGGAATGTGGTTTGAAAAAGAGGGAAAAATTTTCGTATCAATGCCGGGTGTTCCCTTTGAAATGAGACCTATGGTTACGGACTATATAATTCCGGAATTACGGAAAAAATTCAGCCTGCCTGCCATATATCATAAAACCGTTCTTACTCAGGGTGTACCCGAATCGGAAATGGCTGCAATGATTGAAGAGTGGGAAAACGCTCTGCCTTCAAATGTTAAGCTTGCCTATCTGCCGCAACCCGGTATTGTCAGACTCAGGCTGACGGCGTCAGGGAATAACAGGGATGACCTGGTGACAGTTGTTGAAAAAGAAATTGTCAGACTGAAAGAGTTAATAGGTGATTATATTTTCGGGTTTGATAAAGATACACTTGAGGAGGTTGTAGGAAAAATGCTTCGTCAAAAGAAAAAAACGGTTTCCACTGCCGAAAGTTGTACGGGTGGTTACATAGCACATCTTATTACAAGTGTTGCAGGCAGTTCCGACTATTATAAAGGGTCGGTCGTTTCGTATGCCAATGAGATTAAGAATAATATTCTTGATGTAAATGACGGAGATATTGAAAAGTTTGGTGCTGTGAGTGAACCTGTTGTAACACAGATGGCTGCAAATGTCAGAAAAAAATTCGGAACCGATTTTGCACTTGCCACATCCGGAATTGCAGGTCCTGCCGGAGGAACTGATGAAAAGCCTGTCGGTACGACCTGGATTGCAGTTGCGACTCCCGAAAAGGTAGTTGCAAGACTGTTCCGTTTCGGTGAACACCGCGGCAGAAATATCCGCAGGTCGGCACTTATGGCTTTGGATATGCTTAGAAAAGAAATAGTGAATTAATTTGGAAATCAGTTTTATAAAATATTTTTCTACTTTTGAAGTTTATTCCAGTAGCCCTTTACTTTTTTAAAATAAAAGGAAATAATTGAATATGAGCGAGGAAAAAAATTCGGGAAGTGATATGGGAAAAAGCACTTCCGGCAGTATTGAGAATAAGATTAACAACAGGAGAAAATCGAAATATACAAAGTATGTTATTATTTTCTGGTTGTTGTTCGTACTTGGGATTGCTTTTGTTGTAGGTCTTTTTGCGATGATATCATCAGGCAAGCTCGGATATATTCCTACTTTTGAAGAACTTGAAAATCCGAAGATAAATCTTGCCTCGGAGGTTTATTCATCGGATGGTGAGGTGCTTGGTAAGTTTTATATCGAAAACCGTTCTGATGTAAGTTTTCGTGATATTGACACCAACCTTGTCAATGCTCTGTTGGCAACAGAAGATATCAGGTTTTACGACCATTCCGGTATTGATTTCAAAGCCTTGTTAAGAGCAATTAAAGGTGTGGTAACAGGGCAGTTTAGCGGTGGGGCAAGTACTATCACACAGCAGTTTGCAAAGTTGTTGTATCACGAAAGGGATAAATCGCAGAAATTCAAGACAATACTTCAAAAGCTGAATGAGTGGGTGATCGCTTCTAAATTGGAAAAAAGATACTCAAAGGATGAGATAATTACTATGTATCTCAATAAATTTGATTTTATTAATAATGCGGTCGGAATTAAATCGGCTGCCAAAATTTATTTTAACACAACTCCCGATTCATTGAAAATCGAAGAGTCGGCTGTTCTTGTCGGTATGCTGAAGAATCCGTCTCTCTATAATCCGGTCAGAAGGCCGGATACAGTGAAGTTCAGACGAAATGTTGTAATGTCGCAGATGGTAAAATACGGTTTTCTTGACAAAGCTGTTTACGATTCATTGAAACTGTTACCTGTTGATATGTCGAAATTCGGAAGGCAAAGTCATATTACCGGTCATGCTACCTATTTCAGGGAGTATTTGCGTGGTGTACTGAAAAAATGGTGCAGCACTCATTATAAACCCGACGGATCGGCATATAATCTTTATGAAGACGGATTAAAAATCTATACCACCATCAATTCAAAGATGCAGAATTATGCTGAGGAGGCTGTCAGAGAACATCTTAGTCAGGATTTGCAACCGAAATTTTTCCGTCACTGGAAAGGTCATAAGTATGCGCCGTTCTACTTTGAGAATAATCCCAAACAGGAGGTCAGGAAACTGATGAATCAGGCGATGCGCCGTTCGGAAAGATATCGCAGGCTGAAAAAGAGAAATGTACCGATGGATTCAATCAAATTGATATTTAATACTCCGGCACATATGAAGGTTTTTTCGTGGAGCGGCGAGATAGATACCGTAATGACACCGATGGATTCTATACGTTATTATAAGTTCTATTTGCAGGCCGGGCTGATGTCAATGGAACCCTCAACAGGATATGTAAGAGCTTATGTTGGAGGTATAAATTACAAACATTTTAAGTATGACCATGTCACTCAGGCAAAACGTCAGGTGGGTTCCACTTTCAAACCGTTTCTTTATACGCTGGCAATGCAGAACGGTCTTTCTCCTTGTACTGAATTTCCTAATATTCAGCCTATTATCTATCTTGATAATGGTGATACATGGGAGCCGCGAAACTCTTCAAGTAAAGATAAGGGAATGGAGATAAGCCTTAAATATGCGTTGGCAACATCCAATAACTGGATTTCTGGCTGGCTTATAAAGCGTTTTTCCCCGCAGTCGGTCGTTAAGATAGCACGAAAGATGGGAGTAACAAGTTTTCTCGATCCTGTTCCGGCAATTGTACTCGGAACACCTGATATTTCACTTTATGAAATGGTGGGCGCCGTAAATACCTTTGCTAACAAGGGTGTTTATATCGAACCTATCTTTATTACAAAAATTGAAGATAAAAACGGCAACGTTGTTGAGACTTTTGTTCCGAAACAGCAGGAAGCAATGAGTGAAGAGACGGCTTATCTTATGCTTAATTTGCTGGAAGGCGTTGTTCAGTACGGTACAGGTATCAGATTAAGACTGAAATATCATTTCAATAATCCGATTGCCGGGAAAACCGGAACTACGAACAATCAATCGGACGGCTGGTTTATGGGAATAACCCCGAAGTTAACAACTGGGGTATGGGTAGGTTGTGAGGACCGGGCTGCACATTTTCGTACGATAAACCTTGGACAGGGTGCAAATATGGCTTTACCGATCTGGGCACTATATATGCAAAGGGTTTATGCCGATTCCACTCTGAATATCCCGCAGGATATTGATTTTGAAAAACCGTTGAAACCGCTTTCGGTAGAAGTTGACTGCGATAAATACGATTCAAAAGGTAATATTGAAGCTACTGAGATTGAGGATGATGAGTTTTAATTAATTTGTATGATCCAAGGCATCACTATCTAACTTATGAATCAATTCTTTATAATCTTCAGGGGTGACATCGCTTTTCCAGTGGCCTGTCAGCATTGCTATTCCCGTAATAATTACGAAAAGTGCGGTTAGAACGGCTGCATAAACCCGTATCGGAATACTGCGCTTTGATTTTTTACTCAGACGTAATTTCAGTGTATCTTCCTCAGGACAAGCCGTAACACAGGCCGCACATGCCATACATTCATCGGAGTGTATCCTGAGTTTTGAATGTACCTGAATATTGGAAGGACATGCTTCTGTACAGTGCTGACAATCAGTGCAGGTGTCAGGATCACGTGTTACTTTTAACGGACTGAATATGCTGAAAAATCCGAGAAAAGCACCGTATGGGCAGAGATATCTGCACCAGAAATTTTTGATAAAAAGTGAAAGAATCATCAATACTAATATAACCCCAAGTGAAAATGCGGATATGTGAACAAAAAACATTAACATTTTTACATCCGCCATCTTGTTATAATCTCCATACAGAAAACCGTGCAAATCTTCCGTTGACATCGTTACTATTGCCCATACAAAGAAGAGAAGAATAAGGTATTTCAGCGATCTCAAAGGGTAATCAAGCCACTTCGGAAGAACAAAATTCCGTCCGAATATTTTTTTGCCGAGTTTATGGAGGTATTCCGACAGAAAACCTACCGGACATACCCATCCGCAAAAACCTTTTTTTAAAAGTATTGCAAAAAGAAAAAAGACAAAAAACAATACCATCCCTGCAGGATGAACCGTGTTGAAGTCTCCTGTCTGAAGAAAATACTTTATCCCCATCAGCGAACTTATAGGAAGAAACCCCTCAACTCCGGGAGGACGTTCAAAATATGCTGTCTGTCCATTAGTTTCATAATATCTTACAAAACCGTAAAATTCATACCCAATCCATAAAATAAGGATTAAAAAAGCGGTTTGAACCAGCAAACGAATATTTTGCCCGTTTTCAAACCATTTGGTAATTTTGTTTTTTTCTTTCGGTGCCATAGTGCTTTTTCAGGCTGACAAATATACAAGTAAAATATAAAACCCGGATTTAAATGGAAATTAATTGTTGCCTTTTAAAAACATTATGACAATCTGTAATAAATATGAACTCGACCAATAGGTAAGATTTAAGGACTCTTTTCGACTAATGTTCAATCCGAATTATGCAATAGCATATTTAAAACAGAGCAATTAAGCTATTAACAAAGGATTTAGAGTATTATTAAAATTCCGGAAGGATTAAAAGTTAAATTGCTTTAAACCTGGGTTATCCAGCCTAATTTATTAGTTCGTGAAACTCTCAGTGCTTAAGGCAGGTTCAATGGAATTTATCAGACCGGCATAAATATTTTCAATCTCTTCGGGCCGGTTTTTATCTTCAATAATGCTCCAGAACACTTGCG
>CAYOZZ010000371.1:0-1938 GCA_964408535.1 uncultured Bacteroidales bacterium | reverse complement strand
ATTTATATTGTAAAAAGACCAATTATTGATTTTATCACAAAATTTTATAAATTATGGAAAAAATATATCATATATGTAGGATTACAAATCCGGTATATATTTAGTTCGGAATTTGGAAATTCCGGACAGCCCGGGATTGTTGGCAGTAAAACCCGTATGGTCGGCGCAGGAGTGTGCGCCTGAGTCCCTGTGGGTTAATTGCTAAGATGTTTACTCTTTTTATTCCGGTAATTTCTATACTTAAAAACGGTATTGATTAACCTGTAAATCATAATGTAAACTCATACAAAAAAAATTTAGTAATTTTTGCTTGTCTATGCAGAACTTAAACAAGTTTTGTTCTACTCTCGACTTTCGTAAAAATTCGACCCCTAACGGGGTATTATTAAAATAATAAAATTGGCAAATCATCCTGCGCTAAAGCTACGGATGATAAAATTGTCTAAAAATCCCTGAGACAACGGACACTAAACCCAGGCTGCTTATCGATGATGTACACAAACACATCGCCGTCGCTGCAGGACAATAGATTGCTCCAGGCGCAGTTTAATGAGTACTCCGTTCCAGACCACCAGTAACAGAAACCGCCAATGTTGCCGAATAGTCCAGTGTAGTCTCGGTAGCCGCCCGGAAGACCCGAAAACCCGTAATCGTCTGTGCCATTTTCGCTGCTTTCATTCCACCTCGGGTGCTCGCCTGTATTGCAGCCCCCTCCCTGCGGTGAATTAACCTGCCTGCACGATTTTAGTTCGTTGCCGTGGGGCGAGCCTGTTCCGCCGATATAATCAGTCAAATCAGTCCATTCATCATCCGTTGGTACGTGCCATCCTGTTGGGCAAAGTCCGTTGGTATCAACAGTAGCATACCAGTTGTATAATGCCCCGTATTTATCTTTCCAGATAGTATCGTTATCATACCATACATAAGCTCCTGTTGTGAGATTACCCCAACTGCTGCCGTTTGTTACATTTGGTATTGGTGTGCCATTTCGATATGTAGTCGTTTTCAGATTTTCTTTCATCCAACATTGTGAGCCGATTTGCACAGTGTTGTATGTGTTGCCGTCAATGTCGGTTATTGTTGGCATTCCGTGGCATCTTAACCCTTTTAAAATATCAAAAATATAAATTGTGTCTTCCAGTGGATTATGTTGAATTACAGCACTGCCAAAAATACCATCAATGGATTTTGCATATACTGTATATTGCAAACTATCTCCCAGGCTAAATTGTAAATCATTAATGGCTTGTTGAGCCTTAAAATCATTCATCTTCCCTTTATTCCCAGTGTAAAATATTTTACATTTCCCACTATTATCAATATTGCCGCCTGCATCTATCATTTTTATTGTTTTGCTTGTTTGTTTTCCGGTAACTGTAAGAAAATAATATTTTTGGTTACCGGAATAAAAAGCAAAGGAATTACTACCTTGGTTCAAGGTGTTTTTATATTGAGCTAATTCTCTGCCAAGAATATCCCTCACAGTCATTTTTATATGTTCCTTTTCCGGTAAATACAAGTTAACATCTGTTTTTCCTTTAAAAGGATTGGGGCGGTTCTGTGAAAGGACAAAAGCCCTTTCACCGATGGCTTGGCTATTTTCGATACTTGTAATATAATCCAACACCAATACGGTATCCGGTACATAAAGGGTCGTGTCCCCGCCCTGTGTAAGGTTTTTAATCAAGATACTGTCCAATGGAACGTATTGCCCGTTGTTCTCTGCCGTAAAGGTTAGTTCCACTGCGGGTTTTTGGCCAAAGGTACTTATCACAAATGCAAGTGCCGGAATTGCAAGTAATGTTTTTGTTTTCATAATGCTATTATTGCTCAACGTTAAAGAATTGTATTAATCGTCACATCACAAAGAAGCAAAGATACGAAAAAAAGAATTAAAAACGACTGCTTTATGGAATGGATTAAGAGGTAATGATTAAT
>CAYOZZ010000370.1:0-6283 GCA_964408535.1 uncultured Bacteroidales bacterium | reverse complement strand
AGCTTCCAGTTTCTTGTTTTTCTGATTCTTGCGGTTATGGGGTATGTTGAATGGAAGAGAAAAGTTGTAAACCATTAAGACATTAAGGGACATTAAGAAAAAACTTAACTAATCTTAACTCCTTAATGGTTTGTAAAATCTGAATGTTGAAAATGTTTACCATTAAGGCATTAAGGCACATTAAGAAGAACCCTTAACTAATCTTAACTCCTTAATGGTTCGTAAAATCTGAATGTTAAAAATATTAACCATTAAGGCATTAAGGGACATTAAGAGAAAATCTTAACTATCCTTAACTCCTTAATGGTTCAAAAAAAAAAGATTCATTATTGAAAGTTAAAAAAAATTGTAAATTCGTGGTTTAATAACTATTTATTAATCACAAAATTTACGATTATGAAAAAGAAAGAAGTTACACAATTGTCCTATGAAATAATAGGTTTGGCAATTAGAGTACACAAGGAATTAGGTCCCGGGTTATTGGAGTCTGTTTATGAAAAGTGCTTGAAATATGAGCTTGAGCTTAACGGTTACAGCGTTAAAAAGCAGGTTAATGTTCCTGTTAAATACAGGGATATGGAAATGGATGTGGATTTGAGGCTGGATTTACTGGTAGATGATACAGTCGTTGTTGAATTGAAAGCGGTTGAAACTGTTCTGCCGGTTCATGAAGCACAGTTACTGACATACATGAAGTTAATGAAAAAGCCGCAAGGGTTATTAATTAACTTTTTTACGGATAATATATCAAAAGCTATGAAACCTTTTGTTAATGAATATTTTAGTGAGTTAGAGGATTAACGTTTAATCCATTAAGGGACATTAAGAGAAACCCTTAACTAATCTTAACTCCTTAATGTTTCAAAAATACTGAATGTTAAAAATGTTTACCATTAAGGCATTAAGGGACATTAAGAGAAAAACTTAACTATCCTTAATTCCTTAATGGTTCATAAAATCTGAATGTTTAAAATGTTAACCATTAAGGCATTAAGGGACATTAAGAGAAAAACTTAACTAATCTTAACTTCTTAATGGTTTGTAAAATCTGAATGTTTAAAATGTTAACCATTAAGGCATTAAGGGGACATTAAGAGAAAATCTTAACTAACCTTAACTCCTTAATGGTTCAAAAAATGAGGGTATTATAGGCATAGCACAGCCAAACTGATAACTACCCTGTAGTAAAGTGCCGGGATAAAGAATATAAGCGACTATGGTCGATGAAACTCTTATTCCCGTACAATAAAGTCAGAATATTACTTTTCTTTTATAATGACCTTTATTTGTTTGAATATCAACAATGTAAACTCCCGAATTTTCCATGTTTATCACCACTTTGTTTTCTGTAACGGATTTGATGTCAAAAAGTTTTCTTCCAAGTATGTCAAATATTTTCAGAGAATTAACACTAAGCTCATCACCCAAATATACGATAATTTTATTATATTGAGCAATAACGTTGATGTCGTTGTAGTAAGATTGTTTGGCTTTTAAAGGTTCAAAGGAGATTTTGAATCTGTTTTTGACATCTTTGCAGTGGATAAATTTGTAATTTTCAGTGATTAAGTCAACACTTTGTCCTGTAAGTTTATCGGATAGGACAGCATTTCCTATGCCTTTGAACTCTGTAAGTGCGATACTAAGTTCATCGCCGTCGAATTGATAAACAACAGAAATATCAACAGCATTTTGTTCCGGTATAACATTGACGGCATATTCCGTGTTATCACCTGTATATATTTGAGGTGTCGAATCATCGTTGCTGAATATTTTGAAAGCATCAAATGTCGGATCATAATTGTAAGTAGCCTCATTACTGAACATAATTACCGTTTCATCTGTTTTTTCACCATTAGAGATTTTAAGTTTGACATAATTATTAAAATTATCATTATCCGAATTTTTACAGAAAGCCACATTGTTGTGAATTTGTGCTTTCTCATTAATTATGATAGTACCGTACTCCGGATAAGAGCCACCGGCATCATTAACTTTCACAAAGAAAGCCTGACCGGATGCCAGAAAACGTGATCCGCCATTAGTAGATGCTCCCGTGGTTTTATTATATGTAGCCCAATTACCGTTCTTAAAAACATAGATTGTTGAGCTAATATTATTTGTAGTCCATCCATCTGTGGATTTCCAGTCAATAGCTGATGTGTATGGGTTTCCTACAAAGTTCCATCCGTAATTTGTCCCACTACCACTTCTTATAAGGTTATTTGTATTACCAGTATTACCACTACGTAACTTACCTGTTGCATTAAGAGTAACCGGATTACTACCGTCCACCCAATAGAACCAACCTTTCATATCGCCGAGATCAGTATCAGGGTTAGTAACATTAGAATATCCGTAATACGATTCATTATGGCCGTAAAGATAAATTTTAGGATTCATATTCAAGTCGAACATAGAGGCATTAACACTGTCAAGAGGAGCCGAATAACCATGCCAACCGCTTGAAGTGGAATACCTTTGTACGATAACAGAGTCTTTTACTTCAAGGTAACCGTTTGTTATTAATGAGCCGTCGCCTGTTGCGTCGGATTGAATAAGCAAAGATTTGCAATTGGCACCCGTAGTGATTATTGTAGGATAAAATGATTTTCCCGGAGGGATAATCACTTTTGTTACAGGATATGGAATATCCGTTGTATTCCAGTTTGATTCTTTGTACCAGGCAGTATCATTGCCTTGCCAGATTGCTTGGGCCGGAGGGTTGTTATGCACTTTTACACCGTCAATATGAATATTGTTGCCACCGTTACCAATTCCGACAAAGCCTATTTTTATTATTTTTCCGTCATAATCGCTTAAATCAACCGTGTGTTTTGACCAACCGCAATATTTGGAATAGCGCGGTATCAGAGAAGAGATATAACCCCAGTCTTTGTTATTTTCGGTCACCTGAAGCCTTAAGCCTTCACCGTTTTTTTGAATGAAACCCGTATCATGATACATATAAAACGACATTACGGCATTTGAAATACCCGATAAATCCAATAATTTTGTTTCGAGCCTGCAATATGATTCGGAAGTGACGTTGTGAGCCGTAAAATAAGCAAGATATGAACCGTCGGCAGGAGCTTTTCCCGTAGGGTAATAGGTTTGGTTGTATTGATTCCAGTAAGCATTGAAATCATCACCCGATAGAATATTTATTTTCCAACCGTCAGGTGGTACGAAATCTTCAAAACTTTCAAAATAGGGATAAACGCTAACGGCCTCGGCTTCCGTTCTAAATGTTCCACCGAGTTCCCAAAAACTATGGTTTCCATTTGTGTATTTTGAACGGACATAATATTTATACTCTTTATCTGCAATAAGCCCTGTAATATGATAATCGGTATTTGTTATGTTTGTGTGCGTTGGTATTCCGGTAAAATCGTCATAAGCGCCTCTTAGTTCTATTTCCCATTGTGTAGCAGTTCCGTTTTCTATCCAATGTAATGTTACCGAATGATCATACAGGTCGGTATATTCCTGAATAAACGGAGGAGGGTAGGAGGTCGGAGCAATTATTTTCAGTTTATAATCTTCAACTTCGCCTTCTGTGAGTTCTTGACAGGGTGTTCCACAATCGTTTCCCGTATTTTTAACCCGTATTCGCATTCGTGTTTCGCCTTTTGTTGCTCCGGATGGAACATTAATCAAGAATGAGCCTAAACCACCAGAATTTGGAGCACAAACAGTATTTTCACCTGCATCGTTAAAATCGCCGTCTATATTCCAATCAATCCATACGCCAATATCATCCGAAGAGGTGCTGTTGTTGGTAGAGATTTTCAGTTCGACATTTTGTTGTCCTTGAATCAAAGTAGTCATTAAAGAGTAAGTATGGTCTTGATAGCCGCCGGAAGTTGATTCTTTATGTATTGAGCCGAAATCCATTTTACGGATATAAACTCCGCCCGATTGTCCGTGACCGTAGCAATATGTGTGTTCACCCGTAATCTGTACATCGTCAATATTCCATCCGCTTTCGTTTAATGAAGCGTCGGTGCTTCCGAGGACAAATCGTATTTTTATTTTATTTCCTGAAATCCAAATATTTTCCTCCACATCCTTCCAGGTACTATCAAAAATGGCACTCCCCCAATTGGACCATAATGTATTCCACGAAGCACCATCGTCGTCGGAAGCTAAAATGTAGGCATTATCACTCGATGAAATATTAAGTATGCGCTTGAATTTTAGCTTAATTGAGTTATAGCCTGTAAAATCCAAATAAGGCGATTCGGCAATATAAGCATTTGAAGGCAAATTGGGTTCATAATCACCGGAGTTGGAACCTAAACCGGTAAGATCGGTTCCAATGACATTTGTGCCTGAAAAAGCTTGTGACGGATCGGCATAACCTACCCCGCTTCCTCCGAGTCCTTGAGGTGCACTGCGCTGAAATTCGCCTGTAAATGTCCATCCTTTATCACTTTCGAAATCATCGACAAAAGGAAGACCGAATACATTATATACAACTATACAATTTGTTTTTGTTTTAGTGTTGTTTCCTGCCGCATTAGATACTGTCAGACTAATAGTATATGTCCCTTCATTTGAAAATTTAATTTGGGGATGTTGTGAATTGGCATTGGTTCCGTTAATAAATGAATGGTTTGCAGGTGTTATGGTCCAAGACCAAGATGTCGGAAAGTTTTGCGATTCGTCACATAAGGTTAAAATATCTGACAATGTAATCGTATCTGCCGGAAGTTTGAAATCGGCAACAGGAACAACATTCACAGAAGAGTTGTCAACAACATAGATATCATCAATCGAGATACCGAATCCTGAACTTAACGTTCCAACAAAAGAGATGAAATATGATGAATTTATATTGGGTAAAAGAAGACTTTCCTGTTGCCAGCCATTTGTTTGTTTGTCATAAGTTTTTAGTAGTTGCCAAGAACCCGAATAAGAAGTTTTGTAATAAACGGCCAGTGTATCGGAATCACCGTACCAGTTTTCCTGGTAATGCCTGAAGTTAAGCATTGCCGAGCTAACTCCGGAAAAATCAAAAACAGGAAGAATTAATCTTTGTTTAGCAAAGGGTGCGGCAAAATTTTTTGTGATGGAAATATTTCTTGTTCCCGAATATGAGTTGGCAGGATTTTGATTACCGTTCCCTTTGCTGATTTTCCAACTTTTATTGCCGTAAATAGTTTGTTGTTCTATACAAGTCGGCATTATTAAATCTTCAAATCCTTGAAAATAAGGAAAAGAGTTAACAACACAGCCGGAAACCGACAAGTATGCGGTTTTTGTTAAAGTATCTTTTACAGTTCCTTTTGAAATTATCAACCTGACATCATATTGACCAGGAGTGGTTATTTTTATTTTAGGATTTTGAGAAAGGTTACTTGTCCCACCGATAAAGCTGATTCCGGTAGCAGGTGTGAAACTCCAAAGCCAGTTGGTCGGAGTTCCTGTTGATAAATCTTTAAGTGATATGGTGTCATTTATTTTAACCGATTTATTTGAGGCATAGAAATCTGCCGTCAAGTCCCCTTGACCTGCAAGCCATTTGACAATTTTTGTACCGTAATGATTTGTTTGTTTCTCTTCGGTTTCGGATGTAAACCAGAATGTTTCGTCATTAACCGGATCAACAGACATAGAGCAATAATCTCCAAAACGGTAGTAGGTCATTGTTTTTGAGCCGTTAAATGCAGTGATTTCAGAAATGTCGAGTATTCCTGAAGCAGTTGCATTTTCGGAGGCCGATTGACCGCAAAAGCGTAATCCGGGATATAAAGTTTTGCTTGAAATAGCGTACCCGATAGCAATTTCGTGTTTTGAGTTAATACCTATGGATGGCAAAAACCTGGAATGTGAGTCAGGTGCATAAGTCCCTTGTTGTCTTACTGTCCAGTTGTTTCCATTTTTTTGCAATTCGTACCATCTTATACCTCCATGTTTTCCGGAACTTACGTTAACTGTATGACACAGAACAATACTTTGTGTCGAGCCGAAATTTCTATATTTCGGACTATTCATTACAATTTCGGGAAATGCCCACAAATAGTAATCAGTACCGTTTAAAGGTGGTTGTTCAATATCCTCATCATTTCCCTGAGTATCGAAAATTGAATTGAAAGCCGCGACATTGAGTTGTTGTTTTAGAGCAAATGTCGAATTTGAAGCTTGATTCCAATCAACTGCCGCTTCGTATATCCAAATTTGATCATTATTGTATTGCCAACTCCAAATATCATCACAGATAGCCGTGAAATATGCCGGAGTGCCCTGTGGAGCATCTGCACCTTCATTATCAACGGGA
>CAYOZZ010000369.1:0-2897 GCA_964408535.1 uncultured Bacteroidales bacterium | reverse complement strand
ATCTCCAGATGACTCCTCTATGCAGGCATTATGGCGAATTGAACTGTTTCCCTGTCTGTTGCACCTGTAGTCATCAGGAGATTTGCGGAAGCTCGAATAACGAGAAAGTATCCCAAAACGGACTATCCTTTCAATAGTCTCTCCCGAAGCTTCGGGAGAGATTTAGAGGGGCAACAAGGTGAGAGCCCACGAATTTCACGAATTTGCACCAATGAAGGTGGAAGGCTATGGCAAGAAAGCCGGTATGGGATAAAGTCCGAAACCCGGCGCGCAATCTCCGGATGACTGCTCTCTGCTGACAAAAGGGAAAATCGAATTGGTATCCGGCTTACTGCACCGGAGTCATCAGGAGATTTGCCCCCGGGCTGTTCCGGATTTAAGCTTTGGCCATAGCTCAGGCCTAATCCGGAACTAAATATAATACGGATTTGCAATCCGGTAAGACAAATACCTGACTGTATGACAAGAGATTACAAATCTCAATGGTTTTCACTTTCGGATTAATTTGACTGACGAAGCTGGCGTAGTCAGTATGCGGCACACAAGACCTCGCTGAAATCCGAAAGAGCCCACGAATTTGCACTAATGAAGGTGGAAGGCTATGGCAAAGAAGCCGGTATGGGAATAAGTTTAGGGTAAAATCGGCATGCAGTAATAACAAAAAACCCCGGCCGTAAAAGACCGGGGTTTTCCATTGAGCCACTGATTCTTATTGAACAATCTTCTGAAATTCAGGATTATCAAAATATTTTATAAACTCTCTGTCTTCGGCTACCTTGCCTTTACATTTGGGATGCATTTCAAGTGCTTTTCCGAGATATTCATAAACCATTTTGTCGTTTCCGGTTCTGGCTCCGTAAACGGCAAGCATATAATAGGTCTTTGGATTCTCGGGTGAGCATTTGAGGTTTTTCAGCGCCTCATTCATATTTCCTGCCAGTACCTGGGCAAGCGCCACATTATGCCTGCAACTGATACCGTTAAAATAGCTTAGGGCTTTTTGATATTCACCCTTTTGAATCATAACAATTCCAAGGTTATAATTTTCATTTTCACCGTGTATCTGTGCATCTTTGAAATATTGTTCCGCTTTATCCCAATCATCTCTGTGGCAGGCAACAACACCAAGATTATTTTCAATCATACCGTTATTCGAGGAGAGTTTCTGAGCCTGAACGAGAATATTTTCGGCTTCGTCAATATTCCCGAGATTAATTGCTTCGGCCGCAGCATTGTTATATGTTCTCCAGTCTCTGTGCCTGTGTGTAAAAGCCTCTTTGTAGATGTTGAATTTGGCCTGATGATCATCAGTCAGCGTAGCAGCGTGCAATAACTCGGGATATGTCAGTGAGTCGGGGCTTGTAACTGCAAGCCTTGCTATTTCTTCGTCAGTACGTTTCGGTTCAAAGAAATTAACGATTATCTCAGCCCGACGAAGAGGAGGAAGAATCTCATCTTCAATCTCACTGTAAATCTGTGTCATATTTCTTATTTCCTGCTCGCGTTTTGAAGCATCATTCTGTGAATTGACCACATTCAGAATCATTGATTTATCCTTGAGGTTTGAGCTTCTGACTCCTTTCATAAATCCGTCCCAGTCTTCGCCGTTTCCGTGTGCATTATATGCAACCTCTTTATCAACCTCACCGGCATCAGTTCCCTGAACTTCAGCACGGTTTTTACTTGTGTTTTTCAGTTTCTTTTCAATGAATTTCTGCGCTGTTTCCGCTCTTCTGTCGGAAAGGTCGTCGTTGAAGTCAATTTCGCCTTCGGGTGATGCCCAGGCATTGATATTAACATCTTTTATCGCCCATCCCTTTTTCAGGAAAACATCAAGGCTGTCCATTTCGGCTTTTGCACTTTCCGATTTATTCAGTTTACAGTTGAAGTTCAGGTTAGCCATATTCACCTTAAAATAGACGGTGGCTTTTTTGGGGACAATGGTAACCTTTTCGTATCCTGACGGAGCGTAGCTCAAATCCTCATCGTGAATAATTTTCCTGTAAGTAGTGATAATTCCGTCAGCCAGTTTCACAGGGTCGGTTTCGATAACCTTCCCGCCCTTTGTAATAGTCGCTTTTACCCAAAGCTCCGAAGCTCTCATATCATCAGAATAATCAAACTCTTCATTGTAAGTAAATGAACCGCCGGTCTTGGAATTAATTACAGTACCCTCGCCTTCGGTTTTTTCTCCTCTGAGTACAAATTTTTTCAAATCCTGCGTTTTTCCGTCATACTGAATGTAAGGATGAAATTCCACAACAGCCTTTTTATGAAACGATTTTTCAGGGATTGTTCCGTTTACTGTGAAGGCTACTTTGCCACCTTTGGCTTCGAGGACTTCGGGATTAACCGAATAACTGTCGGGTAATTTTGTTGAAATACAACTGCTGACCAGTAAAACTACCGATGCAACAAGCACTAAATTAACAAGATAAATTCTTTTTCTCATAATACAATTTTATGTTGAATACATACATTTCTTAGCTGCAACAAATATATATTTATAATTACCTGCAAAATACCGTTGTTAATATCTTTTTAATAAAAAATAAATTGTAGTTTTACCACATTATTTGTCGAACAAAAATTCTATAAAAATGACAAAAAAATTACTCTTTTCAGTCCTGTTTTTCTTTACGGGATATTTGCTTACGGCAAATCCGCAAATTAGAGAACTGATTAAAAACGCAGGAGGCCCGGAGGATTATCCCGGCAAGCACCAGGTGACTGTTTTCGACAGTACAAATGTTGATGTTCAGGAGTCGGGACTAAGCTATGTAAATATTCACATGCTTCGCAAAGTGCTTGACGAAAACGGAGCCAAATCAAATGCGGTAATCAGGTTTGGATACGACCCTTTGTCGGCCTGGGTCGAAATCAGAGGTGTGACGATT
>CAYOZZ010000368.1:0-7969 GCA_964408535.1 uncultured Bacteroidales bacterium | reverse complement strand
AAAATCAAATCAACAGAATTATCGGGAAGCTCCCTCAATACATATTTACTATCTCCCAAATATAAATCTGTTTTTATCTCCATACTATATAACATTAACAACTTATAGAATAAATAGTTTAAAAAACACTATTAAGCTACTACAAAAATACACTTTTTTATAACAATGCTAAACTTTGTTTTTTTGAAAAATTTGTGATCTTCGAGTTAAAAAGAATAGAAAAATAAAATTTACTCTATGCATAAATTTCATCCCTGCTAACGGAAATCATTTGATTCATAACCCATACATCAACAGTTGAGTTATAAACACGCTGAACAGAACCCCAGAATTTACTTTCGCCGATATAGACCTTGCATAGATCACCCACCTTTAGTTTACGTCTTATTCTGTTGGTTTTGCCGACTTTATAAATAATTACGACAATATAATTAATCAGAAGAAAAAATACAACGTATAACATAAAATCCGGAATTTCAGAAAATAAAAACGCAAATATATGCAAAAAAATTATACATTCTTCAAAATTTTATTGGTTAGTAACTCATTTCAATAAATATTTATTCTTATCAAATCAACATAAACAGGTAAATGATCGCTAAAACCACCGTTATATTTCATACCTGTAAATGAGCGAAACGGTTTTTTGCCTGTATATTTTTCATCTTCCTCCAGCAAATAGTCAGGGTGGTAAATATGTGCTCCGTTTGGAGAAATTGCAACACCCGGACTTTTATTCAGCATAGAACCCGAAACAATGAATTGGTCCAGTACTTCCCAACGCCCCTGATATTTGTGGGTACCGATCTTCTCCTTTTTGTAAAGTCCCTTCATCAAATCATATAGTTTATTCACTTCGGGTTGCGACGTACCCGACTCTGCCTTGAGAAACAAAGATATGCTTTCACTTTCAGGTGCGTCATTAAAATCTCCCATTATCAATATTTTTGCAGAATCGGATATTTGAAACAGTGAATCGGTTTTGGATTTTAAAAGGGAAGCAACAAATGCCCTTTTTGGCTCTGTCCCCATGAGTCCACCGTATTTTGACGGCCAGTGATTTACAAAAAAGTGTATTGTATCGGAATAAACAAGACCTTTAACATAGAGTATGTCACGCGTTCGCGAAGCTGTATCAAATGGAAATCTTACCGGTATAACTTCATAATTCACAGGCTCAAACAAATCAGGACGATAAAGCATAGCCACATCAATTCCCCGTTTGTCAGGTGACTCCTCATGAATAATTTTATAGCCGAACTTTTTTAAAGGTGTCTCATACACAAGTTTATTCAAGACAAATCTGTTTTCCATTTCACATAAACCGATAACGGCAGGAGGTTCCCATTCCCCAATATTAATCAAAACTTTGTAAACGTTGTTCAGTTTTTTGTAAAACCTCCTGTTATCCCAGTGTCTCATTGCTTCGGGAGTAAACTCATCATCAAGCTTAAGGGTATCGTCATAAATATCGAACAGGTTTTCAACATTATAGAAGACGACTCTGAAACGGGGGACATTGTATTGCTTTTGTGCTTGAGCAAACCGGCAAACAGGTAAAAAACAAATAAATAGGATAAATATACTTTGCTTTTGAGTGGCATTAACAATCATTTTTAAATTTTTTGCATACAAATATAAAAATAATTAATAATTTATCAAAAACTATTTTGAATATTAGCGGATATTGATACTTTTGACGACTTATTTGAAATACTCAAATTTAAAATTCGTTATGATTACAAATAAAGATATTAATCCCACCGAAAATTACGACAGAACCAAAGAAATTATCGGCTATGTACCTATACATCAGGCAAATCAGGAAACATACGACAGAATAGGTTTTATGTCGGGATTGGAAGTGCACCAGCAATTGCTAACAAAGCGTAAGCTTTTTTGTAACTGCCCGGCAGGTATTTATCAGAAGCCGGACGAGTATGATGCGGAGGTTATTCGCCATATGCGCCCGACTTTATCGGAACTGGGAGAGTATGACGGAACAGCTCTTATGGAGTTCAAAACAAGAAAAGAGATAATTTACCATATTTCGAATGATTCGGCTTGCACTTACGATATTGACGACACCCCTCCGTTTCCTATTGACCGTGAAGCTCTTGAAATAGCTATCAAAATCTCACTTTTATCAAAACTGAATATAGTAGGTGAAGTACATATCACCCGGAAGCAATACCTTGACGGCAGTATTCCCACAGGTTTTCAAAGAACAGGAATAATCGGTATAGAAGGTGAAATATATTTAAAGAATAAAAAGGTTCGATTAATACAACTCAGCCTTGAAGAGGATTCATGTCGCGAAGTTTCCGATATCGGTCACACAAGGGTTTACCGTACCGACAGATTGGGAATGCCTTTGATTGAAACGGTTACATATCCCGATTTTGTCAATCCCGGCGAAGTAAAAGAAGGGTGTGATTATATCCGGTTTTTAAATCGTAGCACAGGCCTTGTACGTACAGGAATTGGTGCCGGACGGCAAGATGTCAACGTCAGTTGCCGTGGCGGTTCAAGAGTCGAAATCAAAGGGGTTGCCCATACAAAATGGATACCCAAACTAACTCATAATGAAGCGTTCAGACAATGGGCGCTACTTCATATCAGAGAGTTGCTTAATGATAAGATTAAAGATGAGAAAAAATGGAAAATATCTCATAAACATATAAACGGAAATAGTATTCGCTTTTCCTATAAACCTTTAAAAAAGGCTAAATCAAACGGATATGTTGTTATAGCCGTTAATTTGCCGGGATTTAAAGGGATTCTTTCTCATTTTACACAACCCGGAAAATCATTTACAGACGAGATAAGAGACCGGATGAAGGTCATAGCCTGCCTTCAAAAACCCTTTATGGTTACATCCGAAGATTTGAACCCGAAACTGAAGAAAAGAGAGATAAAAAAAATTGCAGAACTGTTAAAATCGAAAGATGATGATGCCCAATTGGTTTTTTGGGCACCTAAGGATGATGTAAAAACGGCTCTCGAAACCATTGAAGAACGGTGTCTTATGGCTTTTGACGGTGTGCCGGAAGAGACAAGAAAGTCTTTTGAAGACGGAACAACGATTTTCGAACGTGTTCTGCCTGGTGCAGACAGAATGTACCCCGACACCGATTCCGCTCCTATTCCGCTTGAAGATGAATATATTGAAAGACTCAAACAGGATTTACCCGAAGATGTTATTGACAGATACAGGCAGCTTAAAAAATGGGGAATCCCCGAGGATACATACGCTTACATTTTCAGCAAGAACCTTTATCCTCTGACAGAGAGTATAATTGAGGAATTAAAAATTAATCCGGTTTTTGTAGGAACATTTTTAGGACACAGACTAAAATTCGTTGAGGGTCACTTCAAACACGTAAAGGAATTTAATTACAAAATTATTTATGCAATGTTCAGGTACCTACTTGATAATAAAATTGAACTTGAGCTTGCACGCTATATGCTTCCGGTGGTTTATGAATTTCCGAAAATGGATTTTGATTCTGTGCTTGATAGTATAAAATTCAAGAAAACACCAAAGAAGGAGATAGTATCGAGAATTTCGTTTTTAAGGAAAAAGTTTGCTGAGGTCAGGATATCGGATAGTCCTGAGAATGAGGCAAAATGGATTATGGGGCAGTTATATAAAACAGCCATTGGGAATATAAAACTTAGTGAATTAAGTGAAATAATCAGTAAAAAAACAAGCAAATAATGGATAACGATTTTTTTCAGGGATATAAAGGTGATGCCTTAAAGATTTTAAAGAGAAAAAAGGTTCGCGTCTGGGGTCAGACTCATATTAAAACAACAAGGGGCGATTTTCAGGGGACTGTACTCCCAAGGGCTGAAAACGATGACGACCAGCATATTGTATTGAAGATTGCAACAGGATACAATGTCGGTATTGATATAAAAACTATTACCGATATGAAAGAGACCGGCTACAAAAAGGCAAATTATAAAATTCCTGAAAAAGAGTTTCCATACACACCCGGATTACCAAAAGTAAAGCTGTTCGGTACCGGCGGAACAATTGCTTCGAGGCTTGATTACAGAACCGGAGCAGTGATACCAGCCTTTTCACCCGGAGAACTTTACGGTGCTGTTCCCGAACTGGCTGATATATGCAACCTGACAACCGAAAAAGTTTTTGCGGTATTCAGTGAAAATATGGGGCCAAAGCAATATGTTGCACTTGCAAAAGCAATAGGCAAAGAGATTGAAAACGGAATTGACGGCATTGTAATCGGCCATGGTACAGACACCCTTCATCATACCGGTGCCGCCCTGACATTTATGGTTCAAAACTCACCGGTTCCGATTGTTCTGGTTGGTTCGCAGCGCTCTTCCGACCGTCCCAGTTCAGATGCAGCCTTAAACCTGATGCACGCAATGCACGCAGCCGGCCATTCTGATATTGCCGAAGTTATGGTATGTATGTTTGGCCCGACTTCCGATGAGTACGGACTACTACATAAAGGTACAAGGGTAAGGAAGATGCACTCTTCTTACCGCTCAACTTTCAGAACTATCGGTGACACTCCGCTTGCCAGAGTCAGCCGGAAAGAGATTATTCCGATTAAAAAGAATTACAACCATCGCCGTAAGGATAAAAATGTTAAAATCCTCCCCTATTTCAGTGACAAGGTTGCAATGCTATACTACTACCCCGGTATGCGTCCCGATACACTCGACGGACTCATTGACGCCGGATACAAAGGGATAATTTTCGTTGGAACAGGACTTGGTCATGTCAATAAAGAACTTTATCCGGCAATTGAAAGAGCTAATGAAAAGGGGGTTCATATGTATATGACTTTACAAACTATCTGGGGATATGTCCATATGTTTGTTTACGATACCGGCCGCGATATGATGGCAAAAGGGATCATCCCAACCGGTAATATGCTTCCCGAAGTTGCCTGGGTCAAGTTGAGCTGGGCACTGGGTCAGACTGACGATCCCGAAGAAGTAAAGAAAATAATGCTTACACCGATAAATGACGAAATTACCGAACGCGAACCGTACAACGGCTACCTCGTTTATCAGGGAGGTGTACCTGAAGTTGAAGAGTTTATAAGGAAGGTGCATAAATAATAAAGATGATTGTGGCCTGATTTTGGAAACATTCGCCATTGCATAAAGTAAGAATAAGATTTTTTTGTAAATTTGGCATCAATTTAAAAACACTGTTCATTTTAGTTTATGAAAATAACAGATACCCTGAAAGAAAAGTTTTACGGGCTTTATGGCGAAGACGGACAGAAACCCCGTCTCTTTTTTGCTCCCGGACGTGTTAACCTTATCGGTGAACATACTGATTATAACGGCGGATACGTATTCCCCTGCGCTTTGAACTATGGAACTTACCTTATGGTAAGAGAGACAGGAGAGCCTGAAATCAAATTTGCATCCGTTAATTTTGGTTATAAAGCTTTTATTCTGCCGGAAGACCTTGATAAGAAACATAATGGCGAATGGGTTGAATACCCGCTTGGAGTTATTGACCAGTTGAAGAAAACGGGGATTAAACCTTCCGGACTTGAGCTTATGTACAGCGGTGACATTCCAAATGGTGCCGGACTTTCATCATCCGCTTCAATAGAACTGGTTACGGCTTTTATGCTAAATACACTTTACGGGAAAAATATCCCGATGATTGACCTAATCAAAATTTCACAAAGGGCCGAAAATGAATTTGTCGGTATGAACTGCGGGATTATGGATCAGTTTGCTGTTGGTATGGGACAGAAAGATTCAGCCTTATTTCTTAACTGCGACACACTTGATTATGAACTGGTTCCGGTAGAACTTGGTGACTACAGACTAATGATTGTAAATACAAACAAAAGAAGAGGTCTTACTGATTCAAAATATAATGAACGCAGGGCAGAATGCGAAAAGGCCGTTGAAGATATCAGTAAAGAAAAACCGGTAAAAAATCTAAGTGAATTAAGTCTTGCCGAATATAACGAACTTAAATATCTTATTTCTGATGAGGTTGTGCGTAAAAGGGCTTCTCATGTTATTTCGGAGAATGCACGGGTTTTGGAAGCTATACCGGCATTAAAAAGCGGAAACCTTAACAGATTCGGAGAGCTTATGAATGAATCGCACGACTCCTTACGATACGATTATGAGGTAACCGGCATTGAACTGGACACTCTCGTCGAAGAGGCGAGAAAAATACCCGGATGTATCGGGTCGAGAATGACGGGAGCCGGATTCGGGGGTTGTACGGTAAGCATTGTTCATAAAGAGAGTGTTGAGGATTTTATCAAAACGGTCGGAAGGAATTATTCGGAAAGAACCGGGTTAGAGCCTGTTTTTTATCAACCTGAAATAGATGACGGACCGAAAGAGTTGAAAATAAATAATTAACAATTAAACATACGGATATGGGTTCACAGTTCAACTATATTGATTATTTGATTTTCTTTGTTTACGGAGTTGTAATAATCGGTACAGGATTATGGGTCTCCAGAGGAAAGAAAGGCCATCAGCGAAATGCAGAGGACTATTTCCTGGCAAGCAAATCCCTTCCCTGGTGGGCAATCGGTGCATCCTTAATTGCAGCAAACATATCGGCTGAACAGTTCATTGGAATGTCAGGCTCAGGGTTTGCCATCGGACTTGCTATTGCATCCTATGAATGGATGGCTGCAATAACACTGATAATTGTTGCAAAATATTTTCTTCCGGTTTTCATCGAAAAGAAACTTTATACTATCCCCGAGTTTATTGAAAAGCGATACAGTACAAATCTGAAAACAATACTTGCCGTTTTCTGGATTGCCCTTTTTGTTTTTGTGAACCTTACATCTGTTCTGTTTCTCGGTGCTCAGGCTATTGACACAATTATCGGCACCGGAGACGGTAGTATGGTGTTTTATTCCATCATCGGTCTGGCATTTATTGCAGCGGCATATTCTCTTTACGGCGGACTGTCGGCAGTTGCCTGGACAGATGTCATTCAGGTTGTTTTTCTCACCCTCGGAGGAATGATAACAGCCGTTATTGCCCTAAACCATGTTACTCCCGAAGGCGGGGTGTTGCACGGCCTTGATTTCATTTATGAACACGCCGGCGAAAAATTCCATATGATATTAAAAAGAGATAATCCCGAGTTTTTCAATCTTCCGGGTATTGCCGTTTTAATCGGCGGCCTGTGGGTTGCCAATCTGTATTACTGGGGATTCAATCAATACATTATCCAAAGAGCACTGGCTGCAAAATCATTAAGAGAAGCCCAGCGAGGACTTGCATTTGCCGGATTTCTTAAACTGATTATTCCTGTTTTCGTTGTGATTCCAGGTATCATAGCCTTTGTACTATACTCTCATCCCGAAGGTGCTTCCGTTATTCCCGGCATAGATGACGTATTCACAAAACCGGGAGGCGGAGTTGCATATGACAAGGCTTATCCCTGGCTTATCAGCACGTTCATTCCCAATGGTTTGAAAGGAGTTGTTGTTGCGGCACTTGTGGCAGCCATCATATCCTCTCTTGCTTCAATGCTTAATTCAACATCCACAATCTTCACAATGGATATTTACAAGGTTTATATTGACAAAAATGCCTCCGATAAGAAAACGGTTACTGTCGGACGATTGTCTGCATTCCTTGCTTTACTTACTGCTGTTATTGTTGCACCGCTGCTTGGAAATATTCCGCAGATGTTCCAGTATATTCAACAATACACGGGAATGGTCAGTCCGGGAATACTTGCAGTATTTTTGATGGGGCTTTTCTGGAAGAAGACAACAAACAAGGCGGCCATAGTGGGAATTCTTTCCTCCTTCTTCATTGCCTTTGCCCTGAAAACTCCGGTAATTGATATGCCCTGGATGGATCAGATGTTATATACCTTGCTGTTGACTATGGTTGTCATTGCAGGTGTCAGTCTCACATCATCAAATGATGTTGATGACCCGAAAGGTATTCCGCTCACTGCCGAAAC
>CAYOZZ010000367.1:0-5452 GCA_964408535.1 uncultured Bacteroidales bacterium | reverse complement strand
TATTCGCTAAGGTCAATTTTAGTCTTTCTGCCTTTTATTTCTTTTTCCAGAACCACCATCCCGCTAATATCCGTTACTTTTATCTGTGCTGCGGAAATCTTTCCGGAAAGAGTAACAATTATAAAACCATTTGTAGGGTTGGGAAAGATTCTTATTTTATTTCCCGTCAGAGGATAAACATTTGTATATGAATCTATTTCAAGATTAAAAGAACAACTGTCAATCAGTACGTTATCACTGTTAAAAATACTCCAGACAATAGTGTAACTACCTGGCGTAAAGACCTCTCCGGCAAGTGTTTCCAAATTATTATAATCATTTACAAGGGTTAGCTCATTGTTACAGGGATTAACAATCGTATCAGGATCAAATTCATTTTCCTGAACAATATATGTATTGGAAATACCTGCTGTTCGTACCTGATCATCAATACAGTTTATCGATGGCTGATACTGAAGTAATAATGCCGGTTCCGTAAAAAGTGTATTATTCAATTCATCCTTTACTGCACACCTGAACTCACTCCCGAACAAATCATCGGTAACAGCCGAAATTTTAAGTAATGCTGTGGTTACCCCGTCAAAAACAGCACTATTTTCAAGGTTAGCCCATCCGTTTCCATCGTTTATCTGCCATTGAAATTCCGTTACTCCTGCAGTCACAACCGAAAACAAAGCCTCACCACCAATGCAGGCCGAATCTCCGGAAGGCTGATAAATTATCCTGAAAAGGAAATTTTCGGCCCAGCTTAAATTTTCAGAAGGCCATGAGCCAATTACAAAATCGTCATAACCGTCATTGTTAATATCACCGGCACACACAGCCCTGATATCCGGGTCAACAGCATAAGTATTTATCTCAAAAACATCGTTAACACCCGTATTTCTAAGATAATATGCCCTGTTGACCATCCCTGAAGGTGAAAGAATATCAATATTGCCGTCATTATCCAAATCACTTGTCTCAACATAGTAAGAACCGCCCCAGGTTTCCAGTTCGTGATCGGTAAAGGTGCCGTCCTGATTATTTATCAGCCAATGCACATAACCGGGATTACATACTACATCATCAAATCCGTCATTGTTTAAATCGGCAACGGATATCCTGCCGGAATAGGTTCCGTAATTAATGACTTCACCGTAAGAAGTAAAACTACCGTTCCCGTCATTTTCAAGAATTGATATACCCGTGTTGTCCGAATAAATAATGTCCTTATCCCCGTCATTATCAAAGTCTGAAAATGAAATACTTGCCGGTGAGTTTATAGCGTTGGCAACAATTGTTTTGGAGAAGCCGCCGTTTCCGTCATTAAAATAAAGTGCGATTTTATTACCATTTGCGAGGGCAACCAAAGCATCGGTATTACCATCACCGTCAATATCGGCAAAATCCATACCTACAGGCCCGTCACCCTGTGTATCAATAAAGACAGGATCGTCAAACTGCCCTGATCCATTGATATTTTTGAACCAGAAGAACATATCTCCCATTGCATCAACTACAAACAAATCGTCGTAACCGTCATTATTTGCATCTGCAAAACGCATTTCGTAAATATTATATCCATTATCGTAAAGAACTATTTCAGGGCCGAATGTTCCTCCCGGATTTTCATTATTAACAATGCAAATCTTCTGGCCGTCACAGTAGAAAATATCCTGATCACCGTCATAATCATAGTCATTCATTGCAAGGTGCCAGGAACTTATGGATTTGTTTATATTGTGAACCCTAAAGCCCCCTTTTCCGTTAATAAACCAGTAAATCATATTTGTATAACCCGAAGACCAGGCGTCAACCGAAACTATATCGGGAAGACCGTCATTATTGAAATCGGCTGAAGCGACACCTTTTGGCTCCTTAACTTCCGAAGATATAATGAAAGATTGAAATTCTGCATTTTGATTCTTAAACAAAACAATCAAATTGTCATTTGGTGATGTTGTAACGATATCTGGATCACCGTCAAGGTCGAAATCCCCGGTTGCAAGTCCGAAGGCAGCAGTTATGGTTTCCGAAATGACTATTTGTTCCGAAAAATTTCCATTTCCGTCAAGATTCCTGTACCAGGCCACCTTATTGTCATTTTTTGATGATGAAATGATGTCGGTATTACCGTCGCTGTCAATGTCGGCAGTAATTATCGTTGTTATATAGTCAGCCTGGCTTGTAACTGTCACTTCAGGCTGGAAAGTTCCGTCCCCGTTATTGATAAAAAAGACAACCTTGTCGGATTGCCCGTATCCTGCAATGACATCGGGAAAGGTATCGTTATTCAGATCGCAAGAGGTAACAACAACCGGAATCTGGGCTGATGAAGTTATTACATTCGGCGCCGAAAAACTTCCGTTTCCGTCATTTAAATACAAAAGTAAGGTGTTGTCACCTTTTTGTGCCGATATAACATCATAATCACCGTCAGAATCCACATCCGAAGCTGTAACACTTGAAGCAAGCGGGGCATCGCCGTTAATCAGCGGCTGAACAGAAAAACTACCGTTACCGTTATTTTTATACCATCCGACTTTGTTCGTCGTTTGCGATACAGCGAGAACATCAATCAAACCGTTGTTGTCCAAATCGGCACAAAACAGTGAAGTACAGTACGGAAACTGAGTACCGAGAAGGACAGGATCATCGAAAGAACCTGTTTCCGGATTAAAAAAGCTGCAACTTATTTCATTGTCACCCGTGGATGAATATACCACATCCTGGTATCCGTCATTGTTCAGGTCGGAATTTAAAACGATTAACGGTTTATCAGGAGATTCACTTATAAGCTGCATCGGACTGAAGACCTGAGCCTGCGCAATCAACGCAAAAAGTAACAATATGAGGAAAACAGGTTTTTTCATGTGTTTATAATCTTGAAATACATTGATTTATCTCCATTTACGTTTTGTCACGATTTTCGGCTTTCCTTCGACAAGCTCAGGACAAGCCATCGAAAATCCCGCCAAAACCATTCATTCTTTAACCTTTTCACCAACGGGCTTACGCCCGTGGTTATCAACATTACGCCCCTATGGGGCTTTTAGTTATCCTTCTACTTCCTCCATCGTAGATTTCATTAATCACCGAACATTGTATAAGTCATACTTAATATATGTGTGCAGTGTGCCTTCATTGATCGTCCCGATTTTCGGAGGATGTTTCATAAGAAGAAAATTTTATTGCTATCCCGGACAATCCAAATCATTACTCCCTGATAATCTTTTTTGTCACAGTTGTCTTTGCATCGGAAATCGTCAAAATGTAAACGCCGGGAGGATAGTTTGACATATCTATTCTTGTCTTTTCCCCGGCAATATCCGATTGATAAACAACATAACCCGTAACATCGGTTACTTTTAAACTTATTCTCCCTGAGTATCTTCCTGCATTTACCGTAAAGAACCCGTCCGACGGATTAGGGTAAACGGAAACTGCATCTGTGGAAATGTTGCCGGTTTCGGTAAGAATTACCGTATAGCAATCCGAAACCGCAAAACAGGGTCCATTGGAAATAATTACAGCATAATCTCCCGACTCTTCCGGTGTGAATGATTGATTGACGGCACCCTCGACAATTGAGGAGTCGGCACAGTTAATCCACTGGTAGGATACGCCGGTTGCCACGGCAGTTAATGTTATTCCCATTAAAATTACGTCTGTGTTAAGTTCATCATAAAACGAAAGGTTGACAACCATAGTAGAATCGCATCCGATGGAGCCGTAATATTCACCAGGTTCGGTTGTCCAGTTGCCGGCAATCAACAGGCTGTCACCATAACAAAGTGTAGTATCAGCATAAATCACTGTCCCGGGTTGATAAAAATAGACTAAATCCCCGTCGTTACTTGAAAAACGGCCTTTGTAAATATCAAGAAATCCGTCATTATTAATATCTCCGGTTTCAAAATCGTGAGAACTTCCGGTCAGGTAATTGGAAGTTAAAGTAAATGTACCCGGATTGGTTGTGTTATTTTGATAAATATATGTATCAGTGATGATATCAGGCAAACCGTCGAAATTCACATCACGCAATTCGATGTCAACAAAAAACTGCTGACCACCTTCAAAAATTGTATCTCCCGGCAGAAAGGTGCCCAAGCCGTCGTTATACCATATTTCAATATATCCGTGCCAGGGTGCAAAAACAAGGTCTTTATATCCGTCGCCGTTAATATCGGCAGCATCCACACCCTCAGTATCATCAGCCATTTCATTCTGAGCTTCAGTAAAATGACCTGTACCGTCGTTAATAAAAAACTTTGCCGGAAAGCCTCTGGATACGGCAGCGTCAAGATCGCCGTCATTATCGGCATCGAAAAGGACAGCACTTTCGGCAGAAGAGGCATTAAGGTCTTCCTGCCCGTTATCTATGAAATTACCGGTACCGTCATTGAGATAAATTCCGACTTTGTCGCTGTTGGGAAAGAAAATATCGTCATATCCGTCGCCGTTCAAATCGCCTACTGCCAATTCGTGTCCTGAGGAATAATTAGCCGTATTATCCGATTTCAGCGTAAAAACTCCCGACCCGTTATTTTGCCACACCTCAATTCCATAGCTGTTACTCGACATTGGAGCCGTTACGAAATCCCAGTCACCGTCATTTTCAATGTCAATAACCTGAACACCAAAACGCCAGCGATCCGCTCCAAGAGTATAGGCATTTGTATCAATTAACCCGGTGCCGTCATTAAAATAGACCTCTATATCGTCATAGGCGTCAATTGTCACAACATCAAGCCACCCGTCGTTGTTAAAATCGGCAAGTGAAACTCCGAATGTTTCACTTAAAGTTCCTATTCCTGTCTGACCAAGTTCATAATTTATACAGTCCTGGGCTTTCAGAACCGTTATGCCTAACAAAAGACCAAAAACAAGAGTAAAAGGTAGTTTTTTCATAATTCCATTTTTTAAATTAACAAATACAAATTCGACAAGGCAAAGTTAATAAAAAATACAATTCCAAAAAATGATATAATGGCTTCTTGGTTGTTTTATTCCTGAGTCTAATGAGGTTAATATGACCAATTTGCTGCTGACGCACCGAACGGTTATACCGAATAGATTATAGGCGAAACCCGTTTTACAAAGATATATCCAGATGATAAAATTATTGAAGCTTGCCGGCTCAAAAGCCTGTTGTTTTACTTGACTGGGAAACTAACGAAGAAAGGGGGAGATAGAAAACCTATATTAAATTTCCGATTTCTTCTATCTCTTTTGCGGGTTTAAATTTACTATTGCTTAATTCATAAAGGATTTTATGTTTACATAATTACCGGCAAAAACGGATTTAACGAAAAAGGGAAACTGTTTATAGACCACTGACAATCATTACAATTCACACTTCCTCAATCAGATAATCATCAATACTCTTGTTTTCAATATCAAAGTTTATCCCAAGCAGAGTTACCGGCTTTTTGTCCGATAGATACTTCTTGTGGTATTCTTTATCTTT
>CAYOZZ010000366.1:0-5016 GCA_964408535.1 uncultured Bacteroidales bacterium | reverse complement strand
TTTTGCGGTAACCGGTTATAATGAAGATATATTCTAAAATACCCATATTCTTCTGTGATAAAAAAGGGAGATACGGGTATTTTTCTATATTTGCCGAATTGAATTTTTTCAGGCAACCATTTAAACGGTTTAATTGTCTTTTTATTAAATTCATAAAAGTATATATTATAGAGATATTATTATTTAAACTCAACATTTAAACTCAACATTATTTTAATCCGCCCAAAAAATAAGGCAGAATATTTTAATTTATTAATAATTATCTTATCAGAATGAAAAAAAAGAATATACTATTATTTACACTGCTAATCTCCTTTTTGATGGCAGGAACTGCTTTTGGTCAGAAAAACGGACTGAAAACCAAATCAAAAATTGACACGAGAATTGACAATATGGGATATTGGACTAAACTGGCTGAGGAAGGTCTAGTACCTATTACACAGCCTATTCCAATTAAACCGGCAGTCTATACTGGAAGCCAGATAATTGCAAAATCAGTTATTGGCGGAAAAGAAGATTCCCCCGATGTACCGGTAACAAATTTAACAAATGTTACGGAAACAGAGGTTTCGGTCTTTGTAAACCCCAGTGATGTTGACAATCTTTTGAACTCAAATAACTCAACTTACTGGAATGGAGGTGGCGTCAGTACTTTTTACGGGGCCAACTCTTTTCTTTCGACAAATGCAGGACTTACCTGGAGTGGCTCAAAATTTGGGGCAGGAGGAACAAATAGAGGAGATCCAACCACAGCAATCAATCTTGACGGTTCAAGAATGTATGTTGGGGTTATTAACTCTGCCGGCGGGCAGGGTGTGTCTCATTCAACCGACGGTGGAAACACCTGGACACAGGTGCAGGCTGGAACTCCTCCCGGAGGATGGGATGTTCTGGACAAAAACCATATGTGGATTGATAACAGTCCGATAAGTCCTTATGAAGGAAATCTGTATAATGCCTGGACAGCATTCGGAAATGCAAATGAAAACGATATTGAGATAGTTCATTCTTCAGATGGAGGGATGACCTGGTCGGCACATTTAAATATTAGCTCTGCTGTTAATGCAGGCAGTCACAATCAGGGTGTAAACCTACAGACAGGCCCTAACGGTGAAGTTTATGCTGTTTGGGCAATTTTTGATAATTGGCCGCAGGATGAAAAAGCAATCGGATTTACCAAATCAACCGACGGTGGTCAGACTTTCGCAAATGCAACCAGAATAATTGATAATATCCGTGGTATCTGTATTTCGGGTGTGGGAAAAAATATGAGGGTTAACTCTTATCCTGTTATGGCGGTTGATATCAGTAATAGTGCTTTTAGAGGGAACATATATGTCGTTTGGTGTAATATTGGTATTCCGGGAACGAATACAGGAAGCGATGCAGACGTATATATGATTCGCTCGGAAGACGAAGGTGCTACCTGGTCTGATCCTGTCAGAATTAATCAGGACCCTATTGGGCAGGGTAAAAAGCATTATATGCCTTGGATAACCTGTGACCCGGAAACAGGAACGTTGAGCGCAATATGGTATGATGACAGAAATGTAAGCAGCAGCCAGTGCGAAGTGTTCTGCGCAAACTCATTTGACGGTGGGGAAACTTGGGAAGATTTCAAAGTAAGTGATGTTGCTTTTACACCAAGTCCTATTGCCGGTCTTACAAATAATTATATGGGAGACTATATCGGTATCACGGCCAGAGGCGGAAAGGTTTATCCTGCATGGATGGATACAAGAGACAATCTTTTTATGACTTATGTTTCACCATATATTACTAATAATCTGCCTAAGCCTACCGACCTTATTGTTACACTTGATGAAGGAACAGGTGCTACTATACTTAACTGGACCTATGAGGAGAAAGAATTTCTTAATTTTAATATTTACAGGAATGGTGAATTAATTGGAACGACTTTAGAAACAACCTATTCCGATAATCTTCCCGATTATGGGGTCTTTCAATACAGTGTGACGGCTATGCACGATGAAGGTGAATCTGTTGGCGATTTTGCTTCAATTCAGTGGGGTAATCCTCATTTAAGTGTCACACCTGTTGCTATTGTTCAGAATCTTATGATTGGTACGTCCGCTATCCAAAATTTAATAATTAAAAATACAGGAGAATTTGATTTATCATTTGACATTACTCCAGAAATTACAGGTGAAAAGGGGGATAATGATTATTGTGACGCCTCCGGCGAATGTGATGAATATATAAGCAATGTTACTTTCGGGACAATTAATAACTCTTCGTCTTGTGACGGTTATGCCGACTATACAAGTATCTCAACAATAGTTAATTTGGGAGAATCTTATGATTTAACTGTAACAAACGGAAATTATTACCCTGATGATGACCTTGGTGTCTGGATTGACTGGAATATTGATGGTGATTTTTACGATCCGGGAGAAAAAGTTGTTTGCGCAGTAGATAACAGCGGACAAGGAACCTATAGTATTACTGTTCCGGATGATGCAACTCTCGGAGAAACGGTTATGAGGGTCAGAATCAAATATTCCGGATCCGATTGTGGAAGCCCTTGCGGTACAACTGAGTATGGAGAAGTGGAGGATTATGGCATTTATATTTGGGGCTGGTTTATGTTAGATCATACTAATGGTAATCTTAATCCGGGTGAAACAGATGTTATTCAGATTATTTTTGATGCTGCCAATCTTGATGAAGGCGTTTACACTGCAAATCTCAACATCTCAAGTAACGATCCTGATATGCCATTGACTGTCATTCCTGTCATATTGAATGTGGGTACGGATATTCCTGAAACAACTGTTTCGGCTGATCCCGAAGATGTTTGCCAGGGTGAATCATCGCAGTTAACCGCTGATGCAACAGGAGGATCGGGCAATTATACCTATTCCTGGTCATCGCTTCCCGAAGGATTCACATCCGATGAACAAAATCCGGTTGTAACACCGGCCGAAACAACAAAATATATTGTTGCTGTTAACGATGGAATGTTTACTGTCTATGACACTATTGTTGTAAATGTAGAATCATTACCAATGACTCCTGCTATACCGGGTGGCGAAGTTATTTTATGTCAGGATGGAGATAATACGGAATATACAACAGCAGGTGCAATGTATGCACAAAGCTATGTGTGGGCCATTGATCCTGATGATGCCGGAACCATTACAGGAACAGAAATGACCGCTGAAGTTGACTGGAATGCAAATTTCTTAGGTGAGGCACTGATAACCGTAAAAGGAATTAATGAATGTGGCGAAAGTGATTTCTCCGATGCTTTAACAGTGATGATAAATGCCCTGCCCGATGTTTCATTCGATCTTGTTGATACGGTATGTGTTTACAATGAGGAGTTTGCCCTTACGGGAGGTTTACCGGAAGGTGGCGAATATTCAGGAGCGGGTGTTCTTGACGGTATGTTCTATCCTGAAACTGCCGGATTAGGTAACCATACAATTACATATACGGTAACCGGCGAAAACGGATGTGAGAATTATGCCGAACAGGTTATTAATGTAAGCCAATGTATTGGAATTGATGAAGTATTCCGAGGAATGAAACTTAACATTTTCCCAAATCCGAATACCGGTGTGTTTAATCTGGAGATTTCATCTTTGAATGCTGAAAATCTTGATATTACAATCTATAACAATATCGGTATATTGGTTTATGAAAGTAAAAATCTTGAAATAAAAGGGAACTACTCGTCTAAAATAGATTTATCTGACCTTACAAGCGGACTTTATTTTATTAATCTGTCGAAAGATGGTAATAACAACTATAGTGAGAAAATTTTAATACGGAAATAGAAAATAAATTTTTTATACTCGGAAGTTTTTCGGAAATTTGTGCACTTATTTCTGAAAAAACTTTCCGTGATTAAACAGTAATTTAATTCGGAAATTAATATAAACAAAAAACAAGGAAAATGAAAAATGCTTTAAACACTCTGAAAAATGCAAAGTATATGGCAATTATGCTTGGCTTTGTCTTTCTTTACACAGGTGTTCTTGCTGACAATTATTCATACAAGGATAGTTGGGGAAAGGCAGGATACACACTTGAAACCCAAAACAACAACAAGGTAATTGTCAATTACTCAATTAAAAACTTTTCTTTGGAAAGTATGCAGGTTAATGGCGAATCAATGATGAACCTTGAATTACCCGGTGTATTTCTTCCAAATGATGCCGGAGCTCCAAATCTTCCCGGAACAGGTCGTTATATTGCCATTCCGCAGGGAGCAAAAGCAAATTTAAAAATTCTTTCATATAGGACTGAAACATTTGATAATGTTAATCTTGCACCTGCGCCGAGAATCCCCTGGGATACGGAAGAAGGGCCTTTGGATTATTCGAAGGATATGACAATTTATTCAGCAAATGAGTTTTATCCTGCAGAACCGATTAAACTCTCTGATCATGATATTATCAGGGGTGTTGACGTTGTTATGCTTGGAATAACACCTTTCCATTACAATCCCGTAACCAAACAACTCGTTATTTACAGAGATGTAAAAATTGAAGTTGAATTTACAGGAGGTAACGGACAGTTTGGTGATAACAGACTTAGAAGCCGCTGGTGGGACCCTCTGATGGAAGATATGTTTTTAAATTACGAATCTCTACCAAAAATCGATTATAATGTTTCATGTCAGGCTACTGATGAAACCGGTTGTGAGTATTTAATTATCACACCAAACGGTGCGGTTTTTCAACAGTGGGCTGATTCAATTAAGAAATTCAGAACCAATCAGGGTATCTTGACAAAGATCGTAACTCTTGATGAAATCGGAGGGAATAATGTTAACACAATAGAAAATTATCTTAATAATGCATATAACACTTGGGATATTCCTCCTGCTGCATGTTTGATAATGGCTGATTACGGTACAAATGCCAATGACAGAATTATTGCACCTATTTGGGATAACTATTGTGCTTCCGATAATATCTGGGGTGATGTTAACGGAAACGATATGCCCGACATTGTTATGGCTCGTATGACAGCTCAGAATGCAAC
>CAYOZZ010000365.1:0-4652 GCA_964408535.1 uncultured Bacteroidales bacterium | reverse complement strand
TTTATCAGAAATATCAGCGAAGCTTCTGAAAACACATATAAATTATTGCAAAATCTTTTGGAATGGTCACGAACACAAACCCAAAGTATTGAGTATAAACCTGATGCAATTGACTTAAGTAAAATAATTAATAGTAATATTTCTGTGCTTAAAAGTAGTGCAACGAATAAAGATATTACTATCACTATGAAGGTTCCGTCTAATACAACTGCCTTTGCTGACGAGAATATGGCCAGGACAGTTATCAGAAATCTGCTCTCAAATGCAATTAAATTTACCAGACCGGGTGGAAAAATTGAAATTACCGCATCCCGGACCGGTAATTATATTGAAGTCTGTGTTGCCGATAATGGTATTGGTATTAGCAAAGAAAATCAAAAAAAGTTGTTTAAAATTGATGAACAGTTTAAAAGTTACGGTACATCAAACGAACAGGGTTCGGGATTAGGTCTGATTTTGTGTAAGGAATTTGTTGAGAAAAACGGAGGTACTATCTGGGTTGAAAGTAAATATGGTGAGGGGAGTAAATTTAAATTTACATTACCCGGATACAATTTTAAATAAAAATTTTTTGTTAAAGATATTTGGTCAATTCAATATTGTTTCATTTCTTTACACCTGCTTTGATAAACATTTTTAAGAATTCCGTTCAATAAATGCAAACAAAACAAAAAGACAGTGAACTCAATGCCCTGATTAATTTGCTTGACGAGCCGAATCATCAGGTTTTTGATAAAATAAAAGATAAGTTTTTGTACTATGGAATAGATGCTGTTCCATATTTGGAGGATGCCTGGGATAATTCCTTCGATAATATCATTCAGAAAAGAATCGAAGATTTAATCCATAATATTCAGATTAACTATCTTACCAAAGAACTGGAAAGCTGGAAAAGTAAATCCCATTACAACCTCCTTAAAGGATATCTTCTGGTAACCAAATACCTGTATCCGGATATTAATGATGACGAGATAAGAGAAAAGGTTGAAAAGATAAAAAAAGATATCTGGCTTGAACTCAATATTAACTTAACCGCACTTGAAAAAATAAAGGTTATAAATCATATTTTTTTCGATATCTATAAATTCGAGGGAAACAAAACAAATATTGACACACCTCAAAATCTCTATCTCAATAATCTCCTAAGCACAAAAAAGGGCAACCACCTTTCACTTGGAATGCTTTATATGATAGTGGCTCAAAGCCTTGATATTCCTGTCTATGGCGTTGATTTGCCGCATCATTTTATTCTTGCTTACGTTAACGAAATAGCTGATGAAAAAATAAGCCTTGACAACGAAAATGATATCTTGTTCTACATTAATCCCTTTAATAAAGGTGCTGTATTCACTCAAAAAGAAATTGATGTCTATATAAAACAAATCAAACTTCAACCTCAAAAATCGTTTTATAAACCTACCGACAACATAACTATTATTAAACGTCTTCTGGCAAATCTGATAACATCATACGGTAAAATGGGTTACCTTGATAAGGTTGAAGAGCTGAAAATACTCGAAAAGGTGCTGTAAATCAAAATATCTTTGAAAGTGTCTTTACAATAATTTTCAAATCGGTTACCAAACTTTTTTCGGCAATGTATTTAAGATTCAGCTGCAATTTGGCAGGCATAACCTTTTCAATATATGCCTTTTCGGCATCATTATATTTCGAAAGTATCTCGTTTTCATTAATATATTCGAGCGAAGCATAATCGGTAAGACCCGGTCTGACGGTCAAAACCTGCTTTTGTCTTTCATCATACAAATCAACATATTTTCGCACTTCGGGACGCGGGCCGACAAAGCTCATATCACCTTTCAAAATATTTAAAAGCTGCGGCAACTCGTCAAGCTTGTATTTTCTTAAAAACAGACCGGTTTTTGTAATTCGCGAATCATCTTCACCAACAGTCAGCAGGCCGCCCGAATCGGAACCTGTATGCATTGTGCGAAATTTCAAAAGTGTAAAATCCCTGTTATTCCTACCCACACGAATCTGCCGGTAAAATATGCCCCCTTTGGAATCAAGAGTAACAGCAATGGAAATGACAATAAAAACAGGAATCAGGACTATCAGACCGATAATTGAAAAAAATATATCAAACAGACGCTTTATTATCATATTTTTATCCGTACTCATTAACTAAATCCCTTTTTTATTTTTGATAATCTTCCAATATCCGCCCCTGGCGGGACCAATTCGCTTTAAAATACTTTGCTCTTTTAGCCTGTTTAATTGATACTTGTGGATTTTCCTTAATTATTTCCAGTATTTTCCGGGTAATATTTAATGTAATGTTACTTTTTCCCTCTTGACTTTTTTTACCTAAATAAACCACAGTAGAAAAAAACTCTTCATCAATAAGCTCATAAGTTGCCCCTTTTGAAAAAAGATGTAAATACTTATCCAAATTTCTTTTTCCGGAACCAACCTCTTCAACTCTTCCAATTTGAAGCATTAATTTACTAATAGACGGATTCTTTGCATAAGGTGTAAATTGTTTTGTTTTACTTTCTTTAAACTCAACTTTTAGTCCTTAACCCTGTTTTAGAAGTTCACTTATTTTGTTTTTTGCCATTTAATTAGACAGCACTTTCAAACTGTTTCAGAAAACGTAGATCATTTTCAAAAAACAGTCGAATATCATTTATCTGATATTTCAGCATTGTGATTCTTTCGATACCCATTCCAAAAGCAAATCCGGTATATTTTTTACTATCTATTTTATTATTTTCCAACACATTCGGATCAACCATTCCACAGCCGAGAATTTCAACCCAGCCGGTATTTTTACAAATCTTACAACCCTTCCCGCCGCAGATAAAGCAGGAAATATCCATCTCTGCCGAAGGTTCCGTAAAAGGGAAATAAGAAGGTCTGAACCGTGTTTTGGTACCTTTTCCGAAAAGCTCGGTTGCAAAATAGTAAAGAGTCTGTTTCAGGTCGGCAAAAGATACGTTCTCATCAATATACAATCCTTCAACCTGATGAAATATGCAGTGTGCGCGTGCCGAAATAGCCTCATTACGGAAAACCCTTCCGGGAAATATTGACCTGATTGGCGGCTCTTCTTTTTCCATCACCCTTACCTGTACCGATGAAGTGTGCGTACGAAGTGCTATGTCGGGGTCTTTCTCAATAAAAAACGTATCCTGCATATCCCTTGCCGGATGCTCCTCAGGAAAATTAAGGGCTGTAAAATTGTGCCAGTCATCCTCTATCTCAGGACCTTCGGATACCGAAAATCCTATCCTCGAAAAAATATCTATAATCTCATTTCTTACAACAGACAAGGGATGCCTTGATCCCGGCTCCATAAAATTGGCCGGAAGGGTAAGATCAACATCATCATTTTTACTCTCGCTTTTATTTTCGAGCAGTTCCTTCAGGTCGTTAATTTTCTGCTGCGCCTGATTTTTTAAATTGTTAAGCAGGGCTCCAAACTCTTTCCTCTCTTCAGGTGCGATATTTCTCATCTCGGCAAAAAGAGCGGGGATAAGACCTTTTTTACTTAAAAACTTTATTCTGAATTCATCAAGTTGCTCATGAGTTTCTGCAGCAAACTCTTCTATTTCCTTTAAATATGACCTGACTTTATCTTTCATCGCTTCTATTCTTCAACTATTTCTATTGTCATTGTAACCGGTTGCAATGGCTTACCTCCTTTGCCGGTGTTTACTGAAGCTATGGCGTCAATAACATCAAATCCGTCAATCACTTCACCGAAAACAGTATAATCACCATCAAGATGTGGTGTTCCGCCAACCGTTGTATATGCATCAAGTTCTTCACTTGTAAAGTGCAAATTATATCTCGAAGCGTACATATTCAACTCCTGTTCCGTCAAAACTTTTCCTTGTACGATATAAAACTGCGAACCTGACGATGCTTTTTCGGGATTTACATTATCAGGCATTCTGGCAGCAGCCAATGCTCCCTTTTTATGAAACTTTCCGGGAACAAATTCGGCAGGAATAGTATATCCGGGGTCTAAACGACCGTCTGCATTTTGTCCGCCCTGAATCATAAAACCTTGGATAATGCGGTGAAAAGGAGAATTTTCATACCAGCCTTCATTAATCAGTTTAATAAAATTGTCCCTGTGCTGTGGTGTTTCATTGTATAACACGGCAGTCATATCACCATAAGCAGTATGAATAATGACCTTTACCTGTTTGTCATCTTTCTTGTCCTGTGAATAGGTTGATGTTCCAAAAGAAACAAAAGCAACCAGTAATAAAAGAATTACCTTTTTCATAATTATAAATTTTTTAATGATTTGCAAAAGTAGTAAAAGAAATAATAAAGGTAGTGAAAAACAATAATCATAAATTTTTGTTATCACTCAGTCTAAATTGTATTCCGGAAATCAAAAAATCAGCATATTTAATTTTATCCTGTAAATCAGTGGCTTAAAATAGATATAGTTGACGAATGATAACAATTTTTTACTTCTTTGTCGCCGGTAGTAAAAATTTTTAGATTTTTGCCATAACCTTTTTATGTTTTCATTGTATAAACATCAAAGTGCTGGAAAAAAATATTCTATGGACATCTCAATATATTTTGAACCGCTTGAACTACCGGAGTTTGATTTTGAAGAATCAACAAAAAGCCTCAGATTGGGTGATTTGGTGAGAAGCTACATC
>CAYOZZ010000364.1:0-19478 GCA_964408535.1 uncultured Bacteroidales bacterium | reverse complement strand
GCGAACTCTGTTCAAGGTTTCAAATTTTTCTCTGAAATTTTGTTCCAAAGTTTTCCTGTCAACAATATCCGGACGATAGGTATATTTCAAATCCGTTAACTGTTTTATAAAGTTTGCTTCTATTTTGTTTTCTTTAATCATTTTATTTTTTATCTTACCTAAGTAATATCGTTGGAGCCTTACAAACTATTCAAGCGTAATACCTGACAAAAATAGTAAAATTTACAGACTATCAATGCTATCATACTATTCCCGTTCCCAGCTTTGGCAATGGCTCGGACTTTGCAAGCTGCGTCAGACAAATTAATTTGGAACTGCTGGAAATAATCTGGAAAATACACTTTAATACGGATAAGCCGGAACTGTTTATCTGATTTTCAAATATGTAAGTTTTCTCCAAACCCACTCCAGCGGGCCGAAGCGGAATCTTTGCAGCCACAGCTTACTGATAACTATCTGAATACCAAACACAACAACTGCAAATATCACGAGTTGCCAAGGCTGAAAACTTCCGAATTTCCCGAAACCGTAGGAGTACATTATTGTTGTAAAAATTACGGATTGCATAAGGTAATTTGTCAGTGCCGTCCTTCCGATATATTTTAACGGAATCAGAATATTCCTGAAACCCCGTACCTGCGACAAAATCAAAATAAGAAGAATATAGCCGAGTCCGAGAAAGATGTTTGTTATTTCGAATATCCCCATATAAACGGCAAGATAAAACCGGTTTGTCTCTGCATTAGCCAATGCATTCACAATATTATCGGTAAAGATTGTAGATACTATCCCGGTAATAAACAAAACAACAAACAGCGCAAAATATTTGGCTTTTGCCGAATTAATCTTTTCAAGAAATCCGTGTTTGAAGAACAGATATCCAAAGATAAACAAAGATAAAACTTTCGGAGCGTAATATATCAGGTTTATGTTGCGGAAAGCCAAAAACTCATTTAGTCTGAGCCTGAAAACATCAAAAAATGACCCGCCGGAATAAATGGTTATAACTTCGGGCATTTTAATATCGGTTACCGAGCTTAGTGCGTCCGGCAGATTTGTGTATATGCTTTGTAGTGCAATATAAATAATCGGAAAGAAGTATATAAATATGCTCAGAAAAAGCAATAATCCCGACCGCAGCTTTCTTGAGAAGAGTAAAACTATCCCCATCAATGAATAGGAGAGCAGGATATCGCCCGCCCAGAAAAAGAGAATATGAATTATCCCGAACATCATAAGTACCGACATACGCCGCAAATACAAACTAAAGAAGTGCTTTTCGTCAATCTTGTATTTAAGATACATAATCGAGAACCCGACACCGAAAAGAAATGAAAAGATAAAAATGAACTTATCGGCGGCAAACCCTACAACAAGGTTATAAATCCGGCTGTTCAGAGGATCTTCGAACGCCTTGTAGAAACCGCTGAAGTCGAAAAACGAGGAGTTGTAACCGAAAACATTCACAAGCAAAACACCGGACAGTGCAAAACCCCTTAAAATGTCAATCTGCTCAATCCGTTTTCCCGGGTCGGTCGGACGAAATATGATTTTCGTATCGTCAGAATGATTCATAATTCCGGTTTTTTAAAAAATCAGTAAATTATTGATTGTTATCAAATTAAGGGTAAAGTAAATACTTTTCCCTTATTTTGTTAAACCCGGTCAGACCGGGCTTCCAGCTTTCACGTATCTCTTTTTCCGGCAATCCCGAAATTATCTGTTCCCGCAGATTGGCGGTACCGGCCAGCTTATCGAAAAACGAATTAAAAAAATCATCCTTACCCTTAAAGTAATCGTACATCTTAATCAACCATCTCAAATCCAGTCTTTTCTCAAAAACAATAGTATCGGCAAAGCCTGACAGGTCGAAACCGTAGCATTTCTCACCTTCATATTTCGGATTCATTGCCGCACCCGGAATATCAACCGGAGTAAACGAATAGTCACCCTCTGTAAAACCGGGATGTCCGATAACCTGAAAAGGTTTTCCGGTACCGCGTCCCACACTTATTATTGTACCTTCGAAAAAGCAAAGCGAAGGATACAGCTCAATAGCATTCATATCTGGTAAATTGGGAGACGGCGGCACCGGCAGTTTATAGTATGAATTGTGAGTGTAGTTCCCGACCTTTATTACTTTAATGTTGCATTGAACTCCATTATTCAGCCATCCCTCACCGTTTACCATCCGGGCATATTCTCCGACAGTCATTCCATGTACAACCGGAACCTTATGCATTCCGACAAACGATGAGTAATCCGGCTCCAAAACGGGCCCGTCAATATACCCGCCGTGCGGATTGGGTCTGTCCAACACAATAAAATCCGTTCCGTTTTCGGCACACGCTTCCATCACGTATGTCATAGTTGAGATATAGGTGTAAAACCTGACTCCGACATCCTGTATGTCAAAAACCACAACATCCACATCTTTCAGGTCGCCGGGGGTGGGTTTTTTATGTTTTCCGTAAAGAGAAATAACCGGCAATCCGGTCTTTATATCAGTATTATCCTTCACTTTTTCACCTGCACCGGCATTCCCCCTGAACCCGTGTTCCGGCCCGAAAACCTTTATTATATTGACTCCGAGCTTCAATAAACTGTCAACGAGATGTGTATTTCCAATCATGGAAGTTTGGTTAGCCACTACCGCAACTCTTCTGTTATTCAACAGCTTAAGGTATTCATCAGTGCGCTCCGCCCCGGGCTTTATAAGATTGTTTTCGGTGGAGGTCTGAGCACATCCGGCAATACCAATAAAGAAAAACAGCAGTACTATATATTTTTTCACAATAAAATTTTTTACAATATTAATGAAAACCTGTCAAACAGGAAAAGAAATTCCACAGTGATTATTTTCAGGAAATCCGGACGTACGACAAATTGCATATTTTCACTCCCGGGACACACAGGTGGGATTTTCACATCTGCAAATTTACAAAGTCGTATTCATCCGGTTTATTTTAATATTTTTGCAAAAAATAAGAATTTGAATTTCGAACTATTCATAGCAAACCGGATTTTTTCAAAGGGCGCAAACGGCTTTTCAAAACCTATTGTGCGGTTAGGAGTTATAAGTGTTGCTCTCGGACTTGCTGCAATGATTGTATCAGTAGCAATTGTAACCGGTTTTCAAAATCAAATCAGGGATAAGGTAATAGGTTTCGGTGCCGATATTCAAATCAGCAGTTATGAAATTAATTCTTCATATGAGGCTTCGCCGGTTGATATGCAACAGCCTTTTTATCCCGGCCTTGATTCCGTCGAAGGGATAAGGCATATTCAGATTTTTGCCCAAAAAGCCGGAATAATTAAAACGGGAAATCAAATTGAAGGTGTTGTCCTGAAAGGTGTGGGAAGTGATTTCGACTGGTCCTTCTTTAAGGATAAACTTGTTGACGGGCGGCTTTTTAATGTTTCGGATTCGGCTGTTACTAATGATGTTATCATATCGAAAAACCTTGCCGCAAGATTAGGACTTAAAACCGGCGATCCTTTAAGAATGTATTTTATTGTTTTGGACGAGATGCAACCGAGGGGCAGAAAATTTAATATTTCGGGGATATACGAAACCGGACTCAACGAGTTTGATAAGATGTATGTCTTTGGCGACATTCACCATATTCGCAAACTGAACAAATGGGATAACGGCGAGGTCGGCGGTTTTGAGGTATATATTGATGATTTTAAGGATATTGACAGGATGGGAAAAGTTGTTAGTAAAATTATCGGTTACAAACTGAAGTCACGTACTATCATTGAGTTATATCCCCAAATATTCGAATGGCTGAAACTTCAGGATATGAATGTGGTGATTATTATTGCTCTTATGGTTCTGGTAGCCGGAATAACAATGATTTCAACCCTGTTAATTCTTATTCTCGAACGTACCAATATGATTGGAACTTTGAAAGCTCTCGGCACGGAAAACAAAAGTATTCGTAAAATATTTGTTTATAATGCAATTTATATTATCGGTAAAGGGCTGATCTGGGGAAATATCATCGGTCTGGGACTGTGCTTTTTACAACTGACAACGGGAGTATTCAAACTGAACCAGGAATCGTACTATCTTTCCGAAGTACCTGTTAACATTCAATTGTCATATCTTCTTGCAATTAATTTCGGAACTCTGTTTATAACATCCCTGATGCTAATTCTTCCGACATATATCATTACAAGAATCTCTCCCGTTAAAGCCATAAGATTCAACTAATTGACCACTGCAACAGTATTCCCAAAATAAATATTTCAGTATATTTCAAAATATATTACTTTAGCAAATTCAAATAAACATTTTTAAGTAAAACTTATAATTATAAAAGAATGAAAAAGCTCATTTCAATTATCCTGATTTATGTAACACTTTTAATTACAGCAGATTTTGCAAATGCCCAGAATAACAAAATCATTGAAAAACCAAATCTTAAATTAACTTCGGATATTATGACTCCCGAGGTACTTTGGTCATTTGGTCGTGTTAGTGATATTCAGGTATCTCCTGACAAAACAACAGTATTGTTCGGAGTCAGCTATTACAGTAAGGAGCAGAATAAGGGCAACCGTGACCTGTACACTGCAGGAGTTGACGGAAAGGGATTCAGACAATTGACAAAAACCCCGGGAAGTGAATTTAATGCGGTATGGCGGCCTGACGGAAAGAAAATCGGTTTCATATCACCGGAAAGCGGTTCATTACAACTTTGGGAAATGAATCCTGACGGGACAGAAAAAAAGCAGATTTCAAACATTGAAGGCGGTATTACGGGGTTCAAATATTCCCCTGACCAGACAAAAATTCTTTTTACGCAGGAGGTACCCATTCATCCGACAACACAGGATATCTATCCCGATTTACCGAAAGCTTCAGGCAGAATTATTACCGACTTGATGTACCGTCATTGGGATACCTGGGTTGACAGTTACAGCCATATATTTGTTGCCGATTATAACGGGAATAGTATCTCAAACAGTGTTGATATTATGGAAGGCGAACCTTACGAATCGCCTATGAAACCCTTCGGAGGACTTGAACAGGTTAACTGGAGCCCCGACAGTAAGGTTGTTGCATATACTTGTCGCAAGAAAACCGGAAAAGAGTATTCACTATCCACAAACTCCGATATTTATTTATATAATGTGGTGTCAAAGGAAACTCAAAATATTACGGATGGGATGATGGGATATGATGTTAATCCCGTTTATTCTCCTGATGGCAAAAGTATTGCCTGGGAGAGTATGGAAAGAGACGGGTATGAATCGGATAAAAGCAGACTTTTCGTCATTGATCTTACTACCGGGGAAAAGAAATATTACACAAAAGACTTCGACCAAAATGCTCACGGACTTCTATGGAGCGAAGACGGAAAAGATATTTATTTTACAAGTGAATGGCATGGTAATATTGACATCTATAAACTAAATCTGAAAAGCGGTGAAATACAGCCAGTTACAAAAGGCGTTCATAATTACAGATCAATAGCAACAGCAGGAAAAAAACTTATCGCAACACGGCAGTCAATGTCAATGCCGACTGAAATATATTCCGTTGACCCGGAGTCGGGTGATGCTACGGAGATAAGTTTTGTAAACAAAGACCTTTTGGCTCAGCTGACTATGGGGAAAGTTGAAGAACGCTGGATTAAAACTACCGACAATAAAGATATGCTGACCTGGATTATTTATCCTCCTCATTTCGACAAATCGAAAAAATACCCTACCCTGCTTTATTGTCAGGGTGGCCCACAGGGGATGGTCAGTCAGTTTTGGTCGTACCGCTGGAATTTCCAGATGATGGCAGCCAACGGATATATTGTTGTAGCACCAAACAGACGCGGGCTTCCCGGCTTTGGCGTTGCATGGAACGAACAGATAAGCGGTGACTACGGCGGACAAAATATGAAGGATTATTTAAGTGCAATTGATGAAATGGCTAAAGAGCCTTATGTTGACGAGGAACATCTCGGTGCAGTGGGTGCAAGCTACGGCGGATTTTCGGTCTATTGGCTTGCAGGTCATCATAACGGACGTTTTAAAGCCTTTATTTCACACGACGGAATGTTTAATCTTGAGGCTCAATATCTCGAAACAGATGAGATGTGGTTTGTTAACTGGGACCTCGGTGGCCCGTACTGGGATAAGAAAAATAAAGTTGCACAACGCACATATGAAAACTCACCTCACCTGTTCGTTGACAAATGGGATACACCTATCCTTGTAATTCATGGCGAAAAAGATTACAGAATAGCATATACACAGGGGATGAGTGCTTTTAATGCGGCGGTTCTGAACAATGTTCCGGCCGAGTTTCTTTTCTTTCCGGATGAAAATCACTGGGTGCTGAAACCGCAAAACGGTATCCTCTGGCAACGAACGTTTTTTAACTGGCTTGATAAGTGGTTGAAGTAAATTGGTAATATCCGGTTCAACAAAAAACTATAACTATGCAGGAAAGCAGCTTAAAAACAACAAAATGGATAGCCCGTGTTTTGGGCGGACTGTCGGTTATTTTCTTCGGGATGTTTTTTATCGGCGAAGGCATTCCCGACCTTTTTAATGACAAAACAGGACAATTACAGTCAATGATGCTCCTTCTCGGTTTTGCTATTATGGGATACATCTTTGCCTGGAAAAGGGAAAAAGAGGGCGGAATAGTGATGTCGGTAAGCGGTGTGCTGATGGGACTTTATCTGCTTTATCAGGGCGGTATCGAAGATTCCGTCGCAATGCTTGTCTATGCCCTGCCGTTTCTTATTCCCGGCCTGATGTTCTGGTGGCTCGGATATACCAAGGAGAATAAGGAATAGGTGCTGCGGAAGTATAGAACATACGCGGTATAAACAATCATTTGTTAAAAAAATCGTTTCCCTTCTGTTATTATATCACGAAAGATATATACTTTCGGCACGGAAAAGTTTAATTATGAAAAAGCTATTATTGATTATCCAGTCGTTGTTCGTAATGTTTTCTTTTGCAGGTAATCCCCCTGTAACTTTGACAATTCCCGATGATTTGGCGGTACAGGTAATTCCTTCTGATACTGCAAAAGCCGATACTATCAAGTATTGGAAATTTTCAACAAAGAATGTCCTGAATTTTAGTCAGGTAAGCCTGACTAACTGGGCTGAAGGCGGCGAGAGTGCTGTTTCGGGTGTTGCATTTTCAAGTATTAAATGGAATTATCTGAAAAACTCATTTAAAATGGATAATTACCTGATGGCTGCTTACGGAATAACCTGGAACGGCGAGCAGGGATTGCGCAAGACTGAGGATCGCTTTGAATACGGAGGACTTATCGGTTATGAAATAGTTAAAGACCTGTTTTACTCTTTTGTTGTCAACCTGAAATCACAATTTGCAAACGGCTATAAATACCCGAATGATTCGGTAATAGTTTCCTCGACACTTTCACCTGCAAATCTTTTTCTTTCTCTCGGTTTGCAGTACAAACCCGTTGAATATGCTTCAATTTTCATATCTCCTGCAAGCGGGAAGTTTGTCTTCGTGATGAACCAGGAGCTGGCCGACAAAGGAGCTTTCGGAGTGCAGCCGGCTATAAGAGACACCGCAGGGAATGTGCTCGTACCCGGAAGTAATGTTAACCCCTCTTTCGGCGTTAATCTGCTGCTGACTTATAATCGTGATATCCTGAAAAATGTGAATTTTGATACCCGTATTAATATTCACAATAACTATATGGACGATAATGTCAGCAACCGTTGGAATATGGATGTTGACTGGGAGTCGGCCCTGAGTTTTAAAATAAACAGCTACCTCTCCTCAAATCTTTTTATGCGATTGCTTTATGACGATGATATTCCAATTCCGACATATGAAAAGATTGGAGACAATAAGGTGGAAGTTGGTAAAGGTCCGAAAGTCCAGTTTAAGGAGAACTTCGGAATAGGAATAACATTCAAGGTTTAGCCCGGTTTTATATAAAACATCCAATAAATTCCATCCGCTTACATATTATATTATTGAATTAAATTAACCCGGAATCCCCTTTATGGGAGTTAAACCCGCCTTATCATCAGAAAGTTACACAAACTAATGGATTAGGCAGGTTAACCCTGATTTAGTGTTAAACATTCCGTAATTCATATCCTTTGTTAAAACTTTTTCACTATGCTATTGCATAATTCAGGTTAACAATACAATTAATCTCCTCCTGTTTATTCCGACTCAAAATAAAGCAAGTCCAATTCTTTAACTTTTTTAAAATCAGAATCAGCAGAAATTATTGTTTGTTCATAGTATATTGAACTTGCAATGATAATTGCATCAGGTAGCTTTAATTTATACTTTCGCCTTAAATTAATTACTATTTGTTTAATTGACTGATTAATATCAATAACAATGCATTTATCAATCATTTGCTCTATTAATACCAAATCTTGTTTTGAAATACCTTTATAGCCAAGTAATTCTAATTGAGTAACAAATGATATATATAGCTGCTTCTCATTTAATAATTCAGCTATTGTCTCATTACCTGATAAGAGATACAGCAAAATATTCGTATCTACGAAGAAACTATTTCCACTCATCTCTCATACTCTTTTGAATCTCAATCGGAGATTTTTCAAACCGAATTACTCCACAATACTTGTACGCATCAAATCCTGTATTATGCGATTTTTGCTTTAATTCATTAAGCAACCTTATTATGCTTTGTTTGTTTTCTCCTTTTTTTATAATAGTAATCATAACAACTTATATTTACTGCAAATATACAATAATTACTTCTATTCTTAATAAATTAATATTCAATTACAACCTCATTCCTTCGGAACAGTTACGGCAGATGTCAATATCTTTTCTGTGTGTATGAACACTTTTACGGAAATTATCATATTTTCCGCTCCGCCAGATTTCTTTAAATGATTGCTTTTTCAAATCACCAAGACGGTATTTTGCATCTTTATCAAAACAGCAGGGAACAACAAGCCCGTCCCAGGTGATAACACATCCGCTCCACATCCTGAAACAGCGATTCGGCAGTTTGTTTTTAAACTCCCAGGTTCCGTCAGAAAGTTGCCTGTAACGCGAATACTTATCAATAGTAGGAATCAAAGGACTTCCGTTTTCATAGTCATATATCTGCGCCGTTTTAAACTGAAGTTCATCTACACCAAGCTTATCGCAAAGATTACGAATGTCATCCATCTGATGTTCATTCGTTCTCAGAACAAGAAACTGCACAACCACGTGAGGCGTTGACGATTTTAACTTTTTCTTCCACCGCACAATATTCTCAATCCCCTTAATAACCGTATCATACTTCCCTCCTATCCTGTATGATGAATATGCCTCCTGCCCTATCCCGTCCAATGAAATAATCAGTTTGTCGAGACCTGCTTCCACAGTTTTCCGACAATTTTCATCGGTAAGAAAATGGGCATTTGTTGATGTTGCCGTATAAATTTTTTTTTCACCGGCATACTTCACAAAATCAAAAAAACCGGGATTCAGATATGGTTCACCCTGAAAATACAGAATCATATACATCAGATAATCACTCATTTGGTCAACAACCGATTTGTAAAGCTCAAAAGTCAGCATTCCGGTATTTCTTGAGAACTGCCTTAACCCGGACGGACATTCGGGACATCGCAGATTGCAGGATGTCGTCGGCTCAACGGAGATACTGAAAGGCATTCCCCAATGGACAGGTTTTTTCGTAAATCTGCTTACAAAATAACTGCTCCGGATCATTATCAGATTCAGGAGACGTTTCGCAGTTAGTTTTGATAATATGTTGAGATTATCTTTTAATGTCATTTTTTAAAATATGTGATTACACATACGTTATCTTTACAATTTTATATACTTCTTTCAAAACCGGTTCAAATATCTTTCGTCAGTTGTTTCACAATTTTCAGGTTTCCGAGAAACTGCTTTGCAACAATTCTTATTACAGTGTATGACGGAATGGCAAGAATCATTCCCGGCACTCCGGCAAGTGATCCGGCCATCATTATTACAAGAAAAATCTCAACCGGATGAGCATGCACGCTGGTTGAATAAATAAGAGGCTGAAGAACGAAATTGTCAATCAGGTTGGCAACCGCAAAAGTTCCCGCAATAATCAGACTTATCGAAAGAACATCCCCGTACATCTCCATACTCAGGCCACCTGCCACACCAAGTATAACGCCGATAGTCGTCCCGATTAAAGGACCAAGATAAGGAATAATATTCATCAGCCCTCCGAGAAAACCGATAAGAATAGCATTCCTGATACCGGCAATCCATAAAATCACCGATAAAAGTGTCATCATAGTTGCAACCTCAATTGTCAGCCCGATAAAATATCTTGACAAAAGCTTCCTTGTATCCGATAAAATGGTGTTGGCTTTCGTTTCAAGGTCGGTGGGGACAAATGCAAGAATTATTCTTCTGAAAAGGTCTTTATCTCTCAGAAAAAAGAAAGTAAGAAAAACAACAGAAAAAATCCCGAGAAAAAATGTACCGGCAAAACCGAGTACATTCCTGAAAATTGTTTGTGCGGATGTCATATTTACAAGTCCTTCCAGCTCTCCGGAGATCATATTCTCAAGAGTTTGATCACTCGAAAGGATTTTGTACTCCGTCAGAAAATTTTCAACATTTTGCAAATAGTCTTCAATCTTATCACCGAGAAAATTAAAATCAATGTTTGATATAATCTGCGATTGTCTTGAAATAACCGGCACAAAAACAATAAAAAACAAAGTTATTACAGTCATTATTGCCAGCAGTGCAATTCCGGCATTTACAGAATGAGGAATCCTGAATTTCCCAATCCTCACCTCATCAAGCAAATCAACAAGAGGATGCCCGATAAACGACAGTACGGCAGCAATAAGAATATAAACAACAAGATTTGAGAAGTACCACAACACAAGCAACAGCAAAAGCGTACCAACAATCAAGCCTATTGTTTTTGTATAATTCCTCCCCATATTTACATTTTTTACAAAAGTAAGAATAAATGGCATATAAATTGATAAGTGAATCATTCAAAATTAAAACTGAAATGAGAATGAGAGAAATTACTTCACATAACGAATTATTAAACAATATAAAAGACAAGGAAAAGGCATATCTGTTGCTTTACAAAAAAGGTTCGGAGCAAAGCGAATGTTCATTGAAAAATATTTCGTCAGTAAATATGACAGATGATAACATAGAAGTTTTGGCAGCTGATGTCACAAGTGTCAGGGATATTCATCCTAACTATAACGTAACATCTGTCCCGACACTCATTGAATTTGAAAAGGGAGAGTTTGTTAATGTGCTGAAAGGATGTCACGCACCCGATTTCTACAAATCATATTTTGAGAATGCCGTTTATGCTGCTAAAGCGGCTGCCGACGACAAACCTCAAAAACGGGTTACCGTCTATTCAACACCGACCTGTACTTGGTGTAACGCACTGAAAACTCATTTGAAAAAGAACGGTATCCGTTTTACCGATATTGATGTTTCAAAAGACCAGAAAGCAGCTCAGGATATGCAACGTAAAAGCGGACAGATGGGTGTTCCGCAAACAGATATTAACGGACAGATAATTGTCGGGTTTGATAAGGTGAAGATTAACAGTTTATTGGGAATACAGGGATAGTGCAGTGATAGGGATGTAAAGACACACGGACGTGTGTCTGACTAACAAAAGGATAGTACAAGGATAGGGATGTAAAGACACACAGACGTGTGTCTCACTAACAAAAAATATAAACATTAAAAATTGATAAATATGAAAGAATTACAACCGTTGAACGAAAACGTCCTTCTGGAATTATCGGAGGAGTTTATGGAGACAAAAACTGCCGGCGGAATTATTATTCCGGATACTGCAAAAGAGAAACCGCAGATGGGTAAAGTTGTTGCTTTGGGAAACATTGAAAATCCTGCAGTTGCAGTCGGAGATGTTGTTCTCTACAAAAAGTTTTCAGGAACTGAAATGAAGTTTGAAGGTAAAGATTATCTCTTTATGCCTTATGCCGATCTTTTGGCAAAAATTGTTGAAACAGAGGAGATATAATAATCTGTAAAAACACTAAAAAGTAAAAAGCCCCTGATTTTGTTATCCGGGGCTTTTTCTATTTTATACAAAGAGAGATTTAACACGCCTTATGCCTTTGGATTTGCAAAATAAAAATCTGAACTCTTTGAAATATTGTTAATGCTGTAAGGAATTTCTTTTTTTACTACTTTTTTCTTTGATAATAGCTTAGTTGCTCTGTTTTTAATATGCTATATACATAATTCGGGTTAATTTCCTTCGGCGGGAGGAGCAACAACAGAGAGTGCCTCCAGCTCCTTATCAAGATGAAAAAGGCCACCTGTCTGGTTTCCTGCAAGACGGAATTTATCAAGGATACCTTTAAACATACTCTCCTCCTCAATCTGCTCTTCGATATACCATTGCAGAAACTGGCTCGTTGTGTAATCCCTCTCTTTAAAAGCTATCTCGTAAAGTTTGTTGATTGATTCGGTAATAAACTCCTCGTGCTTCAAAATTTTTTCAAATACGTCAAGAAGGCTTTCAAACTTATCGTCGGGCATTTCAAGGCTTTGCAATACGGCATAACCACCCTTGTCGTTAACGTACTTGATAAGTTTGGTCATATGCATTCTCTCCTCGTCGGAGTGAGTGTACAGAAATTTGGCTGCTCCCGGAAAGCCGTTTACTTCACACCAGGAGGCCATTGCCATATAAATTCTTGAAGACTGCTCCTCAAGTTTAATCTGATTTACCAGTGCCTTTTCTACTTTTTTTGCGATCATACCGAAAATATTTTATGAGTGGATTATCCGATTATCCTTTTAAAGCTTCAGCACCACTTACAATCTCAAGTATCTCATTGGTAATTGAAGCCTGACGGGCTTTGTTATAAGCGAGGTTAAGTTCTTTAAGCAGTTCGGTTGCATTATCCGTTGCCTGATGCATAGCTGTCATTCTCGCGCCGTGCTCGGAAGCATTGGAATCAAGAATTGCCTTATAAAACTGCGTTCTTAACGATTTGGGGATAAGGTCAATTACTATCTCCTCCTCACTCGGCTCAAAGATATAGTCAATATTTTCCTTTTTACCGTCACCATCCTCGGCTTCAACAGGTTCAATCGGTAAAAACTGCTCAGTAACCATAATTTGTGTTGCAGCATTTTTAAACTGGTTATAAATCAGCTCAACCCTGTCGTATTCACCGTTGGCGAACATCTCCATAACTCTGTTTGAGATTTCCGCAACATTTTCAAATGTCAGATTATTGAATATTTCATCCTCAACACTCAGAATATTAAAATTGCGTTTCCCGAAAAATTCCGAAGCTTTTTTACCGATGGTAATCAGGCTAAGGTTTCCGGCACTCATTTGTTCAGCATACTTCTCTTCAATAAGAACATTTGTCGCCTTAATAACATTTGCATTGAAAGCACCGCACAATCCTCTGTTTGAAGTTATCGGAATCAACAGTACTTTGTCAGGATTTCTTTGTACGGAGTAAACGCTGTTATCATCTGCGCCGTCGAGGCTTGCGGATAGGTCACGTAACAGTTCCTGCAATTTGGCAGCAAAAGGACGCATCTGAAGAATGGCATTTTGAGCCTTACGCAACTTCGACGCCGCAACCATTTTCATAGCGCTGGTTATCTGTTGTGTTGATTTTACAGATGCTATTCGTGTCCTTACTTCCTTTAAACTGGCCATCTATTTAAATTTGTTTATTAAAATTTCATTTTAAGTCGCAAACTACTTTGTATATTTCTTACTCAGGTCCTTTGCAACATCTTCAAGAGTTTTCAAAATTTCGTCATTAAGTACACCCTGGCGTAATGTATCAAGAACATCCCTGTGTTTTGTGTCGAGGAAGTTCAGATACTCCTCTTCAAACAGACGGACTCTCTCAACCGGAATATCCATAAGCAGACCTTTCGTACCGCAATAAATTATGGCAATCTGTTTTTCAACAGGAACCGGAGCATATTGCGGTTGCTTCAGAATTTCAACATTTCTTCTACCTTTATCAAGAACTGCAAGTGTTGAAGCGTCAAGGTCAGAGCCGAATTTTGCAAAGGCCTCAAGTTCACGGAACTGTGCCTGATCAAGTTTCAGAGTACCGGCAATTTTCTTCATCGCCTTAATCTGAGCATTACCTCCGACCCTTGATACCGAAATACCAACGTTAATAGCAGGTCTAACACCGGCGTTAAACAGGTTTGTCTCAAGGAAAATCTGGCCGTCGGTAATAGAAATAACATTTGTAGGGATATATGCCGAAACGTCACCGGCCTGTGTTTCGATAATAGGCAAAGCGGTAAGCGAACCTCCGCCTTTCACAACAGGTTTAAGCGATTCAGGCAGGTCATTCATATTTTTTGCTATTTCATCGGAGTTGATAATCTTTGCGGCACGCTCAAGCAGTCTTGAGTGCAGGTAGAAGACATCACCCGGATATGCCTCACGTCCCGGCGGACGGCGAAGTAGCAGCGAAACCTCACGATAAGCAACAGCCTGTTTCGAAAGATCGTCATAGATAATCAGAGCCGGACGGCCTGTATCCCTGAAATACTCTCCGATAGCAGCACCTGCAAAAGGAGCGTAAAACTGCATTGCAGCGGGGTCTGAAGCCGTTGCCGATACGATTATCGTATAATCCATTGCTCCTGCATCCTCAAGCACCTTCTGTATGTTTGCAACGGAAGAACCTTTTTGCCCTACGGCAACATAAATGCAATATACAGGTTCACCCTTATCGTAATATTGCTTCTGATTTATTATAGTGTCAATAGCAATAGCCGTTTTACCCGTCTGACGGTCGCCGATAATCAGCTCACGCTGACCCCTTCCGATAGGAATCATTGCGTCAATTGCTTTAATACCTGTCTGGAGAGGCTCGTTAACAGGTTGACGATAGATAACTCCGGGAGCTTTTCTTTCGAGCGGGCAATCAACTCTTTCGCCCTCAATCGGACCTTTACCGTCAATCGGTTCACCAAGTGTGTTAATTACCCTTCCGAGCATTCCCTCGCTAACACCTATTGAGGCGATTTTATTAGTACGTTTGGCTTTATCGCCCTCCATAATACCTGTAGCATCGCCAAGCAGAACAACTCCGACATTGTCCTCTTCAAGGTTCATCACAATTGCCATTAGTCCGGTCTTCTCAAATTCAATAAGCTCACCGGACTGAGCATTCGACAATCCGTAAATTCTTGCAATACCGTCACCTATTTGTAAAACTGTACCCACCTCTTCAAGTTGGGTCTTATCTGAAAAACCTGATAATTGTTGTCTGAGTATCGCTGATACTTCAGCTGGTTTTATTTCTGCCATCTTTGTCTGTTTTTCGTAATTAAAATCCTTTTATATATAAATTAGAATCAAATTCTTTCTTTAATTTCTTGATGTGATGCCTTATGCTTGCATCATACCGGTAATCATCATAATCAAGCACAAAGCCGCCAATAATGTTTTCATCCACTTTTTCCTGCAAATCAATGGTTGCCTTTGTTTGCTTTTCAAGCAGATTGATTACACTTTTCATTACATCGGTATCAATTTCAACTGCCGTAGTCAGTTTTGCCTTAATAATATTATTGTATTCATTATAAAGCTCCTGAAATTCTTCCGCCACATCCCTGATATATGACTCACGCCCGTTCTCAGTGAGAATAAACAGGAATTTCAGACTTACCGGATGTATCTTGTTTTCAAAAATCGCCTTCAGAACAGCTTTTTTCTTTTTTGGTTTAAGAACCGGATTACGCAGAAGGGTCATCAGCTCCTTACTTTCCCCGGTGACACTGTCAATGAGTTTCATATCATTATTAATATCACTGAGAAGTTTTTTCTCCAGAGCAAGTTCAAAAACCGCTTTTGCGTATCTCGATGCTAAAATTTTTCCTTTCATATTCGGAATGTAAGGATGATTAATTAAATTTTATTTCGCTTATCAGTTTATCAATAAGCTCTTTTTGTTTACCTTTCGTCTTAAGCTCCTCTTTCAGGATTTTCTCGGCAATTTCAATTGAGAGAGTCGCAATCTGATTTTTAAGGTCGTGAACAGCTGCATTTTTCTCATTTTCAATTGTAACCAAAGCTCCTTCAACTATTCTGTTAGCCTCAGCCTGAGCTTTTTCTTTTGCTTCCGTTATAATGTTTTCCTTCATTTTACGGGCATCTCTCAAAATATTGTCACGCTCTTCCTTTGCTTCCTGAAGCAGTTTTTCATTGTCGGCCTTGAGGTTTTTCATTGCCTCACGGGCTTTCTCGGCTGCATTCAGAGCCTCCTCAATAGATTTTTCTCGCTCCTTCAATCCATTAAGGATAGGTTTCCATGCAAATTTTTTCAGGATGAAAATCACAATAAAAAATGAAAGTGTCATCCAAAAAATCAATCCTATACCGGGTTGTATTAATTCCATTTCAAACTATATTAATTATTAAATAATTTAAATCTTTTTTAAAAACCATTATGTTCCGGCCAACCGCCGGAACATAATGGAAATGCCTGTTTGCTCTTACAAGAAGAGAATTAACAAACAAACAACAATAGCAAAAAATGCAACACCTTCGATAAGAGCTGCCGCTACGATCATATTCGAACGTATATCACCTACAGCTTCCGGCTGACGGGCAATAGATTCAACAGCGCCTTTACCGATCTGTCCGATACCGATACCGGCACCGATTGCTGCTACTCCGGCTCCGATACCGGCTCCCATCTTGGCAAACCCGATTCCTGCCGCAGCTTGTAATAAAATCGCTAAAAGTGTCATAATAATAATTGTTTAAATGAATAATGAATTTTTATTTCTGTTACCATCCCAAAATTAATGGTGTTCTTCTGTAGCCATTCCGAAGTAAAGTGCCGACAACAGTGTAAAAACATACGCCTGAATGAATGATACAAGCAGGTCGAGAATAATCATAAACACTGAAAAACCGACTGAAACTACCGAAACACCGTATCCAAGTCCGACATTAATCTTCCCGAAAATAAATATCAAACCTATAAAACCGAGAACGATGATGTGTCCTGCCGACATATTGGCAAAGAGACGAACCATCAGTACGAACGGCTTTGTAAATACTCCCATAATCTCAACAACCGGCATCAACGGAACAGGAATTTTCAACCACCATGGAACTCCGGGTGTATTAATTATATGTACCCAGTAATTTTTGTTCCCGATAAAGGTTGTTATTACGAACGTAAAAACAGCCATCACCCCCGTAATTGCCAGATTTCCCGTCAGGTTGGCGCCAAACGGAAAAAACGGAATTAACCCGAACAGGTTATTGAAAAAGATAAAAAAGAAAAGCGTCAGCAGATAAGGCATAAACTTCTCATATTTTTTTTCACCTATTGATGCTTTTGCAATATCATCACGGATAAAAATAATCAGCGGCTCAAGCAACGACTGCATACCCTTGGGCGCAGTATTCGGATTCTTCTTGTAACGGTTTGCAATGGAAATAAATACCCAAAGCAGAATAAAAATACTGATAAAAAGTGCCAGTACATTTTTCGTAATCGACAAATCAAGCGGAATTTCTCCCGTTTCGGTATTCACTATCTTTCCTTTGTTGGGGCCGGAAGTTTCAAGTTTATAACCCTTGTAAGTGGCATGTCCATGCTCAAACTTACTTGACATAAAAACGACAAGCTTGCCATTGTCAATTAAAATCACAGGCAAAGGAATTGTTACATGTGTGTGACCAATATCCATAATATGCCAATCGTGATGATCAATGATATGATCAATAATCATCGCTCCCGTATTCAGTTCTCCTTCGGCTACAACCTCTTCATCGTGCTTTAGCCGGGTCTCATCCGAACCGAAAGAGATTAAAAATGCCAGAGAAAAAAGAATTGTTAAAAATAGTGAACTTCGCATCCTGATGTTATCGTTCTGTTTTATAATAATTTGATTATCTAATTTTACTTTTTTAAAACGGGTGCAATTTTACAAATAAATACTGAAATATTGAAATAAAATTTACACACATTTGCAAAAAAAATAAAAAAACGATTTCACAAATAACAGAAAACAGTTATAAATGTTTAAGAATGAGAAAAAACTATTCGGGATATAATTGCCGCTTTTTATTATTTTCACTACTTGATTAATACTAATTAGCGCTCATTCCAAACCTATAAGCCACTCCGGCAAAAAGAGACAAAGAGTTGTTTTTTCGACTGATATCACCATAAGAAATATTTATCCTTAAAAAAATAATCAGGAAATGTTGTATTGAAAAGAGATACCACCTGTAAATCCCAAAGCGGCATCAAAAGAAAAAGAGCTGTCACACGGTCCTATCCTGTATATATTTAGTTCGGGATTCGAAAATTCGGAACAGCCCTGAGACTTACGTGCTTCTTCGTGCCTTCGTGGCAAAAAAATAAAAGGTACGTTACGGGACTATAAATGCCACTAAGGCACTAAGGCTCAAAGGCTCACGAAGGAGGGTATTTTATATATTTCCAAGCGTGGACGCTTGGAACATATGTGAGTCTCCCCGACAGGGGAGATTTAGAGGGGCAACATAGGTGAGAGCCCACGAATTTCACGAATTTACACCGATTAAGGTTTAAGGCTATGGCAAGGAAACCGGTATGGGGTATCGTTTATGGTCAGGCACGTCATCCTCCATAAACCTAACCTAATAACCATACCGGCTTCATAAACATAAACACAGACGAAAACGCAATCTCCAGATGACTGCTGTATGCAGGCATTATGGCGAATTGAACTGTTTCTCTGCCTGTTGCACCTATAGTCATCAGGAGATTTGCGGAGGCACGCCCTGTTTGCAACTCCGTTCATCCCTCAGGGAGTGGATTAAAGTGCCACTCCTCTGTTCTTTCCACTCCCATAGGGAATGGATAAAGGTGCCACTCCAAGACTCTTTCCTCTCCTTGGTGAGGATAAAGGTGTCGCTCCACAGCTCTTTCCTCTCCCCAAGGGAGAGGATAAAGGTGAGGGGTAAATAAAATAAAAGAATTCATATTTTTATTCATTGATAATAATGAAAAAGTAAAATCACCTCACCCTTTCCGATAGCTATCGGAACTCTCCTCACAATCCTTCGTTAAAGCTACGGATGTTGAGAAAGGAGAGGGAAGAGCGGCAGTAGAAGTGAGAAGGTCTTATCCTGAAATAGCTTGCCAGAATAACGAGAAAGTATCCTAAAACGTACTGTCCTCTCAATAGTCTCCCCGGCAGGGGAGAGTTAGATGGGTAACATAGGTGAGAGCCCACAAATTTCACGAATTTACACTAATTGAGGTTTGAGGCTATGGCAAGGAAACCGGTATGGGATATCGTTTATGGTCAGGTACGTCATCCTCCATAAACCTAACCTAATAACCATACCGGCTTCATAAACATAAACACAGACAAAAACGCAATCTCCAGATGACTGCTGTATGCCGGCATTATGGCGAATTGAACTGTTTCTCTGCCTGTTGCACCTATAG
>CAYOZZ010000363.1:0-21111 GCA_964408535.1 uncultured Bacteroidales bacterium | reverse complement strand
ATAATCCCAGCTTGTTAAGGATAGTCCGTTTTTCGGTTGCTTTCTCATTTCACTTCTATTTTTTTCACCTATGTTCCAAGCGTCCACGCTTGGAAATATATAAAACACGCTACTTTGTGAACCTTTGAGCCTTAGTGCCTTAGTGGCATTCATTTTTGTACTGTCAATATTCCCGAACCAAATATCCGCAGGATTAGAAATCCCAATAAAAAAAACCGGCAAATGATTCTGCCGGTTTTATTAATTTTTCGAAACTTTACCTCAATTCAAAAGCAGCCTGTCCGATTTCATATCCGTCGGAAAAGATTCTGACTTTATACATCCCGACCATCGCAGGTTCGGTTTTGTTTTTCTTCGCCCAAAACAGACACAGGTCGGTATCTTCATTTTTATATTGTATCTCCTTTTTGGTTGTGTATTCAATCTGCCGGCCGTTAAATTCAAAAGTGTAAGGTCCGTCAATTTTCTGAGTTACCGTAACGTTGTCAGGCCTGATAATTTGCATATAGATAGCATGAATTCCCGGTTTGGCAAGTTTATTTTCACCTATTGTAAAACAAACTTTTATTTTTTCAACCTTTTTGGCCTTATCGGTTGTTTTCTCTCTTCCGCTTCCCGTATAACGGATTCCGGTTGCAGTAACGTTATATGCCTTAAGAACAGATGCTTCCGAAACTTTCTCAATTAACTGTTCCTTATCCTTAGCCAGTATTCTCGTTCTCTCCTGCTCCTGTGAATATTGCTGCCTTATCTTCTCATTTTCCTCTTTGAGGTCGCGGTTTACAGTGTAAAGCGAATCAAGCTGATGGACATATCCCTGTGTAATCTTCCGTAATAAAGTCAGTTTCTTGTTTACTTTACGATATTCCCATTTGTAGTTCAGAAGTTGCTTTATTTCAGCGGCATTTGCCTGGATAATACTGTCTTTAACAGCAAGAGAATCCGAGAGTTCGCCATATTTTGCCTTAATACTTTCGTGTTCTGCAAGGAGATTATTCAGTTCCGACTGCAATTCGACTTTTTCCTGCTCTTTTTCTTTAATTAGTGCAGTGTATTCGGCTTTTTTCGGTAAGAACCATATTAATATTCCAACAATTGCAATTATCAGCAATATTATTAAAATAATCGCTCCTTTCGAGACTGATTTTTTCTGCGGCGCTGCCGGAGTTGAACCTGGTTTTGTCGGTGTTTCTGCCATTTTTAATCTAATTAATTATTTGGATTGCAAAGATATATCTAAATAAATTAAGAATTGACATAAAAAATAAAATTTTAATAGGGTGTATCAATAATATTCCCCTCTTTATTCCAGTCGGGTATCCTGTATTTGTCAGGATTGCTTTTGATAACCTCCCTTTTCCACTCTTCGGGATATCCTGCCTGTTCGGGATGTCCTTTATCATTTTTGATATATCCGTCGTTATATTTTGTTATCAGATGCTCTCCAAGCTCAATCCAGCGACGGAGAACAAGACCGGTTGCATTTGCCGAATATTCCGTAAGGATTTGCGACTGATGTTCGGGATATAGATTTTTAACTAAGGAAACTATGGAGTCCTGTTCCGAAATGAACTTATTCTCCAGTTCACTTTGCACTTCCTGCAGGTCTTTTATCATATACGAATATCTAAGGTTTATATAATTCGAAACAAAATTGAAAACCCACCACATCGAATCCCAGGAGAATTTTTTCATATCGCCTTTTGTGAATGGTTCCGGGATTTCACTTATTCCGCAATATAGTGGCACATAGCAGGTTGTGTATGTTTCGTCAACACCGAACCACACAATACCGCCGACACCGTCGGGCAGAAAGTTTCGTGCCTGAGCAACAAATGAAAAAGCGGTATTGTATGATGAAACCGGCCTTTCCCAGGAATATTTTGCCGAGTCCGTCTCCCAGAAGAGCGGCCTGCAACGGAACGGAGAGCCGAACGGCCCTGCTGCTATTCCTTTTGTCATATCGAATTCCGTTCCCTCGTAATGATCGCGTATCAAGTCGAATACATCCTGAAGTGCCAGCTTTTTATCCGGCTTTATCCAAAGCGGATAACGCTCTGCACCCTGAACCCCTCTGCAATAATCGGTTGAAAGATTAAGTGAGGGTGCAGCTCTTGAGAAGAGACTCCATACCCTCGTTTCGCAATATTTCAATCTGTCGGGAGATGGCGGATTATACACATTATTAAATCTGAAAGGAATTTTATCGTCAGGGTCGAAATATCCCTTTTCAATTGCAAATGAGACTATATTTTTAGAATAAACACAATTTTCAGGGTCATCAAGCGGAAACTCTCCTATCCTGGCCATATTGGCGTGGGCCGAAATATACCCGTCAGGTATTTTCATTGCGACCCAAATGGCGCCCCCTTTGCCTCCCGTGCCAATCATTTCGAGTATCCAGGCTTCATCGGGGTCAATTATCGAAAAGGACTCACCTTCGCTGCCATAGCCGTACTTCTCCACTAACCGGGTAATTACATCAATGGCTTCACGTGCCGTTTTTGCTCTTTCAAGTGCAAGATGCATTAAATTCCAGTATTTTAACGGTTTCGATTTGTCCCATAATTCTTCCCTTCCGGTAAATGTTGTTTCTCCTATTGCAACCTGATATTCATTCATCTGAAAACCAATCACTTTATTTGTATGAGTGGATTGCGGAATACTGTCGTCTCCATATTTTATGTATGTTCCTTCAGGATAACCGGACGATTCAGTCAGACTTAAACGATACAACCATTCACCGTCATTTGTATAAACCAGCATTGTGGAACCGTCGGCGGAAGCGCCTTTGGTGATGATTAGATTCGTACAGGAAAAAACTTCGTTTACAGCAAACAAAAGAATGAACAAACTAACAACCGACTTTTTCATAAAACAAAATTTACGTTTCAAGATTATTGACAAAGATAGAATAAAAAATGTCGTACTTTTGTTGCGTTACAATTAAATTTATTAAGATGAAAATTATTAAAAGGATATTTCTGATAATCATAATTTTAGGATTTGGTGTTCTGACATTTCTATATTTCGGTAAATACAGTGAGGGAACACGTGCCGGTATCATTATGAAGGTGAGTAAAAAAGGTGCTATTTTCAAGACCTGGGAGGGACAAATGAACCTGGAAACATTTGGCGCAATAAATAAATCAAGTAATCTTGTCAATGAAACTTTCACCTTTTCCATTGAAAAAGGACATCCCGAACTTATAAAGGAGCTAAATGATGCGGCACTTTCGGGAAAGCGTGTGAATCTGCATTATTATCAGCGCTATATTGCCGTTCCCTGGCGCGGAGATACTAAATATTTTGCCACAGGTGTTGAACGGTTGAATTCAAGTCAACCTATTGAAGATAAGGAGAAGAAATTTCCGAGGAATTGATTGTATGGCTTTCCCGACTCACCCCTTAATCCCCTGAGCTGTTCGTATTACTTTATTATCAATGAATAAATATGAATTTTTCTATTTTATTTACCCCTCACCTGCATAAAGCTGTCATCCGGAGATTTGTGCACTGGGGTTCGGGTTTAAGTTTATGTTTTTCAATTACAATTATATATTGTAACAAAAGGTTAAGATTTTAAGTATATCTTAGCAATTACGATATTTAATTTATTGCTTAAACGTAATTATCCTGTCATACTATGAAACAAACTATATTTTTATCCTTTATGTTAATGAGCTTTTGTTTTTCACATTCTCAGACAAAACTCGGAAAAGCTCCTGCAAACCCTGATTATATTAAATTTATAGAAGATTACAAAAACGGTGCAGGTGACATATTTGCCGCACCATCTCCTGCTGTTCTCAGTTTCAAAAACTATTTTGAAGCCAAAAAGGGCTCATCGCCAAAGGATTTTCCGGTCGTTTACGATATGAGAAATGCCGGTCCCGGAGGTTCGTCACTTCTGACCTCAGTAAAAAACCAGTCGGGTTGCGGTGCTTGCTGGGCTTTTGCCACTTACGGCTCAATGGAATCGGTTTGGAAAATTATGGGACTCGGTGATAACGACCTTTCGGAAAACAATCTTAAAAACTGCAGCGGATATGAACTCGACCCTTGTCAGTGGGGACATCATTTTATGTCAACTGCCTATCTTGTAAGAGGTTCGGGGCCTGTTACCGAGACCGACGACCCGTGGGTTCCTGCAAACCAGTCGTGTACGGGCAGTTTCACACCTGCTGCATATATTCCGGAATCGCACTACCTGCCAGAAGACCATGATGCTTTTAAAGAAACAATTATGACACAGGGAGCCGTTTACAACACTTACAGGTCGGTTTCAGAAGGATATCAGTGGATTAACGGCCATTTGACATATTGCTATCAGGGGCCTGGAACAACTACCCATGCGATTGCAATAGTAGGCTGGAACGATACCGTCACAACTGCCTGCGGAAACGGAGCCTGGATTTGTAAAAACCAGTACGGAACAGGGTTTGGTGAAGACGGATATTTTTATATTTCGTATCAGGATACCCTTGTTTTGAAATATAACGCCATCTGGCCAGTAAGGGAAGAGTGGGATACTGAAATGAACATTTACCAGATTGATGAAATAGGCGGATGGCCCTTTATCGGTTATGAAGATTCCGTTGCTTACGGTTTGATAAAGTATGTTGCTGCCGGTGATGAAATTATTACAAGGATCGGGACATACACCGTTTCTTTCGGGACAACTCTTACAGTTGAAGTATATGATGATTTTGACGGAACAAACCTGACAGGTCTTTTGAAAGCTATTCCGGCAAAATATTGCAATTATCCGGGATTCCGGCAGATAGATTTTCCAGAACCTTTAAGAATAGAGGAAGGGGATGATTTTTATGTGAAGGTTAAATACAGCTCACCGGGCTGTGATTTCCCTATTGCCTCCGAAGGATATGATGAAGGCTACAGCGACCCTGATATTGAATCGGGTATGTGCTGGACAAGAGAGGAAAACGGACCGTGGGAAGCAATCGGACTGGGAACGGGATTTGATGCCGACCTGTGTATAAAAGTCTATACGTATGACATCGTTGAAACTGAAATAAAAGCTTTTCTTGAAGGACCTTTTAACGGCGTTGATATGAATACATCTCTGTCGGACTCTGCACTTCTTCCTTTTACCCAGCCTTTCGATACAGCCCCCTGGAACTATACCGGTACTGAATCTGTTACATCAATTCCTGCCGGTGCAGTTGACTGGATTTTGATTGAATTGCGGGATGCTCCCGGAGCAGAGTTAGCGGGTGAATCCACCATTATTGCACGTAAAGCCGGTTTTATTCTTGATAACGGTTTTATTAAAGATATTGACGGGGTTTCAAACCTCACTTTCGACGTGAGAATAGCCGACTCGCTGTTTATTGTTATCAGACATAGAAATCATTGTGCTGTAATGTCGGCTGCCGGAGTGGTAAAGACCAACGGTATTTACCAGTATGACTTTACAACGCCTGCAGGAAAAGCATTCGGCGGGATATCTGCCCAGAAAGAGATAGCTCCGGGTATTTGGGGAATGAAAGCCGGTGACGGCAATGCTGACGGAGATATCAACATTGACGATATTATAGATATATGGAAACCGCACGCAGGCAAAAGCGGCTACCTGAACGGAGATTTCAATTTAGACGGACAAAGTTCAAATATTGATAAAAACGATATTGGGGATTTTTAACCCGCCTTATGTATCAGGAGTTTCTCGAACCAATGGATTAAACGGATTAAAAAGATAGTGCAGGAATTTTCACCCACTAATTAATACAAATTAAATGTGCACCCGGAGTTATCAGGAGATAAAAAAAACGGGTTTGCTTAATACAAACCCGCCTCTTACGAATTTCCGGATTGCCTGAATTTACTTAACTCCGGTCATCAGGTTCCTGTATGTTACAAATCCTCCTTTATGCACAAAAACCTGTTTTATTTCTCCTTTTCCGGTTTTTGCAACCCCGGATAGTTTTGTTGAAAGAACAAGTTTTTAAGCGAATCCATCTCTCTGAACATTCTTTCCGACTCTTTCAGGCTTTGTTGCCACCTGTCATAAAAATAGTCGGGTGAAAAGAAATTCCTGTAAAAAGAGGAATCGCTAAACATAAAGTCATTAAAATCCGGTGTTTTGAAATCGGGGAACCTGTCATTAATAAACGGTCTGAATTCCGATAAAACCGAATCGGCATTAACCGTAACCGAATCGCCTTTAATATTTGAATAAGACCAAACGTAAGTTGAATCGTATTTCACAAGATTCCCGTTTTCATCAAAAACCTTGTTTACTTTGATATCAACCTTCGGTTTAGGAGTATTTTCAGTTACAACGGGAGCTTTCTCTTTATCTTTTTTATTTCCCGCTGTTTGTGCGTCGCTGCAACCCGAAAACAAAAACGGTATCAACAGCAAAAACAATATCCTTTTCATAGCCAATACCTCCTTTCGTTTTTAAACTTAAAATTCATCAGAAAACTTACGGGACAAAACCCGAACTTTTAATAAAAAAGGCCGGGATTTCCCCGGCCCCATCTCTCGTTTATGAGATGCTAATAGTTTTTGCCGGTTTAACTTTAGCTTCTTCACGTTTAGGTAACGTGATTCTCAAAACTCCGTCTTTGTAAGAGGCTGCTATTTTATCCTGGTCAATCGAATCGGGCAGTGTGAATGAACGTTCAAACGATGTATAACTAAACTCTTTCTTAGTGTAATTGCCTTTTTTATCTTTCTCCTCTTTCTTCTCCTCTTTCTCCGAAGAAATTGTCAGTACATTGTTATCAAGATCAATTTTAAAATCTTTTTTGTTCATCCCCGGCGCTGCCACTTCAACCTGAAAATCATTGTCCGATTCCAGAATATTTACAGCCGGCACTGATGTTCCAGCAGCTACAACAGACGGCAAATTAAACAGGTCTTTACCGAAAAAGTCTTCAAATACCGATGGAAGACCCCAGTCATCACTTCTTTTGATCAGTTTCATAGCTCAATCCTCCTTTCATTTTTATTTTTACTTTTTTTTCGCCCAACCATTAACAATCTAAATGCCAAATGGTTATAACGAAAAAATGACAGTTAAAGAGTGTTAAAACGGATAAAAAATGACAGTTTTATTTTGGAAATCATTTTCCTGAAATGTCATTTTGACAATGATTTTACAATAAATATCTTTTTTTTATTATTTTCAAAATCAAATATCCGGTAAGACTGCCGGCGATATAATACGGGAAATCCATCAGGTTAAATGAGTTTCCGAGAATTGTTCTTCCGATAAAATTCGAGCGAAGAATTTGCAGGAAGGGCGGATGCCACAGTTGTAAAAATTCCAAAGTGCAAGTAGCAAAGAAAACAGCCATTGCAATTATTACAGGCCTGACTTTCGGTAATAGAATGGAAAACAGCAAAACCCAGAATATTTCATAAAAAAAACCTCCGAGTGAATTATTAACCCATATATGAGCAGGCCCGGAATAAAATTTCGTGTAAAACCCAAGCGGGACAATTATAATTAACGCTAATACGGTGATTTTTCGAACTTTACTCATTTTTATGATAATTCGGGAAATTATTTCAAAATTCAAAGTTACAATTATTGTACTATTTGTATGTTTGCATAATGAAAATTTAATAATATGAAACGAACTATATCTTTATTAAGCGGATTCCTGATAGTCTTACTTTTTCTTTCGGGATGTAATAACACAACCGAAAAGAAAAGCGACAAGATTACCATAAGGCAACCTGTTGATACAATCGGTTTTGCGCAATATGACCGGCAGATGGATAGTATAATGAAACGAATTCTTCGTGACCAGGGAAAAGCTTTGGATGACAAGCTGGTTTATTCGAAAATCGCACCGTCGGGATGGAAGGTTGCCATTTCGCCGCACGATGATTATGCTTATGTCGGATATATGTATCCGGCCGTTCTGAAAAATATTAAGGCAAAAACCGTTATTTTTTTCGGTGTGGCACATAAAGCCAAAAAACTTAACCTTGAAGACAAAATTATTTTCGACAGTTACGACTATTGGAAAGAGCCTTACGGAAATGTTAAAGTTTCCGGTATTCGTGAGGATATTATCAAACAACTTCCTATGGGTATTTATGAGGTTAATGATTCGATGCAAAAAATCGAGCATTCGGTTGAGGCGATAATTCCGTTTCTTCAGTATTACAACAAAGATGTTGAAATTGTATCCATTCTTGTTCCGTATATGTCGTTTAAAACTATGAAAAAAATTGCCGAACCGCTTGCAAGGGCAATCAATAAATCCGTAAAAAAGAGGAACTGGCAATGGGGTAAGGACTTTGCAATAATTATTTCGACTGATGCCGTTCATTATGGTGATGAGGACTGGGGAGGCGAAAATTTTGCCTTTAACGGTACGGGGTGTAAAGCCAATGAGAAGACAAAAATTCACGAGTATGAGATAATGAAGACCATTTCAGGGCCGCTTTCTCCTGAAGGAATTGAAAATTTTAATAAAGAAACAGTTGATAAAGACGATTTCAGGATGTATAAATGGACCTGGTGCGGAAGATATTCGGTCCCACTCGGTCTGCTTACCGCTTACAATCTGAATGCACTAAACAGCGAAGAATCATTAATGGGAACAGCCATAGGCTATGCAAACAGCATTGACCATCCGCAACTCGAAGTCGAAGATATCGGAATGGGTGTTACCGCTCCCGCCCACGACCACCACTGGGTCGGGTATGTTGGGATTGGATATTATTAAAAAGTCGGCAGCATAATCCGCTAATCCGGAACATGGCATTGAGAACCGAGGTTAATATACCATAAATCGTTTTTGTCAGGATTGTTAACCTCTATGTTCAAATTAAAATCCGAGGGATAATATCCTTTTGCTCCTGCTGAATAATTCCATCTGTCTTCAATATCCGATATTTCAACTATCCCGTCTGCATTACTGTCGCCTGCAATCATACCCCATATTCCGGTATCCAATTGCTTTTGCGCCGAACTGCCTCCTAAAGCTTTATCCGCACCATTTGAAAAATTGTAAACATAAACATCGCCTATTCCTGTCAGAGAATTTGAAGAAATCACACCAAGATGGTTTCTGTGCCAGACAATTGCAAAAAGATTATCAGATACCGAAACATCAAACTGAAGCATACTTGTACCATCCATCCCCACAACAGAACCGTCATTTAGCAGGAATGCCGCTTGCCGTGCTATTCTTGTCGAAGAACCGGCAAATTCCGCACTCGTTGTATCACGTAGTTCTATCAAAACCCAGTCAACAATATCAACGGAAGGAATAGATGTTACCGACTCTGTACCCGGGTAATTCCAAGGTGAAATATTAAAGGGCTGGGATAAAGGCAGTACACCGGGATTCAGTGATGTTCCCATCATTCCGGTATTACCGTCAAAGGCACCTTCAAGGAATACGGTCAGGTCGAGATTAAATTCATTTGACTGTATTAATTTTGAACTCTCATACATCCTGCTAAAAACATTTGAATAATCGAAAGCAACAGGAGGTGGGACCGAGCCTTCCTCAGATGAAATAATCACTGCAATTCCGGCCTCCGGAATAATCCAATAATATGAACGGATATAAGATTCCTGCATAAGTATTCCCGACCAATAAAACTTATAATGTTCGAGATAGTCAACCTGTAAACATGGAAATGTTCCCAATCCGTCTGGGAGAATAATTTCGCCGTAAGCATTACAAAATGCGTTAAAATCGTAATTTACATCTAAAACAAATCCGCTGCTTTCGGCCTCAAAAGTAGTAGTTCCCGACCAGTTGTCCATATAATCAACAGGATCGGTAAAATCAACTATCGGAGGGTTAAAAACATAAGGAATCGGTAGCGTAGGAGGTTGGCAAACACCATAGTTTACCCTGCCGGTATCAGGTTTAAAATCAAGATACATATATGCCGGGTCGCCGCCTCCTGTTTTCTTTTCAACAACGGTAGCCAATGGAAAATCTCCTGAACAAGGTGTTGATGAAGGTAGTACATACTCAAAAAGGTAATCCGAATCCGTCGGACCAGTTGAGAAATCCCATGTATAAGGACCTCCTATCTTTCCTGTCAAACCGGTAACAATATAGATAGAACCGTCCCGACTGTACATTTTGTAGTATTCCCCGTTCTGATATTCAATATCACTTAATGTAATTGTGATTTGAGAAAAAATCTGCTGAGATGAAACAAAGCAAATCATTAAAAATGCTAAATATAAAACTTTTGATTTCATAATTTAGTGATTTAGATTACAAAACTGTTTATTCCGATAGGTTTAACCCGCATTATGCATTTGGAATTTCACGAACTAACGGATTCGACGGGACAACCACGGTTTAGTGTTAACCGCTCCTGTACGGAATCCTTTGTCAATTATGATATTGCACGCATAATTCAGGTTTAATAATACTTTTTCAGAGTACTTTTCTTATCTGCACAAAAATATAAAAAAAATTATATATTTGCAAAATTGTAATGCAAAAAACTTGTAACACATTGAATATGAACGGACAACAAGAGTTATATAAGGTATTAAACGATTTGAATATCAACTTTGAATATTACGAGCACCCTCCCGCACCGACTATTGAGGAGGCAAAAAAATATTGGGTTGACCTGAAGGCTACTCACTGTAAAAATATCTTTTTCAGAAATCATAAAGGAAACAGGCATTACCTTGTCATTCTGGAACATACACAAGCATTGAATATTCACGATTTGGAAAAGAGACTTAAACAGGGAAAACTCTCTTTCGCCTCCGAAAAAAGAATGGCTAAATATCTCGGATTAAAACCCGGCTCGGTTTCTCCCTTCGGGCTGATAAACGATAAAGAAAACCACGTGCACCTTTTCCTTGACAAAAACCTCCGGAAATCTGAAAAAATCAGTTTCCATCCTAATATCAATACGGCTTCACTCGTTATTGATTTTAAGGATTTCGAACGATTCCTCGAATGGACCGGAAACGGGTTTGAATATCTGGAATTGTACTGATTTATTGTATCTCGTCATTTGAGGTTGCGTTTTACCGGAAATCTTAATCTCAGCAAAAAACGGTATGAACAGGTCAGTAACTTGCTATTTACGAAAATCCTTACATTTGCAATTGTTATTCATTTCAATTAATCGTTTATTATGGCCTGGATTATTTTCTGGATTGCAGTTTATCTCGTAATAATTCTGTTTCTTTCATTACGGCACGTTAAAGCGGCAGACATTGAGAATTACCTTGTCAACAATCGAAAAACAGAGACCTTTCCGCTTGTGGCAACTACCCTTGCTACTTTTGTCGGCGGGGGAACTTCAATGGGGTTGATGGCAATGGGCTATGAATCGGGGTTTGCTGCTGTCGGTATCGGTGTTGCTTATGTCATCGGATTTTTTATTTTGTCGCATTTTGCAGCAAAAATGAATGAAACCGGACGCCGGGAGTCAATCTATTCCTTTCCGCAATATCTCAATAAAAAATATACCCGGTCGGACGATCCGAAATTTGCACGCCTTTTCTCATCAGCAGTGAGCGGCACAAATGTTTTTATCTTCTTCTTCCTGCTTGCCGCCCAGTTTGTGGGTATGGCCGCTTTACTGAAATTTGCCTTTACCATTGATTATATACCGGCAGCCATAATTGCCTGTATTGTGGTTATAGGATATACCGCCATTGCCGGATTATCGGGAGTAATTATTACCGATATGATTCAGTTTATCATTATCGTGTTTATGATTATTGCCATATTTATTCCCGGAATTTACTCCGACTCCCAAGGATTAAGCCGCCTTTCCGAACTACCGGCAAATATGCTCAACGGAACCTTTTACGGCTGGGCATTTCTTATTGCCTTACCGCTGTTTTTGTCTCCTTCGGTACTGATACGGATGGACCTCTGGCAAAGGATTCTTGCGGCAAAGGACGGTAAAACGGCAAAACGTGTCAGTATCATTTCCGGACTGGGGATGTTGCCGTTCTATATAATTTTCCCTCTTGTAGGAATGACCCTTCGTGTTATCCTCGGCGACACCATACATCCCAATGACGTAACTTATCTTTTCATCGAAAGACACAGCAACGATTTTATTCTCGGTTTTGCAGTCGTAGGACTGATGTCGGCGTTGATGTCGTCGGGTGACAGCTTCCTGAACTTAGTTTCGATTTCGGCGGTCAGGGATTTTGCAGGATGGCGGAAAAAATCTTTCCTTCAGGATAAAAAGCACGTTTACAGGCAGATAAGAATAGCAACTGTGGTTTTCGGACTAACCGCCCTTGCAATGGCTTTGGTTTTACCGAAAATTGTTGATTTGATGGTTGTGGGAATTGCAACCATTGTGATTTTTGTTCCGGTAACCTTTCTGGCGCTTATTAAAGATGACGTTTACAAATACAGGATAGCTGCAATTTACAGTATTATTTCAGGTTTTACGGTAAATCTGTTTTTCTTTGTTTATGGAACTGTCGCACCCGGGCAATTTCAGGCCAAATCATCATTTATTCCGGCCTTTATTGTTGCAAGTGTGGTTTTGCTTATCGGGATAAAGATTAAAAAATCAAAATAAGTAAGTAAAAGTCTTTAAGTCCGCAGCTTTCACTATTTTTGCAAAAATAATAATTGAATTATGCCCCAGGTATTGTTTTTTGACCTTGAGCTAAACAGAAAGAGTCGCAAAATTGAAAAAATCGGGGCGGTTCTTGACGGTGTTTCATTCAGTGATAAATCGGTGGCAAAGTTTTATGATTTTGCAAAATCAGCAGAAATAGTTTGCGGCCATAACATCATTGATTTCGACCTCCCTGCGTTGTCGAAAAACGGTATAAATCAACACTTTTTATCAAAAAAACCGGTTGATACACTTTTTTTGTCTGCGCTTCTTTTTTCCGAAAAGCCTTATCATAAACTTATTAAAGACTATAAACTGTCAGATGATGAAAGCGAATTGAACAATCCGGTTGCAGACGCAATTCTTGCACGTAAACTCTTGATTGATGAGTACAATGCTTTTAAAAAATCAGACGAACAACTGAAAAGAATATACTACTCTCTTTTAAAAGATAAACCCGGATTCGAAGCATTTTTTGAAATTTCAGGTTTTTCAAAAGAGTCTGAAAATATTACAGTTGCAATAAAAAAACACTTCGACGGAAAATTATGTATCAATTCACCGCTACAGGAATTTATTGATAATGAGCCTGTTGCCTTGTCCTATGCACTTTCATTAATACTTACCGGCAGGGTTGATTCAATTAGCCCTCCCTGGTTATTGCAAAAATATCCTCAAATAAATGAGGTTATGTATTTATTGCGTCAACACAGATGTAGCGATAAAAGCTGTAAATATTGCAACAATATGCTTAATCCGGAGAAGGCTCTTTTACGGTATTTCGGTTATGAAAAATTCAGAAAATTTTCGGAAGATGAGAAGATACCTCTCCAGCAGCAGGTTGTCGAAGCCACATTAAATCGCAAATCATTGCTTGCTATTTTTCCTACCGGCGGCGGAAAATCACTATCGTTCCAGTTACCTGCGCTTATGGCAGGAGAAGCAGGCAGGGAACTTACCGTTATTATTTCACCCTTGCAATCGTTAATGAAAGACCAGGTTGATAACCTCGAAACCCGTTTCGGAATAACGGGAGCCGTCACAATTAACGGGCTGCTCTCGCCAATCGAACGTAAAGAGGCTTTTGAAAGGGTAGAAACAGGCGAAGCTCATATCCTTTATATCGCTCCCGAATCACTACGTTCTCCTTCAATTCTAAAACTATTATTAAACCGTGCCGTTTCGCGGTTTGTGATTGACGAAGCTCACTGCTTTTCGGCCTGGGGCCACGATTTCAGGGTTGACTATCTGTATATCGGCGATTTTATCGCACGACTAATACGGCTGAAAGGTCTGAAACGGGAAATAGCGGTCTCCTGTTTTACTGCAACTGCCAAACCGCAGGTGATTAATGACATAAAGAGTTATTTTAAGAAAAAACTTGATTTGGAGCTTACCGGATTCATAACCGAAAGCAAACGTACCAATCTGCGTTACAGTATTTTTCCGTCAAACGGTAAAGAGGAGAAGTTTAACAATCTGCTGAAAATACTTTCGCATGCCGAAGAACCGGCAATTATTTATGTTTCGCGTACAAAAACCGTTGAGAAACTGTCAATTCAGTTGCAACGCGAAGGAATAACGGCTTTACCCTATCACGGTCAGATGGATATAAAAACAAAAATCGAAAACCAGAATAGTTTTATGGCCGGCGAAGCAGGAATTATTGTTGCAACATCAGCCTTCGGAATGGGTGTTGACAAAGACGACATAAAAACCGTTATCCATTTTGATATTCCCGATTCGCTTGAAAACTACATACAGGAAACAGGCCGTGCAGGAAGGGATGCTTCCATCCGGGCCGACTGTTTCATACTGTTCGACGAAAACGATTTGAACAAGCATTTCAGTCTGTTTTACAATACAAGGTTGAATCACAAGGAGATTTCGCAGGTATGGCGGGCAATAAAAAGTCTTGGAAGATACAGGTCGGAAAAAATAACGAAATCGGCACTTGAGATTGCAAAATCGGCCGGTTGGGACAGTGAGATGCGCGACCTCGAAACCCGTATAACGACTGCTGTTGCCGTACTTGAAGATGCCGAAATGGTGCAAAGGAGTCAAAACTCCCCGCGCGTTTTTGCCGATAGTTTTCTCGTGAAAAATGTTGATGTCGCAGGTGAAGTTATACGCGACTCCGACGATCTAACCGAAGAACAAAAAATTCATGCACAACGCATAATCCAGCGCATTATTAAGGACGACGAAACACAGGTTGATTACCTTTCCGATACACTCGGTATCTCATATAACGATACATGCCACATTATTAATGTTTTGCGGAACAAAAAAATTATCGGCGACGCTAAAGACCTTACGGCACACATTGACACCGGTAAATCGAAATCAAATGCGGAAAAGGTTTTCGGTGAGTTCGTCAAAATTGAAAAAGAGGTTCTTCGTATTCTGAAAAAACAACCGAAAAACATCTTTCTGAAAGAGATAAACACTCAGCTTCTTGATAAAGGTTTGAACAGCACTGTTGAGATATTAATGGAGATATTAAGATTCTGGCAAATAAATAATTTTATACTGCGCAACAGGATAAACCGCAATTCGATGATGTATGCCGTGAAGTATAAATTAAAACCGGAAGTATTCGGCGAAACGGTTTTGAATATTCAGTTACTTGCCGGTTCCATTATCAAATATCTGACGGATAAAAAAAACCGTCTTCTAAAAACCGATTCCACATTCAAGGAACATCATCTGTTAAAATTCTCACTTCTTGAAATACGTGAAAATATTGAAACTTCGCCCGATTTGTTCGGTTTTACTTTTAAAGTTTCAGTTTACGAAAAGGCTCTTCTTTATCTTAACGGTATAGGTGCCATAAAACTGGAGGGAGGGTTTTTAATATACTATAAACCAATGAATATTAAGCGGTTGACAATGAACAACCGGAAGCAATTCACAAAACAGGATTACAATAAACTGAAAACTTTTTATGATGGTAAAGTGGAACAAATTCACATAATCGGTGAATATGCAAAAAAGATGATACTAAACTACACGCTTTCGGTAAATTTTGTTAACGACTATTTCAAGCTGCCAAACAGTGAGTTTATCGGGAAGTATTTTCCAAAGAGGCAAAAGGAGATAAAAAGGCCAATTACTCCCGAAAAATTCAGGCAGGTGTTCGGAACCCTTTCGCCTGAGCAGTTACAGATAGTAAAAGACGATAATAGCAATAAAATTCTTGTTGCAGCGGGTCCGGGTAGCGGAAAAACAAAAGTGCTGGTACATAAAATAGCTTCAATGCTTATGCTCGAAGATATAAAACCCGACCAGTTTCTGATGCTTACATTTTCGCGGGCAGCTGCGCTTGAGTTTAAAGCACGCCTTAAAAAACTAATGGGTGAAGCAGCCTGGTTTATTGATATATTCACTTATCACTCATACTGTTTTAACCTTCTCGGAAGACTCGGAAGTCTTGAAAAATCGGAAGACATAATTGAAAAAACCCTCGAAATGATACAAAACGGAGATGTTCCGCTTGAAAAAATATCAGGCAAAAGTGTTCTGGTTATTGATGAGTTTCAGGATATTGCGGAAGATGAATACCGTTTGGTTTCCGAAATAGCACGTATTGCAGGTCAAATCAGAATTGTTGCAGTTGGAGATGACGACCAGAATATTTTTGAATTCAGAGGCTCCTCGGTGAAGTTTATGAGTAGGTTTAAGGAGGAACTAAACGCAAAAACCTATGAATTGCTGACAAATTTCCGCAGTAAAAGTAATATTACGGATTTTGCAAACCTTTTTGTCAAAGGAATTTCAAACCGTCTTAAAAAAAATCCCATTCGTCCGTTTACTATTGAAAACGGTGAGATTGAAATTAATAAAGTTACCGGCAGCAATCTTATTGTACCCCTTGTCGAGGATATTATTTCAAAAAATCTCACCGGTACTACAGCCATACTCACCTCAACCAATGAAGAGGCGTCGGTAATAAATTCCATATTGAAATCGGAAAAAATACCGGCAAAACTGCTATTGTCGTACGATGAGTTTAAAATAGGTGAGCTTGATGAAGTAAAAAGTTTTTCAAATTCCGTTTTACAAGATACCGGCAATTCCCTCGGGGTTATTTCAAACGATTTATGGGATGAGGCAAAACTTGACCTTCAAATACACTACGTCTCTTCGCCCAATATGCCTCTCGCAATAAAAATTATTGAATTTTTTGAAAAAAATTACAAACAAAAACTTCGCTCCGAATGGCTCTCCTATGCCGGTGAAATGAATACCGGCGACTTTATTTTCGATGGCACCGGAGGTGTACTCGTTTCAACAATGCATAAAGCCAAAGGAAGGGAATTCGACAATGTATTCCTGTTGTTAAAAGATTTTTATTTAACAGGTGACGAGAAAAAAAGAGTTGTGTATGTGGCAATTACAAGAGCAAAATCGAATCTGTTTATCTATACGAATCAAGACTGTTTCGACAAATATGATGTTATAAACCTGACACGGAAAAACATCACCGGAAAATATGAAAATCCGTCCGAAATATCACTATATTTAACACACAGGGATATTGATCTCGGATTTGCAAAATTAACCGGTATTCAGCACGTATCGGCAAAGCTTACGGCAGGTGACGAACTTTTTGCAAATGAAGACGGAGACAGACTAAAAACAATGAATCGTAAATTTGTATTGAAGTTTTCCAAAAAATTCAGAGCTGAATTTGAAAAATGGAAAGATGCGGGATATGCGTTTAGTAAAGCAAAAGTCAATTTCATTGTCTGGTGGTACTCAAGAGATGACGACAGGGAATACAGGATTGTTTTACCCGAAATTGTTCTTCAAAAGAAGGAGCTGTTAAAATCAATACATAAATCCGAAAATCCATAACGGTATTTTATTACCAAACCTGTACTCAATATTATCTGAAACGATAAAGGCATTTTCAGAAACAGTATTATTATTTCCCTTTAATCTGAATAATTTTCCATAGTTTTACGCTTTAAAAATTTTGAATATGACATCACAAGAAGAAAATTACATTCAGTTTCTCGGAGCAGCCGGGACGGTCACGGGTTCAAAATACCTGCTGTCAATTGACGGATATCATTTGCTAATTGACAGCGGCCTCTTTCAGGGGCTGAAGGAGCTAAGGGCGCGCAACTGGAGCACCTTCCCTTTTCCTGCACAAAGAATTGACTGTGTTATACTTACACACGGTCATCTTGATCATACAGGTTATCTGCCGCGATTGGTGAAACAGGGCCTTGACTGCCCCGTCTATTGTACCGCACCGACAGCGGATTTAACGGAGATAATCCTGATGGACAGCGCCAAAATTCAGGAAGAGGATGCCGAACATGCAAATCAGCAGGGCTATTCGAAACACTCTCCTGCAATGCCGCTGTACGGATTGAAAGATGTGGAAAAGACATTACCTCTGCTATCGCCGCAACCGGTTGAGGAGTTTATTGTCCTGAATGATAATATCAGATTCAGGTTCAGGAAGAATGCCCATATTCCGGGAGCTTCTTTTATCGAGATGGATATCAAAGGGAAAAGAATTGTATTTTCAGGTGATATCGGAAGACCTGACGACCCGATGCTTGTTCACCGCGAAAAACCCGAAAAAGCCGACATTCTTCTTGTGGAATCAACATACGGTGACAGGCTTCATCCCGGAACTCCGACAGAGGATGTCCTGAAAAGGATAATTAACGATGCCGTTTCACGTCACGGGCCGCTTATTGTGTCGAGCTTTGCGGTTGACCGTACACAGGATTTTATGTACGCCATCTGGAAACTGAAAGAAGAAGGTAAAATTCCCGAACTTCCGGTTTATCTTGACAGTCCGATGGGGCAGGATGTCAGCAGGCTTTTTCTGAAATATCCCGAATGGCTGAATCTTGATCCGGGGGTTTTTAAGGAGGTCTTTAAGGATACACGGCAGGTGAGGTCTGTTCAGGAAACGTTCCATCTTGCCAAAGATAAATCTCCGAAGATTATCATTGCCGGAAGCGGTATGATGAACGGCGGCAGGGTTTTGCATTATCTCGAAAAACATCTCGGAAATCCGGCGGCAACGGTCGTTCTTCCCGGATTTCAGGCTGCCGGTACACGTGGAAGACAACTTAGCGACGGCAGTAGGGAAATAAAACTTCATGGTCACTATTTCAAAGTTAAGGCAACTATTGAACATATCAGAACAATGTCGTCACATGCCGACCAAAGCGAATTATTATCCTGGATGTCGGGAATCAGAAATAAACCGGAAAATGTTTTCATTATACACGGTGAACCTCAGGCTTCCGATGCTTTAAGGGTTAAAATACAGGATGAGTTCGGATGGCATTGCCGGATTCCGGTTCTTTTTGAAAAGGTTCCGCTCGAATTCTAAGCTACATCCTGAACAATTCTATGGACTTATCGTTATTTCTACTGATGAAAAAACGGATTAAACAAAAAAATAAAATTTTATCTTTTTGTAAAGTATAAATCATCTATTTTTGTAAGCAGAGATAAGTAAATTTTATGTTATGGAAACGATAACGCTAAATATACAAAACAAGGCGATTAAGGAAAAAATAATTCGGTTTCTTGAAGATTTTGTTAAATCTGATATTGAAATTACGAATATTGAAGACCTAAAGGATTTAATGCTTATTGAGGAGGCTAAAAAAGAGAACGAAGAAAATATTCCTCTTGACAAGGTGCTTAAAGAATATGGCATTGAAGATTGAAATAAACATAAAGGCATATAAGGATCTAAATAATATACCACGAAATGATTCCATTAAAATTTTGAGGGAAATAAAGGGTCTGATTATGTTTCCTAAAGTTTCAAATATATAAAAATTTTCTAATATCTCACCATCATATCGAAAAAGAGTTGGTAATTATAGGGTACTTTTCGATAAAACAGATGATAAAATAATTGTTTACAGAATTCTTCACAGGAAGGAAAGTTATAGATAATATATTTATAGTAGTTAGTTTAACGAAAGAATGTAGCTACAGGTGAAGATTTGATTTTATCTATATTGCTATATTGAATTTATTATGAAATATCATATAATTACACTCGGTTGCCAGATGAATATGTCGGACAGTGAACGAACACGTCCTGTCATTGAAAGTATGGGCTACTCCTGGACGGATAATGAAGAGGAGGCAGAGTTGCTCGGTATCCTTGCCTGTTCCGTCAGGCAAAAGGCCATTGATAAAGTCTATTCCAGAATTCACAAATGGAATAAAAGAAAGGATAGGCAAAACCTGCTGACTTTTTTAACCGGATGTATTTTGCCCGCAGACAAGGTCAGGTTTATGAAGCTTTTCGACATTGTTTTTCCGATGAGCGAACTGAAAGAATTACCTGAAATGATTTCGCAATACGGAATCGTTACACCTGCCGGATTGCAGCAGTCGCCCGAAACGGTTTCGTTTCACAGCGAGCGGCTTAAAGAGTTGCAAAAACAGACAAATTCATTAAAGCTCAATGAACATATATTCGATTTTTGGCATATTAACCCCGAATATACATCACATTTTGAGGCTTTTGTCCCGATTCAGAACGGTTGTGATAAGTTTTGCTCTTTCTGTGCGGTGCCTTTTACACGTGGACGGGAAGTTTCAAGACCGTCTGATGAAATTCTAAATGAGGTCCGGTCGCTTATTGACAGAGACTTTAAATCAATTACCCTCCTCGGGCAAAATGTTAACTCTTACGGACTTGACAAAAAGGGAAATGAGATTAGTTTTCCGGAGTTGTTAAGAAAAATCGGGGAGATGGGTAAAAAGTCGGGAAAAGAATTTTGGGTCTATTTCACTTCGCCGCACCCGCGCGATATGACTGACGAGGTGATTGAAGTAATTGCCGAATATCCCAACCTTGCAAAACAAATCCATATTCCTGTTCAATCGGGTGACGACAAGGTACTTATGCGGATGAACCGTAAATATACTGTTGATGATTTCAGAAAAATTATGAATAGTATCAGAACATTGCTTCCGGAGGCAACCGTTTTTACCGATATCATAGTCGGGTTTACGGGAGAAACGGACGAGCAGTTCGAGAATACCAGAAAGATAATGGATGAGTTCAACTTTAATATGGCCTACATTGCGCAGTATTCCGTTCGTCCGGGTTCCGCAAGTTCACGCTGGGAAGATGATGTTCCCGTTCAGGTGAAGAAACAGCGATTTCATTTGCTGACCGAAGACCTGATGAGAGTTTCCTTTGAAAATAATAAAAAGATGATTGGCCGTACATACAGGGTTTTGGTAAGGGGAAAGGAGCGGAATCAGAAATTTCTCGCAGGACTTACCGAAGGGAAAATCAACGTTCGTATCCCGTCAACCGACGATAGCCTGACAGGTAAAATAATTGATATTAAAATAACATCCGCAACGGAGTTTTCGGTGGCAGGGGAGATTGTCATATAGCTTTGTTAATTTTCTTATCTTTGCTCTGAACTTTATTACTGTTAAAAATTAAAATACGATTAGTTTGTGACCATAGAAGAGTTAAAAATTATTATCAAAGAAGGGGAAGGTTACAAGATTGAA
>CAYOZZ010000362.1:0-10303 GCA_964408535.1 uncultured Bacteroidales bacterium | reverse complement strand
AAGGAAGCCGGTATGGGATAAGACCGTTGCTCTACCGCTCTTTCCTCTCCCCAAGGGAGAGGATTAAGGAGAGGGGTAAATAAAATAAAAGAATTCATATTTTTATTCATTGATAATAGTGAAAAAGGAGAGGGAAGAGCGGCAGTCTTATCCTGAAACAGGTTGACAGAAAAAACGAGAAAGTAACCGAAAACGGACTACCCTTTCATTAGTCTCTCCCGAAGCTTCGGGAGAGATTTAGAGGGGCAACAAGGTGAAAACCCACGAATTTCACGAATTTGCACCAATGAAGGTGGAAGGCTATGGCAAGGAAGCCGGTATGGGAATATGGTCAGGGTTAAGGTGGCCAGCGCACAATACCGGGCTGTTCCGGATTTAAGCGCCTGCACGTGGGTAAGCCTAATCCGGAACCAAATATAAACCGGATTTGCAATCCGGTAAAGCAACCCGCCCGCAAATCTCCGGATGACTGCTCTCTGCCGACAAAAGGGAAAATTGAACCATTATCCGGCTGACTGCACCGGAATTATCGGGAGATTATATTATGCGGATTTTTTAGTATCCGGGATTCTCTCGTATCATTAAATATTAATGACCTGACAATTTGAATGCTTACAGCATTGCACAAAATACAGAGCTATGAAATACAGGGGTTTAAAAATTATGTTCACTTCTGTTATCAATAAAAGCAACTAACTCTATATTTGGTCTTACAATCTTGTAAATTAACGAAACATTTTTATGAATTATACATTTTCTTAGCTGACTTTTCTTAGAGACAGGACAAAGTTTCTCATTTAACTTAAGATTATCCAGAAGGTTATTTGTAAGACTTTCAAAGGTTAAAGCTACTTCCACCGACCATTGTGTTAAGATAAAGTCAATAATCTTTTCGTAGGATACTTTTGCCTGGTTTGACCAAATTATTTCCATTTATTGAGCTTTCAGAATGCGCTGGTGAATGCTTTTTCTAACTTCTTCGTCTGTATAAAAATTTCCTGTTTCAAGATCGGCTAAACCTTTATTTACGATTTCCTGCTGTTCAATTGACAAAGAGTCCCACCAATCCGAAGTTTTAGCCTTTTTAAGCCTTTCTATGTATTCATACATTTGTGTTAAAATGCCGATATCATTTGTTTCAATAATAAATTTTTGCAAGTCACTTTTAAGTTCTGTAGTATTCATTACCTTATTAAATTTTAATCACATTTTGCAAAGATAATAATAATAATTAAAGACAACACACCTTGAAAATAAATGGTTTATGATAAATCGCACTAAATCGGATTGAATTCATTTGCAGGTTTAGGTCAAGAAAGCCGGTATGGGATAAAGTCCGAAACCCGGCGCACAATCTCCGGATGACTGCTCTCTGCCGACAAAAAGGAAAATTGAACCGTTATCCGGCTGACTGCACCGGAGTCATCAGGAGATTTGCCCTCAACCATTGCATCTTGCCGGTGCTGTCACCAACAAACTGAACTGATAAAAACAACATTTGAATAAATGTTGATTCGTTTCTTAAAAAAAGTTAATATTCATTTAAATTTTCCGTTATTTTGTACTCTTGCAAATCGAACTTGCCTGAAAGGCAGGTTGCTAAATTTACAGGATGAAAAAAATAGCCCTTTTCGGCAAAACCTTTACGGACGAAAAAAGGCCTTTCATAAGGCAGCTTGTTGAAAAACTGGAGAGTTACGGTGCTAAAATTTATATTTACAAACCCTGTCTTTCAAGTTTTAAAAAGAATATTCCGTTTAAATCGGAAATAGGATATTTTACCGACCATACGGATGTGATTGGGAAAATTGACTTCCTTTTCTCTATTGGTGGCGACGGTACTCTGCTGGATACTATCAATTTTGTCCGTGATTCGGGGATACCCGTTCTCGGGATTAACCTCGGAAGGATGGGTTTTTTGTCTTCAATATCAAAGGATGAAATTGAAAATGCCGTCACAAAGCTTTTTGAGGGTAAATTCAGGATTGACAAACGAACTTTGCTCAGGGTACAAACCGAAAAAAATATTTTCGGTGAGTTGAACTATGCGCTTAACGAGCTGACGGTTTACAGAAAAATACCCTTTTCGATGCTTACTATTAAAACCTATGTGGATGGTGAATACCTTAACACCTATTGGGCTGACGGCATTATTGTAAGTACCCCGACAGGCTCGACAGCCTATTCTTTGAGTGCAGGCGGGCCTATTATACTGCCAGGCTCCCGGAATTTTGTCATTACACCCATTGCCACACACAATTTAACCGTAAGACCTATCGTTATCCCTGACAATTGTGAGATAAAGATAAAAGTTGAAGGGCGGATAAAAGAGTTTTTTGTCGCTCTCGATTCGAGAGCCGAGGCTGTGGATTCATCTGTAGAACTGACTATTACGAAGGAAAACTTTACGGTGAACCTTGTGCAGATGGATGATGAAAGCTATTTTCGGACAATTCGTAAAAAACTATTGTGGGGTCTTGATGTAAGAAATTAGATTGTTAAGGATAAAAGTTATATTTTTGCACCGTTTTATGAGAAAATTATTTTTGGTCATAGTAATTCTAACCACTGCTTTTACAGGCAGGGCTCAGCTTGAGGTTGGTGCATTCGGTGGCGGCTCATTTTATATGGGCGACCTGAATCCCAAATATCCTTTCCTTCAGACTTCCCTTGCCTATGGATTTGTTGCAAGGTATAACCTGAGTTCGAGATGGACGGCAAAACTAAATGTACTGAACGGAAAACTGATTGGTGATGACAATAAATCAAACTTCCTTCCTGAGCGGGGATTGAGGTTTGATGCCGACATTTATGAAATGTCAATTGTGATGGAGTTCAATTTTTTAAGATACTTTACCGGTAGTATGAAGAACTTTATTTCGCCGTATATTTTCGGAGGTCCGGGATTCTTTTTCGCCCAGCCGAAGAATAACGGAAAGAGTTTGAGAGATTACCATACCGAGGGACAGGGGACGACTTTTGATGATAACGGCACACGTAAGGAATATTCATATTTTCATTTTTCGATTCCTTTCGGAATAGGATTAAAATACAGCGTGTCGAAAAAAATAGCTCTTTCGGTTGAGTGGGGAATGCGAAAAACTTTTACCGATTATATTGATGATGTAAGCACATCTTATTATCTCAGTTCTTCGGCTGTCAAACCCGGCGACCCGAATTACCCGTATCTTGTAGTCTCTGACCCGGGGCTGAACCACGAGCCTTATCAGCAGCGAGGTAATTCGGAAACCAATGACTGGTACTCTTTTGCAGGATTCACAATAACTTACAATATAGATTTGACAAAAAGAAATACCTGTTCCGATTTTGAAAGAGGTAAATAGTATTTAAACAATGGATATTAAAGACCAAATAGATAAAAGCAGATTACCCGAACACATTGCCATAATTATGGACGGGAATGGGCGCTGGGCAAAACAAAGAGGTAAGATGCGAACTTTCGGCCATTCCAGCGGAGTAAAATCCGTTAGGGAAACAGCCGAGGGTGCTGCCGAAATTGGTATTAAATATCTGACATTATATGCTTTTTCTACCGAGAACTGGAAAAGACCGAGATCGGAAGTAAATGCACTTATGACGTTGTTGGTTAAAACTCTTAATAAAGAGATAAAAACTCTTCACGATAATAATATTCGTCTGCTTGCTATCGGCGATCTTAAGTCGTTGCCGGATAAAACTTATAAAGAGCTGCAATATGCTATTGATGAAACTGCTCATCACGACAGGATGGCAATGGTTCTGGCATTAAGCTACAGTTCAAGATGGGAAATTCTTGATGCTGTAAAAACAATTGCCGCAAAAGTCAAAAAGAATGAGTTGCAGCCTGAAGATATTGACACTGAACTGTTTGCGTCTCATCTGACAACTGCAAACATTCCTGATCCGGAACTGCTGATACGAACAAGTGGAGAGTATAGGATAAGTAACTTCCTGCTGTGGCAGATTGCTTATGCAGAATTATATTTTACTCCTAAACTTTGGCCTGACTTCAGACGTGAGGATTTATTTGAAGCTATTGTGGATTTTCAAAAAAGGGAGAGAAGATTTGGTAAAACGAGTGAACAAATTGTTTCAAAATAGAAAGATGAAGCTGAAATTTACAGGACTGATATTTATACTGATTATTCTGGGATTTAATTCAAACGCTCAGGTTTCGATTGGCAGTGGTATTGTTGATTATGCCAACCCTAAAGAGTATTTTATCGGAGGGATTACGATTTCAGGTGTTAAGTATCTTGATAATAATGCCTTGATAATGCTTTCGGGTTTATCGGTCGGTGATAAAATACGTATTCCCGGCGACCAGACTGCCAAGGCAATTGAAAACCTTTGGAAACAGGGACTGTTTAAAAATATTATCATAACTATTACAAAAGTTGAGGGAACTCAGGTTTTTCTGAATATTGACCTTAAAGAGAGGCCGAGAATGTCGTCATTTTCGTTCAGAGGAGTGAAAAAAGCTGAAATTGATAAGATAAGAGAGAAACTAAAACTTACGCGTGGTGATGTCGTTACGGATAACCTGCTGCTTCGTGCCGAAAATTCAATTAAAAATTATTTTATTGAAAAAGGATACCTTGATACCGAAGTGAATATTGATGTTAAGGATGATACAACAAGAAAAAATCATGTTAAACTCATCTTTAATATTGACAAAAAAGAAAAGGTTAAAATCAAGAGTATTAACATCTACGGGAATAAGCATTTTACCGATGAAAAGATAAAGAGTTTTCTGAAAGAGACAAAAGAGAAGGGTAATTTTAAACCTATGGACGGTTTTGAAAGCCTGATAATTACTGCCGTGAAAGACGCCGCTACATTCAAATTTGATGCACTGGTGGAATATACCAGAAAATACTTTAACAGGAATATTAAACTTAGAATATTTAAGGCGTCGAAATTTATTAAAGACAATTATGAAGAGGATAAGGTGAATTTGATACACTCCTATAATAAAGACGGATATCGTGATGCCATTATCCTTAAGGATTCAGTGTATAGAAATCCTGACGGGACTATAAGTATTGACATTACTTTGAATGAAGGTGACAGATATTACTTTGGAAATATCTACTGGGTTGGAAATACAAAGTATCCCGATGCATTACTGAATAAGGTGCTGAAAATTCAAAAGGGTGATATTTATAATTATGAGTTGTTGAATCAAAATCTGACATTTAACCAAAATGAGGATGACGTCAGTTCGTTATATATGAATGACGGATATCTCTTCTTTTCGGCACGGCCGGTTGAGGTTGGAGTGCGCAACGATTCGATAGATATCGAAATCCGTATTTATGAAGGAAAGCAGGCTACAATTAATAAAGTGATGATAAAAGGAAATACCCGGACAAATGATCATGTCATTATCAGGGAATTGAGGACCGTTCCCGGTCAATTGTTTTCCAGGTCGGATATTATCAGAACAACACGTGAGCTTGCACAATTGAAATATTTTAATGCCGAGACAATAAATCCGAATATCGTTCCTAATCAGGTTGACGGCACAGTGGATATTGAATATCAGCTCGAAGAGGTTTCTTCCGACCAGATTGAACTTTCGGGAGGCTGGGGATACGGACGTATCATAGGAACTCTTGGCGTTTCGTTTAACAACTTCTCATTGAGAAATATTTTCAAGGCGAAAAAATGGCGTCCGGTACCGACCGGTGACGGCCAAAAGCTGAGCCTCAGGTTGCAATCTTACGGAAAAGGTTATATCAGCTACAGTTTCTCATTTACGGAACCCTGGCTTGGTGGCAGGAAACCAAATGCTTTTACGGTAAGTTACTATCACTCGGTATATTCTTATGGTTCGGGACGTGATACACCCGACTGGCACCAGTTTAAAATTGACGGTGTTACTATTGGGCTTGGCAGACGGCTGACCTGGCCGGATGACTATTTTACGCTGTATAATGCCATTAATTTCCAAAGGTATGACCTCTATCAATACACTCAGATATTTACTTTTGGCGGTGGCACAGGCACATACAACAACATAAGTTTTAATGTAACACTGGCACGAAATTCAATTGACTTCCCGATATATCCGAGAAACGGTTCAAATGTTTCGGTGTCCGTTGATTTTACTCCACCGTTTTCGGGATTCACAAACAGAAATTTTGCCGAGCTTGATGATATTCAGAAATACCAGTGGCTTGAATATCATAAGTGGAATCTGCTCGCTGCTTATTTCACACCGGTTTATAAAAATCTTGTTATTATGGCAAGGGCAAAATTCGGCTTCCTCGGGGCTTATGACAAAGAACTCGGTGTTACACCGTTTGAAAGGTATTATCTTGGAGGAGACGGACTATCGGGATATAACAATATGGACGGCCGTGAGCTTATCGGGATGAGAGGTTACGGAAACAATACTCTTACACCGAACTACTGGCGTTCAAGTAATGTAGGCGGAACAATTTATGACAAGTTTACCCTTGAACTGAGGTATCCTCTGTCGTTAAATCCGAGTGCTACAATTTATGTGGCAACATTCCTTGAGGCAGGCAATTCCTGGCTGAAATTCAATGAGTTCAATCCTTTCCAGGCATACAGGTCTGCCGGTGTCGGACTGAGGGTGTTCCTGCCGATGTTTGGTATTCTCGGTCTTGACTGGGGATATGGATTTGACCCGGTTCCCGGATTGCCGAATGCCAATAAAGGACAATTCCACTTCTCAATTAATCAGTCAATTGACTAAATAAATTGTGAAATCAATCGTTATAAAAAATAAAAGCTAAGATCATGAAATATCCGGTAATTGTTTTTTTGTTACTTTTCTCTTTTGCAACTGTTGCTGTTGCCCAAAAATACGCTTATGTTGATACGGAATATATACTTGATAATATTCCGGAATATAAGGATGCACAAAATCAGCTTGATGAATATGCAGCCGAATATCAACAGGAGATAGAGGAAAAAATTGCTGAAATTGACAAGATGATGAAGGACTTCCAGGCAGAGGCTGTCCTGATGCCCGAAGATGTGAAAAAGAAAAAGGAGGAGGAGATAAACAAAAAAAAGGAAGAGCTTGCTGCACTGCAAAAGCAGAGGTTCGGCAAGGATGGCGACCTGTTCCTGAAAAGGGAAGAGCTTGTAAAACCTATCCAGGAAAAGATATATAATGCCATTGAAGAGATAGCCACCGACAAAAACTACTCTTTCGTATTTGACAAGGCAGGCAGCCTGTCAATACTTTATGTCAATGCAAAATATGACATTAGCGACGATGTTCTTGATAAGGTCGGAGCTGAGCTTGGAACGGTACGGAAGGAGGACAGGGTTAAAAAGAACAGACCCTCATCAAATACTGGTAAAAGCAAAAGTCCTTCAAAACCAGGTGGTAATGCTCCGGGGCCGGTCAGGAAAGGTGGAAGAAAATAATTTGTTAATGTTTCTTAAATCTGACGGTAAATTTTAACTTGATGTAATATTTTTGTTAATTTTATAAATTAATTACCTACTTTTGCGCCTCAAATTAAAGATAAAATAATTTTACACAAATGAAAAAATTAGTTAGTTTACTTATTGTCGTTGTAGCAATAACGTTCTCATCAAACACATTTGCACAATCGAAATACAAATTAGGACATGTAGATTTTGCTACCCTCTACAGTATGATGCCCGGTCTTGACTCGGTAAAATCCGTTTATGAAGCCTATAACAAAAGTTTACAGGATCAGTTTGCAGCTATGCAGGCCGAACTTGAGAATAAGTTTAACGATTATCAGGCAAACCTGAGCGGAATGTCGGATATCATTCGTTCAACCAAAGAGGCTGAAATTAATGATTTGAAACAGAGGCTTGATGATTTTAATGTGCAGGCAACTCAGGATCTTCAAAATAAAGAGGCTGAACTTACTGCCCCTATTATCGAGAAAGCAAGAAAAGCGGTAGAGGAGGTTGCTAAAGAAAACGGTTACACCTATATTTTTAATAGTACGGAAGGCTTATTGCTTTATGCCGAGCCAAGTGATGATATTATGGATTTGGTAAAAGCCAAACTCGGTATTACAATGCCCACTCCCAAACCTCAGGGTAATTAAGAAATCGATTTCTTTTAAAGGGTTATGCGGTTAGCGTTCACGCTAATCGCATTTTTTTGTTTACACCTTACCTCACTAGCGTAATACTACCCTTATTTGTCAAACGGTTTTTTTCGGTTTCGTAATAAATAACCCACACATAAACACCCGCTGCACATAATTGTCCGTCATTACCTTTTCCATCCCATCCCTTTGTTACATCGTCGGTATTAAAGACCGGTTTCCCCCATCTGTCATAAACATACATTTGAAAATTCTGAATATTGTCAACCGGATTGGCAAATATTTTAAAAACCCTGTTCTCCTCAATACTGCTTTCCGGTCTGAAAGCCGTTGGCAGAGGTATAGCTGTTATTTTTACTTCATCAAAATATTTTGTTCCGCCGCAAAGAGTTATCCCGGCAAAATAGGAAGTCGTTTCAGTAGGATTAACCACTGCCGTATATGTATTGCTGATAACTTCGCCTCCGGGATAGCTGTCTGCATACCAGGCAATTGAAAGGTTTGACTCCGGGACAATTACTTCCGGAGAGAAATCAATCTGATTAACAGTATAGTCTTCAGTCCCTCCGGGAATAAACTCCCACGATTCGTTTGAAGCGGTCCAGGAGGTCTTGTTTCTGCCGGGTACTGCAACACCTTTATCAAAGTTATAATTCAGTCCCTGGGTTGCTTTATTAAGCAGATAGCTGCACTCCGGTTTGTTGATTATATGATTTTCGATATTGCCGTTCTCATTAATAACTATCTGAAAAGTGACTTTCATATCTGAGCAACTGTACATTGGGGCTTCGCACCAGCCGACGGTCAGCTTTCTGTCAGGAGCCTGCCCGGTTGTCAGGTAATAAATGTTTCGGCTGTTCGTACTCCCGTGTGAGAAGTAATCCTGATAAGGACCGTAAATGGCTTTTTCCATTTTATTGTTCGGGATTTCCACGGGGTCACGGTATGCTCCCTGCGAAAGATTAAAGCTGACAACACCGTTTGCCCCTATCATAAATTTTGAAACCGTCTCACCGAAAAAAGTAAAGTCGAACCCGATATCAAAAGGTCCCGCAAAGTCATCGTCATGCACGGTTACCAAGGTGCCGAAATGTCCCTCATAAACAGCATTAAGCTTAACCGGAAGGCCCGCCGTTACGGTCGCATCCTCACCGGCATCAACCTGCGCAAAAGTTATGACACTTGTCAGAATAAAAGATAATAGTAATGCTATTCTTTGCATAATAAATTAACGGATTCTTTAAAAACTAATTGTTAATATATCTTTTTTGACCTCCAAAAGCCCTGGCGAAGGAGGTCTCTGTTCCCCAAATCACCTTATTTCCTTAATAAAACATCTTCGTCTTCTATGCTGAATATGCTCATAATTTTTCCAGTTACTAATCACATTATGGTTTGTTTCAAAAATACCGGTTGTCTCCATCTGGTCAATACCCATACTTAGTATCTCATCTTGTAATTCGGCAAAGAGAATAACGGCAGCACCTGAAGTGTGATATTTTGGTGCGACACCGGTAAGCAGTAGGTCAATTACCTCCGGTTTTTTTAATGCTTTCATAATATGATACACCCCGAAAGGAAATATTTTGCCGTTTGCTTTTTGCATAGCTTTCGAAAGCGAAGGCATCCCCACAACAAAGGCAACAAATTCTTCATCTTTTTTAATAATTCGTACAAATCCGGGGTTCAGTATTTTAAAGTATTTGTCTGCAATAGCATCAATCATTCTGTCATTGAAAGGGGTTGTGTATGGCAGTTCCTGAAAAGCATCATTTAATAGATTGAACAGAGGCTTGGTATATTGTTGCAGCTCTTCATTGCTTGACGGTTTGATAATTTCAAATCCGTATCTTTTTTTTACAAGTCCTGCACCTCTTACTGCCTTTTTGTGTGCTTGTTCACCAATTGTAAGCCGGAATTCAACCCAGTCGTTTTCTTTCTCGAACCCGAGTGCCTCAATATGCTCTTTATAATACGGTTTGTGATATACCGAAGCTATGGAAGGCAGGTAGTCAAAACCTTCGATAAGCATTCCCTGGGTTTCAAGATTGCTGAATCCGAGTGGCCCGTGTATATATTCCATTCCTTTTTCACCGAGCCATTTTTCAGCCGTTTCGATAAGAGCTTTTGAAACATCCCTGTCGTCAATAAATTCCATCCGTGTAAACCTGCCGAATTTTTTCCCGGTCTTCTCATTATATTTCCGGTTCAAAATCGCACCTATTCTC
>CAYOZZ010000361.1:0-4051 GCA_964408535.1 uncultured Bacteroidales bacterium | reverse complement strand
TAAATCAAGATGCGAAATTATAAAATCAAATGAAAAATCAAAGTAAAATTTTACTCTATTTTTAACAAATTGTTAATTTTTTCACACAGCAACATTGCACATATCATATAATTAAATAATAATTAGGCATTTATAAAGATAGGTATATATGATAATTTTTCAATAAATTTTTCTGTTTTCATTTTAAAAGGGCTATCAACATAGAAAAAAAATAATGTACATTTGCACAATATCACAAAAAGATGAATAGTAAACTCGAAAAAATAAAACTGCTGTCGAAACAATTGCTCCAGGAAATAGTATCTGTCAGGAGGGATATCCATTCCAATCCGGAACTCTCGTTTGAGGAGCATAAAACGGCTGCAACAATAACTTCCGTTCTTGATAAGTACGGAATTGAATATGAGGAAGGGATTGCAAAGACAGGAGTTGTGGCTTTAATAAGGGGAAATAATCCTGAAGAAAAAACGGTTGCCCTGCGTGCCGATATGGATGCCCTGCCTATAAAAGAACTGAATGAGGTCGGGTATAAGTCGAAAAACGACGGTATTATGCATGCCTGCGGCCACGATGTACACACCGCATCACTGCTCGGCACGGCTATTATACTTCAAAAATTAAGGAATGAGTTTACGGGTACCGTCAAACTGATTTTTCAACCTTCGGAAGAAAAATATCCGGGTGGGGCTAAGGTTATGATTGAAGAGGGAGTACTTGAAAACCCCGAGCCGGAAATCATTTTCGGGCAACATGTTTATCCTGATATCGAAGCGGGTAAAGTAGGGATGAAAAGCGGTAACTATATGGCTTCAACCGATGAAATTTTCCTGACCGTCAAAGGTCGCGGCGGACACGGTGCACTACCTCATAAAAATATTGACCCGGTTCTGATTGCATCGCATATTATCATTGCACTTCAGCAGATTGTGAGCCGCAATGCAAGACCCGACCTGCCGACTGTAATTTCCTTCGGAAGGGTTATTGCCGACGGACAAACCAACGTAATTCCCGACGAGGTGAAAATTGAAGGAATTATGCGCACATTTAACGAGGAGTGGCGGGCAGAAATTAAAGAAAGAATAACAAAAATGACAAAAGGTATTGCCGAAAGTATGGGAGGCGAGTGCGATATCTTTATTGATCAGGGTTATCCCGTACTTATTAATGATGATGCCGTTACTGAAAAAGCGCGGAAATATGCGGAAGAATATCTCGGCAAAGAGAACGTTCTTAATCTGGAACTGAGGACAACAGCGGAAGATTTTGCCTATTTCACACAAAAAATACCGGGTTGCTTCTACCGGCTTGGTGTCAGAAACGAGCAAAAAGGAATAACCTCAAATCTGCATACGGCAACCTTTGACGTGGATGAAAGCAGTCTTGAAACGGGTATGGGACTGATGGCCTGGATGACAGTCAGAGAGCTGGGGGGATGATTGGGGACGAAGGAGAGAGGGAGTGATGGGGAGAGGGAGAGACGAAGGAATGCTCCTGTAAGGTTTGCGTGGCGGATTGTGCGTGAGATGAACCTTGCAGGTGTCGCAAAGGGACGAAGGGACGAGGGGACGAAGGAGAGAGAGAGGGAGAGACGAAGGAATGCCCCTGTAAGGTTTGCGTGGCGGACTGTGGGGAGGGGTGAACCTTGCAGGTGTCGCAAAGGGACGAAGGGACGAGGGGACGAAGGAGAGAGAGAGTGATGGGGAGAGGGAGAGAGGATGGAATGCCCCTGTAAGGTTTGCGTGACGGACTTTGGGGTGGGGTGAACCTTGCAGGTGTCGCAAAGGGACGAGGGGGAGAGGAACGAGTCCTCCTTCGCTAAAGCTACGGAGGACGAAGAAATACTACTGTAAAGAAAATTCGTAAATTTTCTTACCTCAGTTGAAACAATATATTGATTAAAAGATACAAACAATGCTAAAAATAAAATCCTTAAACCACATATACATTATTACGATCCTTGTTTTCGTACAGGCACAGGCCTTTTCCGGAAATGATTCCATTCCGGCTCAAGATACGGCAATGAAAAATAAAATCTTCAGGCAAAATATCAAAACGGTTTTGTTGTACCGCGACGGCTGGGATATGTCCCCTCCCCTTCTGCTGTACGATTCGGATGAACACCTGAAACTGGAATTTGACGACCTTGAAGGTGACACTAAAAATTATATGTTCACCATTCAGCATTGCGACAAAAACTGGAATCCTTCGGAGCTTGACCGGTTTGAATACATTGACGGCTACTTCGATGATTATATCACCGACTTTGAATATTCTTTCAACACTTCGCGCCAATATACTCACTACGAACTGCTGTTCCCGACTGAAAATATGAGTCCGAAAATAAGTGGTAATTATATTCTGAAAGTCTTTGTTGACGAACCCGACAGCCTGTATTTCACACGAAGGTTTATGGTTGTTGAACAAAGAGTTGACATCACGGGAGAGGTGAAAGATGCTACCGAAATTGCAGAGCGAAACCATAAACAGGAGGTGGATTTTGAAATAAAAACGACACGCGTAAAGATAGGCAATCCTTATACCGAACTGTTCGTAAGAATAACCCAGAACGGCAGGCTCGACAATGTAATTGAAAATATTCAACCGAAAATGGTGGTCGGCGACAAACTTAACTATGATTATGACAAAGAGATAACTTTTGACGGAGGCAACCAGTTCAGATCGTTCGACATTAAAAGTCTGAGATACAACACCGAATACATTGATCACATTGAAAAAAACTTCGGAGAGTATGATGTATTTTTAAAACCCGACGAAAGCCGCAGTTATAAGGTTTATAAAACAATTGCAGATATTAACGGCAAATTCAAAATAAAGACGGAAGACGAAAGAAACACTGCAATTGAAGCGGAATATGTTTATGTACACTTCTTCTTAAACTATAATGTACCGCTCATTGAAGGTGATGTTTACATTTTGGGAGAATTAACCGACTGGGATTACACAAGTTACAACAAAATGAATTACGACTACAAAAGAAAAGGCTACACAAAAACATTACTTTTAAAACAGGGCTACTATAATTATATGTATATTCTGCTTCCTCACGACAATCCGGTTGGCGAAGTCTCATTCTTTGAAGGAAACCACTCCGAAACCGGAAACGAATATACCGTTTGGGTCTATTACCATGATCCGGGCAAGGACTATGACGAGCTAATCGGAGTAACGCATTTTGACTCAAGGGAGATAGAGTAATTCGGTAGTTAATTCTATTCTCCGCACCATTCAACATTTTAACCTGCCTTATGCCTTTAGATTTGCAAAATAAAAATCTGAGTTCTTTGAAATATTGTTAATGATGTAGGTATTTCTTTTTTTGCTACTTTTTTTCTTTGTTAATAGCTTAGTTGCACTGTTTTTAAATATACTATTGCATAAACGATATTCGCGAAAAGCAACTTATAGCACAATACGTTAAGCAACGCCGCAAAAAAGACAAAATAGTGCTTAAGCTAAAAAGGATAATGGGGAATAAATATTTTCCCGGAAGATTCCGTTTCAATGTCAAATTCACGCAAATCAATAAAAATTACGCCGAGATAAACAGCATATACAAATCAATGATTATTGACGTTTCGTCTCCCCCTCCAAAAGTTAGCTTTACACATACCATTTCTTAAACATTTCACAATTTTATTTCAGAGTACAAAAGTTAACTTTTAAAATTAACAAAATGAAACGAATAATAATTTTTGTTGCATTTCTATGCACATGTGTTTTGGTATATGGGCAAAACACTTTACAGGATACGGTTAAGCTGGACGAAGTTACAATATCAGCAAACCGCTTACCCATAACTGTTAAAAACAATCCGGGGGCAATATCTCTTGTCATGCCGAAAACCCTGGAGACAATGCCTAAAACAATCGGAGCGGAGGAAGCGCTGCGTTTTGTTCCCGGAGTCAGGATTGACAATCAGCATGATGGTGAGAGGGTTCATATCTCTATTCGCGGGCAGGGAATACTTACGGAAAGAGGATTACGTGGTATTGGTGTTCTGCTCGACGGTATTCCGGTTAATGATCCGTCA
>CAYOZZ010000360.1:0-17828 GCA_964408535.1 uncultured Bacteroidales bacterium | reverse complement strand
AAAGAGTACGGTATTGATATTGGAAATGCGGAATCACCGATTATTCCGGTTTATATTAGAAGTAATGATAAAACATTTATGATGTCAAAACTTTTGATGGACAGTGGTATATTTGTAAATCCTGTTATTTCACCTGCTGTTCCGCCGGAAAGCTCCCTTCTAAGATTTTCGCTGATGGCAACTCATACGCACGAGCATATTGACCGCGCAATTGAAACAATTTATAAAAGTGGTAAGAGTATCGGAGTGTTTGAATAGGCATTATTCAGCTTCTATTAACTTAATGCTTGCAGCCTGGCAGGCCGGAAATCGAATATCAGATGATTGATGATTTACGAAAACGATTGACAACCTGCCACGCTGCAAGCGTGGATTTACGAAGGCATACGGATGCTCCTCCCTTTCAGGGGACTGAGGGGTACAGCAGATTTGCGATTTGGAATGAACACAAAATCTTTTATCCCTGTGCAGCAAGGAATCTTTCAGCCTCAATTGCAGCCATTGCCCCTGTTCCGGCAGCAGTAATAGCCTGACGGAAAACATGATCCTGAATATCACCGGCAGCAAACACACCTTCAACACTTGTTGCTGTGGAGTCCGGTTTTGTTATAAGATATCCCACATCATTCATCTCAAGCTGTCCTTTGAAGAGGTCTGAGTTTGGCTTGTGACCGATAGCTACAAAAAATCCGTCAAGAAATATTTTTTTCTCTTCACCCGTCTTTACATTTTGCACAATAACTCCGGTTACTTTTTTAGCAAAACCTTCGGTCTCCCCGAAAATTTCTTTCGGAACACTGTCCCAAACCATTTCAATATTAGGAGTGTTCAGCACACGGTGTTGCATTGCTTTTGAAGCTCTCAGCTCATCACGGCGGTGGATAAGATACACCTTGCGGCAAAGTTTGGCAAGGTATGTTGCCTCTTCGGCAGCAGTGTCACCACCTCCGACGACAGCGACATCTTTTCCTTTATAGAAATATCCGTCACAGGTTGCACAGGCAGAGACACCGTAACCGTTGTACTCAGCCTCGGATGGCAGTCCCAGCCATCTTGCCGAAGCTCCGGTTGCTATGATTACAGTGTCGGCAACAATTGTTTTGCCGTCATCTGCTTTTGCCGTAAAAGGTCTTTTGGACAGGTCAACTTCTGTTATGATTCCCCATCTTATGTCAGCTTTAAAACGTTCAGCCTGAAGTTTGAATTCCTCCATCATTTGAGGACCGTTTGTTCCTTCGGGATATCCCGGGAAATTTTCAACCTCAGTTGTTTCGGTCAACTGTCCGCCCGGTTGAAGTCCCTGGTATAAAATGGGATTCAGATCGGCACGTGAAGCATATATTGCGGCAGTGTATCCTGCCGGGCCCGAACCGATTATCAGGCATTGGGTTTTGTCGGTGTTTTGTTCAGTCATAATTTAATATTTTATTTGTTGATATAATTTTTTCAATTAAGTCATTTTTCTTGTCAAAAATTTTGCCAATCCTGTTAAGTGCAAATAATCAATATATTACAAAATTGACAGAATTTACAAAAGTATGTCATTCTGTCCAGATAGTTACATAACAGTACGGTAAATATTTAGTTCAAAAATTAAAAAATTTTATTGTTAGTGATAATATTTTTTATCTTTGCAGCCGCTATAGAACATTATGTATTTATTCGAGTGTGGCGCTCCCGATAGTTATCGGGACGGTAGCGCGTCACGCTGATGCGTGAAGGTCGGGAGCTCAATGTTCTTAGTTTTAGTGGTTTGTATATTTATTCGGGGTGTGGCGCAGTCCGGTTAGCGCGCTTGACTGGGGGTCAAGAGGTCGGGAGTTCGAATCTCCCCACTCCGACAACACAAAATGTTTTACACTTATATTTTATACAGCGAATCTTCCGGTAGATATTATACAGGTTCTACTGAGGATGTAGAACACAGATTAGAAAGACACAATTCCGGACATACGAAATCCACAAGAGGGAAAGGCCCCTGGAAAATAGTTACCTCTTTTTCCTTTGAAACGCGTTCTGAAGCTGTTCAGTTTGAAATGAAAATAAAAAAACGCGGGGCGAAAAGGTTTCTAAATGATTTAGGTCTGGATGGTTAGCGCGTCACGCCTGGGCGTGAAGGTCGCCCGTACGGACCACTCCGACAATAAAAAGGCATCAAAGTAAAAACTTTTGATGCCATTTTTGTACCCGGAGCCGGGGTCGAACCGGCACTCCCGAAGGAACTGGTTTTTGAGACCAGCGCGTCTACCAATTCCGCCATCCGGGCTTGAAATCGGACGGCAAAAATAGTTACTTTTTTTTATCTTCATCTGTTTTCATTAAAAAAATATCCGATTTTATTTAACCCGTAGTTGTGAGGTGTGAAAAAAGTATTAATTTCGCGCCCGAATTCTAAAAAGCAAAAAATGGCAACCCGGGCATTAATTTTTTCAGGACGTGCAACCAAATATCTTGCGGAAAGAATAGCAGCCAGCTATGGTCATCCTTTAGGGAATGTTGTTGTAACAGACTTTTCGGACGGAGAGTTCCAACCTTCTTTTGAGGAGAACATACGCGGACGTGATGTCTTTCTGATTCAGTCAACATTTTCGCCTGCCGACAACCTGATGGAGCTTCTTATGATGGTTGATGCTGCAAAAAGGGCTTCTGCCAGAAGAATTGTTGCCGTGATTCCCTATTTCGGATATGCCCGCCAGGACAGAAAGGATAAACCCCGTGTATCAATTGCATCCAAACTTATAGCCAATTTATTGATTGCTGCCGGAGTTCAGCGTATCATCACAATTGATCTTCATGCCGATCAGATTCAGGGATTCTTTGATGTGCCTGTTGATCATATTTATGCTTCTTCTATCTTTATTCCATATATTAAGAATTTAAAGCTTGATAACCTGATGATGGCCTCACCGGATACGGGAGGAACAAGACGTGCTGCCGCTTATGCAAAAATCCTCAATACAGGTTTTGCAATTTGTTATAAACACCGAACAAAACCAAATGAAGTAGGAACTATGCAACTTATTGGAGATGTTAAGGATAAAAATGTAATCCTTATTGATGACATAATCGATACGGCAGGTTCAATAACTAAAGCTGCCGACCTTATTATGGACAACGGAGCTGCGAGTGTGAGAGCATTCTGTACACATCCGGTTTTCTCGGGAGAAGCTTATAAAAGGATTGAAAAATCAAGAATTACTGAGGTAGTGATGTCCGATACGATTCCTTTGAAGGAAAAATGCCGGAAAGCAACGGTTTTATCAACTGCCGACCTTTTTGCCACTGTAATTAACAGAGTTTTAAAAACGAAATCAATAAGTTCATTATATAAATTTGAACATTAATAATTATTCATTAAATTAATTTATTATGAAAACAGTATCATTGAGCGGTTCTCTGAGAGAGAACGTAGGGAAAAAAGATGCTAAAAAGAACAGGCGAGAAGGGAAAGTCCCCTGTGTAATCTATGGCGGTGAAAAGCAAATTCACATTGCCATAGAAGAGAAATCTTTTAAAAAAATCATCTTTACTCCGGAAGTTTACCTGATCAACATCAACGTTGACGGTAAAGAGTATCAGACAGTACTACAGGATATCCAGTATCATCCTGTTAATGACAGTATTTTACATGCCGACTTTTTGGAAATTTCACCTAACAAACCTGTTACAATTGCTATTCCGGTGAAATTCGAAGGTGTTGCACCGGGAGTATTACAGGGTGGAAGGCTTGTTAAGAAACTCAGGAAGGTGAAGGTCAGCGGTCTGGCTGAAAATCTGCCTGATTTCATTATGCTTAATATTAATAAACTGAATATCGGAGATTCGATAAGAATAAAAGATGTGGTTTATGAAAATCTCACATTCTTAGACACTCCGAATGCTGTTATTGTTGCCGTTAAAGCTGCAAGGGGTATGAGTGCTGAAGAAATTGCCGAAGAAGAAGCTGCTGAAGCTGCTGCTGCCGAAGCTGCTGCCGCTGCCGAAGGTGGTGAAGGCGCTCCGAAAGAAGAAGGAAAAGGAGACGAATAAAATCATTATATTCTTTGATAAAATTCCAAATCCCGGTATTCAAAGGGGATTTGGAATTTTTTTATTTATAGCTTTGCAAAAAACTGACAGATGAAATATCTTATTGCTTGTCTCGGAAATATAGGAGCTGAATATGCCAATACAAGGCATAATATAGGCTTTATCGTTGCTGACGCTATTGCACAGGAAGGTGATGCTAAATTCAAAACCGAGCGCCTTGCTGATGTTACAAGAGTAAAATTCAAAGCCCGTAATCTCGTGGTTATAAAACCGTCAACATATATGAATCTGAGTGGGAAAGCTGTAAAATACTGGCTTGACAAAGAAAAAATCCCCATCGAAAAACTACTTGTGGTTGTTGATGATATTGCATTACCAACCGGCACACTCCGGTTAAGACCGAAAGGTGGTGACGGAGGCCATAACGGACTGATAAGTATTATTGAAAGCCTGAATACCGGGAATTTCGCAAGATTAAGAATTGGTATTGGAAATGATTTTGCACGCGGATACCAGTCCGATTATGTGCTCGGTCAATGGACGAAAGCCGAGGAAGAGATACTGATTCCAAAAATAAAAACTGCTGTTGAGATTATCAAAAGCTTTGTTACAATAGGGTTGGGAAGAACTATGACGCTATACAATAAGAAAAGATAGCTGTCAGGAACCTGCTATGAATAATTTCGATTAACGTTTTCTCATCCTGAAATTTCCTTAATTTTGCATCTCTCTTAGGAAATCTTCGTAAGGGTACTGAGGATTATGAACAGGAATTTAACGGAACGTAAATATGTTGTAATTGCCATCTTTGTTATTGTGGCGGTTATTTTTATTGTCAGACTGCTGATACTTCAGGTTTTTGACGATTCGTATATTCTGTCTGCCGAGAATAATGTACTCCGTAAGATTACAATATACCCCAATCGCGGAAGGATTTACGATCGTAACGGCGAACTGCTTGTGTATGACGAAGCGGCATACGACCTGCTTGTTATTCCCCGTCAGGTTAAGGATATGGATACGGCGGAGTTTTGCCGCATTCTGAATATTTCTGATTCCGTTTTCAGGGTGAAGATGAAAAAGGCTGAAAAGTACTCGCGTTATAAACCTTCTATTTTCCTTGAACAAATATCAAAGCAGGAGTTTGGCTATCTTGAAGAAAAATTATACAAGTTCTCCGGTTTTTATGTTCAAACCCGCTCACTCCGAAAATATACAAGACCTATTGCTGCCCACACTCTCGGTTATATCGGAGAGGTTAATAACAGAGATATGAAATCGGATAGCTATTATCATCAGGGCGATTATATCGGTAAGAGCGGGATTGAGAAATTTTTTGAAAAAGATTTAAGAGGGAAGAAGGGTGTTGAAATGGTTATGGTTGACGTCCATAACCGACAACAAGGTAGTTATAAAAACGGCAAGTATGACACCTTGTCGGTTCCGGGTAAAGACCTTTATCTCTCTATTGATGCCGATTTGCAGTCCTATGGAGAAAAGCTCATGCAGAATAAGATTGGAAGTATTGTCGCCATTGATCCTGAAACGGGAGGAATTCTTGCTTTTGTAACCAGTCCGACTTATGACCCTAACCTGCTTGTCGGCAGAGTGAGAGGCAAAAATTTCGGAATGCTGATGCACGATTCGTTAAAACCGTTGCTTAACAGGGCAATTATGGGAACATATTCCCCCGGCTCAACTTTTAAACCGGTTCAGGCACTGATAGGTCTGCAAGAGGGTGTACTGCGGGAGTCAACATCTTATGTTTGCTACGGCCCTGCTACTACACCGATTAAATGCACTCATAATCATCAGTCACCCCTGCAACTTCAGCATGCAATTGAGCAGTCGTGTAATCCCTACTTTTGGAATGTTTTCAAGTCAATAATAAATAATCCGAAGTACAGGTCGGTGGAAGAAGCCTATAACGTATGGCGGAGTTACGTATTGAGTTTCGGGTTCGGTACAAAATTTAAGACCGATATTCCTTTTGAGGTGAGCGGAAATGTACCGACAGCAGAAGTTTTTAATAAGATTTACGGTAAAGGGCACTGGAATGCACTCACAATCAGGTCGCTTGCAATCGGGCAGGGCGAAATTCTCGTAACACCTTTGCAACTTGCAAACGAATCGGTAATAATTGCCAATAAAGGCTATTACTATCCTCCTCATATTGTTGAAGCTACAGGAAGTCCTGAAAACATTATCAAAGAGTTCAGGGTTAAAAAGGAAACTATGGTTAAACCCGATAAATTTGATGTCGTCCGTGAAGCAATGCTTGAGGTCTTTGAAGGGGAACATGGAACAGCACGCTGGGCAAAACTCGAAGGTGTGAAAATATGCGGAAAAACAGGAACGGTTCAGAATCCTCACGGAAAAGACCACTCGATTTTTGTGGCTTTTGCACCGATGGAAAACCCGAAAATTGCAATGTCGGTGATTGTGGAAAATTCGGGCTACGGTTCAACCTGGGCTGCACCGATAGCTTCACTGATGATTGAGCAGTACCTTAATGATACTATTACAAGAAAACGGCTGGAAAAAAGAATTTTGGAGGGAAATTTAATTTCAAGACATTGAGAAGACAAAGAAATATACTGCAAAATATTGACTGGATTACAGTATTCCTTTATCTGGTACTGGTACTCGTCGGCTGGGTGAACATTTATGCCGCCGTTTACAATGAGGAACACCGCAGTATTTTCGATATGACACAGAACTACGGTAAACAGTTGATGTGGATAGGAACTTCCATCGTACTGGCATCCGTGATTTTATTGATTGATGCTAAATTCTTCTCAACCTTTTCATATCTGATTTACTTTCTGACACTGATGCTTCTGATTGGAGTTCTGTTATTCGGCAGGGAAATAGCCGGTTCCAAATCGTGGTTTCAGATTGGCAGTTTTTCATTACAGCCGGCTGAACTTGCCAAATTTGCCACTGCACTGGCTCTTGCGAAGTATCTGAGTGGTATTGATATAGATTTTTCAAAGTTTAAAACCAAAATTGTGGCAACATCTATAATAATGTTTCCTTCATTACTAATTTTATTGCAGCACGATACAGGTTCGGCACTTGTTTATACATCTTTCATCCTTGTCTTGTACAGGGAAGGACTTTCGGGAAATCTGCTTGTACTCGGACTGATAGTTGCAATTCTGTTTGTGGTCACACTGCTTGTCAATAAATTCATTGTTATAGGTGCAATTGCAGCCTTGTTTATCCTTGTATATTTTTTAAACAAAACCATACGAAAGAGGTTGTTTGTTCTAATCGGGGTTTTTATCCTTGCATCAATGTATGTTCTGAGTGTTGATTATGCCTTTGAAAATATTCTTGAGCCACATCAAAAAAAGAGGATAAATGTACTGCTTGGAATAGAAACGGACATCAGGGGAGCGGGATATAATGTACACCAATCGAAGATTGCAATCGGTTCAGGAGGTTTTTCAGGCAAAGGGTTTTTGAAAGGAACGCAGACAAAATTCGATTTTGTTCCTGAACAGAGTACCGACTTCATTTTCTGCACAATAGGTGAAGAGTGGGGATTTGTCGGTTCTTCCGTGTTGATACTGCTGTTTCTTGCCCTGCTGATACGGCTTGTTTTTCTTGCCGAACGACAGCGGTCGAAATTCAGCCGTATTTACGGGTATGGTGTTGCTTCCGTTCTCTTTTTTCATTTCACGATAAATCTCGGAATGACTATCGGACTGTTTCCTGTAATAGGTATTCCTTTACCGTTCATCTCATACGGAGGTTCTTCATTATGGGGTTTTACAATTCTATTGTTTATTTTTATCAAACAGGATTCGGAAAGGCTGGAACTGCTTTAGCTAATAACGGGTAAGCGTGGATATTTGCACATATTTGGTGACTGCCGACCGGAGTTTTCCGGTTGGAAACTGCCGGATAGAAAAAGGTTACTTCCGTCTTTCGATAGTATAATTTACAAGGTTTTCCAAAGCTGTTCGTGCTTCGGATTGAGGAAATTCCCTGAGGATTGTCAGTGCTTTATCATGATATTCAGTCATTTTGCCCTTTGCATATTCAATACCACCGCTATTAACGACACGTTCGATGACAGAAGCCACTTTATCGGGATTATTGTTGTGATTTTTGATAATATTTATGACCTTTCTTTTTTCGCCGTAGCTGCTGTTATTCAGGAAGTAAATAAGCGGAAGTGTCATTTTTTGCTCTTTAATGTCAATACCGTTGGGCTTCCCGGTTTTGTTTGATTTTTCATAGTCGAAAAGGTCGTCCTTAATCTGAAAAGCAATTCCGGTGTAAATACCGAACTGTTTCATTTTATCAACGGTTTCTTTATCCGCTTTAGCCGATGAAGCACCGGCAGCACAACAGGAAGCAATCAGAGAAGCTGTTTTTTTTCTGATTATCTCAAAATAGACATCCTCTTCAATGTCCAGTTTTCTTGCTTTTTCAATTTGCAGAAGCTCACCTTCGCTCATCTCCCTTGTTGCCTCCGAAACAATCTTCAGAAGCTCAAATTCATTATTATCAAGCGAAAGCAGCAAGCCGCGCGACAGCAAATAATCGCCAATCAGAACTGCAACTTTATTTTTCCAGAGTGCATTTATCGAAAAGAAACCCCTGCGTATATTTGAATCGTCAACCACATCATCATGGACAAGAGTTGCCGTATGCAAAAGCTCTATCAACGATGCGGCAGTGTATGACGACTCATTGACATCACCGCAAATATCGGCAGTAAGAAACACGAACATCGGGCGCATCTGTTTGCCCTTCCGCTTAATGATATAGCGTGTGATAATATCAAGAAGCGGGACAGTACTTTTCATCGAAGCCCTGAATTTCTTCTCAAATTCAGTCAGATGAGGCTGTATAGGCCGTTGTATTTCCTTAAGTGTTGCCATATTATTTTCGCCTTCAAAATTAAGGTAAAATTAGAGATTTAAGACAAGAACAATAAATATTTTAAAAATTTATGTACATTTGAAAACAAAAAATAATTAATAATGACACGTTATCCTGTTAAAATTCTTGTTGCCTTTGGAGAGGCCATTGATGGAAATGAAAAGATTTTCGGGTGGTTGCTGAAAAACGGTTATCCTGAACTTGCAGCTCTTTCAAAGGCTATACGCGGCAGCGAAGAGGCTAATCAATGGCTTATTAAGAACGGATTTCCGCAATATGCCGCTCTTGATATGGCTATCGTAAAAGATAAAAAAGCATTCGACTGGCTTGTAAAATACAAATTTGATTTGCTGGCAAAACTTGCTTTGGCAGCACAAGGTGATGCAAATGCAATACGGTGGTTTGCTATTCAGGATTTACAAATTTTCATTCGTATAGCAAAAAAAATTAAGGCTTTTACTGACGGTCAGATATTCGATTATCATAAAATTCATTTTTAATCAGAAACATCATTTTTTTTAAAAAAAAGTGGAATTCAGGTGGAAATTTGCAGTTTTTTGTCAAATTTTTCACTCAAAAGTTCATTATTTACTCCCAAAGTCAGTGATAAAAACTACCGTTCGTACAGAAACAGTGTACGTTCATACGGAAAAACATACCATTTATACAATAAGTCACTTTTTTCTTTTTTTTCGTATCGGTTTATTATATTTTTGAATCGGATTAATTGGAAAAGAATAAACCTTATTAATACTTAACCTAATGGCCATTTTTGATTCACAACCGGAACTTTCTGTCAGCACAATCTTGAAATTTGACAATTCCTCTTTTTCCGGATTAATAAAACCGGGGGAGAAAATACAATTACCCCAAAACAGATTTCATAATAAAGAGATATTAATCACAAATACGGGAAAATCAATTTTACATATTTACCGTGCTTATTCAGTAAAAGATATTATTCCGCTAAAGTCAGTGGTTTGTTATCCGGGAGAGGTCAGAAAGATTATTCCAAAAGATATTGGTGAGCCCGATACAAATACTACCATTATCTACAATCCGGATATTAAATATGAAGGGGGATTCGCAATGAGTTATATATAGAAACCCTGTTCAAAAAATTCAAAAATACAAATTGTCGTTCCAAACCCACAGGGATGAATTTCGCTTTGCTCAACATTTAAAAAATCTATTATTCAGGAAGGATATCACATATTTCACTTAACCGGAAAAATCTTAAAAATTTCATCCGATTTCAGCAAAATATCAACATACTGTGCCCTGCGGTATGCAAAAGGATCCGGGATGTTTTTACGCGACATCTTACCTCTGAAATCATCAAGAGATTTATAGTCTTTCGAATCCATCCACCTCGTAATATCGGTAAGAATTGATTCGAGCTGCTCTATTCCGTTTTTATACAAAGTGCTTACAACCTGCACACAATCGGCACCTGCAAGGATCATTGAAATAACATCCTCGCCGGTAAAGATTCCGCGGCTGCTGCAAATGCTTGCTTTAATGTTGTCGTACAGCAATCCGGCGAACCTCAAAGGAAGCCTGCTCTCATCGTGATTACTAAGGTTATAAGGAAATCTCATCTCTTCTTTGTCAATATCAATTTCGGGTTGAAACAGCTTATTAAAAAGTACAAAACCGTTTGCCCCGAGTTTATCCATCTCCTTAATAACATACAACGGGTTTGTATAATATGCACTTAGCTTAACGGCAACAGGTATTTTAACGGCATTTTTTACAGCCTCCAGAATATCAAGTTTCTCGTTGGTTATTGCCTTTCCCATTATTTCCACATCAGTGGGTACGGAATAGAGATTGATTTCAATACCGTCAACGCCAGTCTGTTCAATTTTTTTGCTGTATTCTATCCAGGACTCGAAATTCACGGCATTCAGACTGCCGAATACGGGGATGCCTACAGCTTCCTTAGCTTTTGTAAGGTTCATCAAATGCTCCTCAGGGCCTGCATGTTCAATATCCGGGAATAGTGCACCGGTTTCGGCATGAGAATGTCCGAACTCCTGCATCTCCTCAAACATTTGCAGATTTTCGAGTTGAATTTGCTCTTCGAAAAGAGATTTATAAACGATGGCTGATGCACCTGCATCTTCCATTTTTTTTAGGTTGTCAATATTGGTTACAAGGTTGCTTGCTCCGACAATTACCGGATTTTTAAGCTCTATTCCCATGTAGTTTGTTACAAGATTAGCCATAATAATTTATAGTATAAAAGTTAAACATCTAAAATACAACATATTAAACAAAGCAGGCTATATTGCCCGATTGCAAAAAGCAAATGTATAAACTTTTTTTATAGTAAAATTAATATTTCCTTATTTATAATGTTATCTAAATCAGCTCTAAATAAGGTCTTAAAAGGTACAATTAATGTAATAATTAGTAAATTCGCCGCGTCTTAAAAAAAGGGCGATATACATTAAATAATTGAAAATTACGACTTTAAAATATTATAACAATGACAAAAAAGAAAAAATTTATTACTTGTGATGGTAACTATGCTGCTTCGCATATTGCATATATGTTTAGTGAAGTAGCTTGTATTTATCCTATTACTCCGTCATCTGATATGGCAGAGTACATTGACCAGTGGGCTGCACACGGAAGAAAAAATATTTTCAACGAAGTTGTGGAAGTGAAGGAAATGCAATCGGAAGCCGGTGCTTCGGGTGCTGTTCATGGTTCGTTGCAGGCCGGTGCTTTAACAAGTACTTTTACCGCTTCACAGGGACTGCTACTTATGATTCCGAATATGTATAAAATTTCCGGTGAATTGTTACCGGGAGTGTTTCATGTAAGTGCAAGGAGCCTTGCAGCTCAGGCACTTTCTATTTTCGGCGACCATAGTGATGTAATGTCAACAAGACAATCGGGTTTTGCAATGCTTGCTACATCAAGCGCACAGGAGATTATGGACCTTGCCGGTATCGCGCATTTAACTGCCATAAAAACAAGAATTCCTTTTATTCATTTCTTTGACGGTTTCCGTACTTCACACGAAATTCAGAAAGTTGAAGAGATGCAGATGGAAGACCTTGCTCCCCTGCTTGACACCGAAGCTTTGCAACGTTTCAGAGATAACGCCCTGAATCCCGAGCATCCAGTTACAAGAGGAACAGCCCAAAATCCTGACATATATTTCCAGGCAAGAGAAGCTGCCGACAGATTCTACGATCCTGTTGCTGATGTGGTTGAGGAGTATATGCGTGAAATTGAAAAAATTACGGGTCGTGAATATCACCCGTTCGATTACTACGGTGCCGAAGATGCGGAAAATATTATCATCGCAATGGGTTCGGTAACCAACACCATTAAAGAGGTTATTGATTATCTGACGGCAAAAGGCGAAAAAGTCGGTTTGATATCCGTTCACCTTTACAGACCGTTTTCGGAAAAATATTTCCTGAAGGCTCTTCCGAAAAGCGTTAAAAGAATTGCCGTTCTCGACCGCACAAAAGAAATCGGTGCAACAGGCGAACCTCTCTATCTTGATGTCCGTGATATTTTTTATGATAAGGAAAACGCTCCAATGATAATCGGAGGAAGATACGGATTAAGCTCAAAAGACACTACTCCTGCACACATTCTTTCGGTTTATGAAAATCTGAAGCTTGACAAACCGAAAAACAGGTTCACAATAAGTATTAATGATGATGTAAAGCACTCATCGTTACCATTGTTGCCTGAAATCAGTGTTGTTCCTGAAGGAACATTCGAAGCTAAATTCTATGGACTCGGAGCTGACGGTACGGTAGGTGCAAACAAAAACTCAATCAAGATAATCGGTAATTCAACCGATAAATATGCACAGGCTTATTTTGCCTATGATTCCAAGAAATCGGGGGGTATAACTATTTCACACCTTCGGTTCGGTGATGTACCTATTAAGTCATCTTATTTAGTAAGTACTCCTGATTTTGTTGCTTGTCACGTTTCGGCATATCTGCAAAAATATGATATGCTTAAAGGTTTGAGAAAAGGCGGCACATTCCTGCTTAACAGTATCTGGGATGAGGAAGAAACCAAAAATCATCTTCCCGATCATATGAAGAAGTATCTTGCCGAAAATGATATTTCATTCTACATTATCAACGCAACAAAAATTGCAAAGGAGATTGGTCTCGGAAACCGTACAAATACAATTATGCAATCGGCATTTTTTAAGGTTTCCGGAGTAATTCCTTACGACCTTGCCGTTGAGGAGATGAAAACGGCAATCAACAAAACTTACGGCAAGAAGGGTGAAATGATTGTAAATCTTAACTATGCTGCCGTTGACAAAGGCGGTGAGGTCATTAAAGTTGAGATACCTAAAGAATGGGCGGATATTAAGATAACGGAAAAGAAAGATGACCGTGATTTGCCCGACTTTATCAAGAATGTGTTTGAGCCAATCAATAAACTGAAAGGCGACGACCTTCCTGTTTCGGCTTTCAAAGGCAGGGAAGACGGAACTTTCCCTCAGGGTACTACTGCTTATGAGAAGAGGGGTGTTGCCGTTGATGTTCCTGAGTTTATTGCTGAGAACTGTATTCAGTGTAACCAGTGTTCTTATGTTTGCCCTCACGCTGCTATTCGTCCGTTCCTCCTCAATGAAGAGGAAGCTGCCAACGTGCCGGAAGGAACGGTATTGCTTGATGCCAAACCGGAAAAAACCTTTAAAGGGCTGAAATTCAGGATTCAGGTTAGTGTTCTCGACTGTACCGGATGTGGAGTTTGTGCCGATGTTTGTCCGTCAAAAGAGAAATCACTTGTTATGAAACCGCTTGATACCCAGTTGGACGAAGCCGACCGCTGGAATTATATGCACGAAAAGGTTACTTATAAAGATGATATTGTTCCAAAAGATAAGACGGTTAAAAACAGCCAGTTTGCACAACCTTTATTCGAGTTCTCAGGTGCCTGTGCAGGTTGTGGCGAAACACCTTATATTAAACTTGTAACGCAACTGTTCGGCGAAAGAATGATTATTGCCAACGCGACAGGTTGTTCATCAATTTACGGAGGATCGGCTCCCGCAACACCATACTGTACTCATAAAGAGAGCGGACAAGGTCCCGCCTGGGCAAACTCACTGTTCGAAGATAATGCGGAATACGGTTTCGGTATGGTTGCCGCAATTGATAATTTCAGGAAAACCATCGCCAACCTGATGAAAAACGCAACTGATGTTTCTTCAGAAACAAAAGCTCTGTTCGACGAGTGGCTTGAAGGAATGAACAATGCCGATAAATCCGTTGAAGTTACTAACAGACTGATACCTGTTCTTGAAAAAGAAAAGTCATCTGTTGCCAAAGAGATTCTTAAACTGAAGCAATACCTTATTAAGAAGTCAATATGGGCAATCGGTGGTGACGGATGGGCTTATGACATCGGATACGGCGGACTTGATCATGTAATTGCTTCCGGTGCCGATATTAATATCCTTGTTCTTGACACGGAGGTTTATTCCAACACAGGCGGACAGGCTTCAAAATCAACACCTATCGGGGCTGTTGCGAAATTTGCCGCTTCCGGTAAGAAAATCAGGAAGAAGGAGCTCGGTTTGATAGCAACAACCTACGGTTATGTTTATGTTGCCCATATCTCTATGGGTGCAAGCCAGTCGCAGACATTGAAAGCTATCCGTGAAGCTGAAGCCTATCCGGGACCATCCCTGATTATCGCTTACTCACCTTGTATTGCACACGGTCTGAGATTCGGTATGGCCAAGGCTTCGGAGGAAGAAAAACTGGCTGTTGAATCCGGATTCTGGACATTGTACCGTTACAATCCGCTTCTTGAAGAGGAAGGTAAAAATCCGTTTATCCTTGATTCAAAAGAACCTGACTGGTCAACATTCCAGGACTTCCTGAAACGCGAAGTAAGGTTTACATCTCTTATGAAAGCATTCCCTGCCGAAGCTGCCGAGCTGTTTGAGGCTGCCGAAGAGAATGCCAAATGGAGGTATAAAACCTATGAACGTATGGCCAAGATGGATTATTCAGAGTAATATTCTCTGTTGTCCGGAATAAATTGAAACCATTAAGGAGTTAAGGTTACAACCTTAATTTCTTGATGGTTTTTTATTTCCCGGTTATAATTTCATATATTTTTTGTAATTTAGCGGTATCTTTAAAAATAATATCTGTGAAATGAAAACTCTCTATTCCGTTTATTTATTTTTGATTACGTTTTTAATATCTTCCTGCGGTTCTACTACAAAAATTCTAAATGAGGCACTTGCCAATAAGGATGAGGTGAAAGTGCTCCGCCTTGGCCGTAAAGGATTGACTAAAATTCCAAAAGAAGTTTTTGAACTGACTAATTTAGAGGAACTTATACTTTTTAAAAACAGTATTACGGAAATACCTCCCGAAATAGAAAAGCTCAAGAACCTAAAAAGACTTGCCCTAAGCAGGAATAAAATAAAAAAAGTTGCTCCTGAAATCGGCAATCTGAAAAAGCTGGAAACCCTTACACTCTATTTTAACGAACTTGACAGCCTGCCTGCAGAAATAGGTAATCTGAGCAATCTTAATGAATTGAACCTCGCTTATAATAATCTTACAAAACTTCCCGGCTCAATCGGCAATTTGCATAATCTGGAAATCCTGAATCTAAGCCACAACCACCTTGTTGAGCTACCGGAAGAACTTGGTAAATGCGACCTGCTGGCAGTTTTAATAGTCGGGAAAAATGACTTGAAATCACTTCCTGCTGAATTGGGAAATATTAAAACACTGTCACAACTGAATCTGTCACATTCGGGTGTTATGCTTGAAGTACCGGAAAGCCTGTGCAATCTTCATAACCTGACACAACTGACTGTTGACAATACAGCCATTCTGCCATATTGTATTCAGGGAAGTGTAAACCCGCGTTTCAATCTGATAATTCAATAAAAAATCTCCAGGCACAATAGTATTCATCGGGATGAGGATCGGGGGGGCAGGCTATAACCTCAGTTTTTATCCTTGAGTCAATGGCTTCGGCAAAGGTTGTGTATTCAACCAAACCACCCGATTTACAAGGATAATCGGCAAGTCCTTTTCTTTTGCGGGCAACCTGCACACGGCATTCGTTCATCCTGAAAATAATACTGTTTTCCGTTTCGTCCGTAAAAGACTGCTTGTTTACAAAATTGTATAACCGGAATTCAAGTGCTTTTTTTAATCCTGCAATCCCTGGCTTTTCCGGTAAATTCAACAATCGTTTTATTGACCAGGCTTCAAAGGGTGAGAAATGTGCCCAGCAGGAATCATTACAACGTTTCGCATCATTCATTCCGTATTTAAACTCAACAGCCTGAAACCATACTCCGTCGTTTGCGAGCCAGTTAACAGCCATAGCATCTCTCAGTGCTTCAAGCTCTTTTTGCGGCAAATCAAGCAACGGCTTCGGAATGTCATCTTCCATTTCAAAGCCAAGAGTTTTGGCAATTCTTTTCATCTGTATTGACGAACTCCTTTTCCAGGCTTCCTCCATAACAGCATAAGCCTTTTCCGTCCCCATCTGGTGCCGAACCTCGGCAAACCATAATGCGTGGTGCATCATTGTACGGTGAAAAAAGTCAAGAATTAACTTTGCGTTATCTTTTTTCGTCAGTGTCGTATCTGTGATCATCAAATAAATAGTACTTAATAATTAATATATCCGGCATTGATTATCTAAAATTAAATAACATTTGTTATCCATATTTTCAATATCAAAAGAATTTAAAAACCATTTCAATTTTTCAATAATTTTATTCCCGTTTGGTTGTTTTAATGCAATAACAACAATTCCATAATGCGGTTTTTGTAATAGGTGAATTGTGTGATAAAAATCTCTATCAGTTGTCAGAAATATTGCAAAATACTTCTTACATAACTGAAAAATTTCAGAATCATTTAATCCTTCATCCTCTGTACCCCTTATATCTATAAATGAATGACCAAAACGGGTAAGTATATCACTGGCTTTTTTAGGGAAATTTTCATCAAAGAAGAATATCATCGGTTTTTATCTCAATGGTCTCAAATTGCGTTAATTCACTACCAAAATCAAGAGCAGCTTTAATGTCGTCATAAGTGATATTTGGATAATTGTCAATAATGTCATCAAAAGAACTTCCGGCTGCGAGTTCAGCAAGAATATTACTCACAAGAACCCTTGTATTTTTAATGACCGGCTTCCCGTGACAAATAATCGGGTCAATACTTATTCTTGAATTCATCTTTTTTCCGCAAAGTTAAGGATAATTATTTAACATATAAAATCAAAAATAATTATTTAACCGTATAAATTCTTTTCGCCCGTATAAATAGTTGCTATTCCGAATGTCAAAGGTTTTTGATTCGTATTCTCAAATCCCGTCTTTTGCAGTATCCTCAGAAAATCGTCACCTGCCGGAAATTTTCCGACCGACTCGGGCAGGTAAGTATATGCAGCGCTGTCGCCGGAAATCATCTTACCAAGTCCGGGAAGAATATTCCTGAAATAGAAATTATAGAGCTGCTTAACAGGCGCTTTCTCCGGTTTTGAAAACTCCAGAACAAGTATCATTGCACCGGGCTTCAAAACCCTGTTCATCTCCGACAATCCCTTTTCAAGATTTTCAAAATTTCTGACACCGAAAGCCACCATAGCAGCATCAAAAGTGTTATCCTGAAACTGCAGGTCCTCCGAATCGCCAACCCGTAAATCTATTATTCGATCAAGTTTTTTATCTTTTATCTTCTTTTGTCCGATTTTCACCATATCCTCCGCAATATCAACCCCGATTATCTTTTCAGGATTCAGCTTTACCGCTTCAATGGCAAGGTCGCCTGTTCCCGTGGCAACATCAAGGATAATCTTAGGATTGTTTTTGCCAAGAATCTTAACGGCTTTCTTCCGCCAAC
>CAYOZZ010000359.1:0-3473 GCA_964408535.1 uncultured Bacteroidales bacterium | reverse complement strand
ACCGTTTGCGAATTCAGCAAATTAACAAATAGCAGGTTGATGATAAGCAAAGTTAATGATGTAGCATTTTTCATATTTATTGTTTTTTATTAGAGTTTGCAAAAATACAAAAAAAGGTGGGAGTTTTACCGGATGATACTTATTAATCCATAAATTTATACAAACTAAAATATAGCTACTATAAAAGCATTGTTATAAAAAAATATGATATTTTGCCAATGAGAGGATATAACATTGGAAGATTATGTTTGTGCCTTCAGGGACAATTTGCTTGTTAATACAAACGTACAGCAACAGGATGTCATTACGTCTGCCTGTAATATTTGACGCAACCCGAATCCGATCTGTTACCTTCCTCCGCTATTCAAATACTCCTCCACCCTCTGCAATCCCTTGGCAGCCTTCTCATAACCGGGATTTAATTCCAGAACCTTTTCGTAATCTTTCTTTGAGTTCAATGCATCCAGCTTCATTTCATAGCTCAGACCACGGTTATAAATTGCGTCAATATAATCGGGATGCTGCTCAATGGCTTTTGTAAAAAACTCAATGGCCTCATCATAATTCTCAAGATAAACAAGGTTGATATATCCGATATTATATGTTGCAAAAACATAGCCGGGATTTTTTTCAAGAATAGTCTCATAAATACCGATAGCCTTGTCGTAATCCCCTGTTTCCTGATAATACATTCCGAGATAATATCTCGCTTCTATACTGTTCGGATCAATATTCAGGGCATTGTTGAAATAGTCAACTGCAAGTTTGTTTTTCTTTCCGAGATAGAGCAAGCCGAGTTGATAATAAGCATCGAAAAAATCCTGATCTACTTCGAGTGTTTTCTGAAAATTTTTAATGGCATGAATAGTATCTCCGGTTTCAAGCATCACCTGACCTCTCAAAAAATATGTTTTAGGATTCAGATCATCAATTTTCATTGCCTTATCAATATAACCAACGGCTTTTCTGTACTCATTAAAAACGATACTCATTTCAGCAAGTTTCAGCCAGGCATCCTGATTCTCAGGGTCAAGTTCCACTGCTTTATCAAGAGCAATAATTGTATTTTTCAACCTGCCCATTTCAAGATAAATATCCGATTGGGTCACATAATAACCCGAATATGACGAATCAATGGAAAGTGCTTTATTGATATCTTTCAAGGCTTCGTTTACCTGCTTGTTTTTATAATAAAACTCGGCTCTTTCCTGATAGAGGTCGGCATTCAGCGTATCGGCTTTAATTTTCCGGTTTATCTCGTCCAACCGTGCAAGTACGGGGTCAACCACAGCTTTTTCTTTCTCAGCAACATTATGCTTTTTTCCTGTACTGTCACATCCGGTCAGACCGACAATAACAAAAAGAATAAAAATATGAATTTTCTTCATAACAGTACGTTAATTTTCTCAAGCAAGCATTGACGTTTATACATTATGTCCGTGGAAAACGTCCACCTTATCAAATAATTATTATCCGTTCTTCTTCTCCTCAATCTTTTCCCTGATAAGGCCTTCAAGCTCATCGGACAGTTCGGGATTATCTTCGAGAAGATTTTTTACGGCATCGCGTCCCTGTCCCAGTTTAGTATCACCGTAGCTATACCACGAACCGCTTTTCTTAATAATTCCGAACTCCACACCGAGGTCAATTATTTCACCTGTTTTGGAAAAACCTTTACCGTAAACAATATCGAACTCGGCTTTCTGGAACGGCGGTGCCACTTTATTTTTCACAACCTTCACCCTCACACGGCTTCCGGTCACATTATCCCCCTCTTTTATCTGACTGATTCTTCTGATATCAAGTCTTACCGAAGCATAAAACTTCAGTGCATTACCGCCGGTTGTTGTTTCAGGATTACCGAACATAACACCGATTTTCTCGCGTAACTGATTAATAAAAATACAGCAAGCACCTGTTTTACTGATTGTTCCGGTAAGCTTTCTGAGAGCCTGCGACATCAGCCGTGCCTGTAATCCCATTTTGGAATCGCCCATTTCTCCCTCAATCTCACTTCTCGGTGTGAGAGCTGCAACAGAGTCAATTACTATAATATCAATTGCTCCCGAACGGATAAGGTTCTCCGTTATCTCAAGTGCCTGTTCACCGTTATCGGGCTGTGAGATAAGCAGGTTTGCCACATCAACACCGAGATTCTGGGCATAAAATCTGTCGAAAGCGTGCTCGGCATCAATAAAAGCCGCAATACCTCCCGCTTTTTGAGCCTCTGCAATAGCGTGCAGCGCAAGAGTTGTCTTTCCCGACGATTCGGGTCCGTAAATCTCTACTACTCTCCCTTTCGGCAATCCGCCGACACCGAGAGCTGCATCCAGACTGATTGAACCGGTAGAGATTGACGGGATATTTTCAACCGGGTCATCCCCGAGTTTCATTATAGCCCCTTTTCCGTATGAACGCTCAAGTTTGTCAAGAGTAAGCTGAAGGGCTTTCAGTTTTTCTTTTGCAATGTCTTGTTTTTCCTTAGCCATTATACCTTATTTTTAAATTTGACTTCGATTAGTTTTCATATTCCTTTAAAATCTGTGCGGTATGCTCTTTGGTTTTCACCTTTTTAAACACCTTTTCAATCTTTCCATCTTCCGATATAATAAATGTCGTGCGGAATATCCCTTCATACTCCCTGCCGTAATTCTTTTTCATCCCCCAAACTCCGTAATCTTTGATAATCTTCTTTTCCGTATCGGGAATTAGGGGAAAGGGCAGATCATATTTTGCTGCAAAATTCTTCTGGCGCGTTTCATTATCGGCACTCACACCTATTATCTTAAATCCTCTTTTCAGAAGATCATCATAATTATCTCTCAAATTACAGGCCTCGGCAGTGCAACCCGGAGTATTTGCCTTAGGATAAAAGAAAAGTATAACCTTTTCTCCTCTAAAATCCTTAAGGTTAACCGTATTGCCATTCTGGTCGTTTGCATTGATTTCCGGTGCTTTATCACCGGGTTTTAAATCTGTCATAACTCTGTTTTTTAAGAAAAACAAAAATAGTTGTTTTTTGTTTTGAGAAGATTATTTCCAAAAGTTACTTATTAACAATTTTTCTCTTAAACGGGCATAACTAACTAATGGATTAGTTGGAATAATCGCGGTTTAATTTACAACTGACATATTACAGGTGCTTGTACCATATACCGTCTGAAAGTTGATACCACCAGCCTCTAATACACTAACATTAACCCCGTTACCTGTACAAATTCACATTAACCGACTTTCCGGATTCTACTGTAAAGGTTCGTTCTATCGTACTGAATGTCCGCTTTGCATATTTCGACCTGAAGACAACCTTGTATGTTCCGGGCTGGAGTACGATTGTCTCGCGTTGTGACGCATTGTCCCTGAAATTGTAAACCCATTCGAGCTTGTTGTCCTTTTCGAGATAAATCCCTCCGTATCCGCTGGTCTTTTTGTTTATAACCGCAATCCCGGGAAGGGGAATTTCAATACTTGTC
>CAYOZZ010000358.1:0-5293 GCA_964408535.1 uncultured Bacteroidales bacterium | reverse complement strand
TAAAATAGTTTGACGAATAAGCTTTTTTGTATTGTTTTTATTATTACTTTTGCTACCTCAAATAAAAGTTATTTATTAATTAAATTTATAAAATTATGAAAAAGTTATTGAGATTACAGAGCATTTTTATGTTGTTATTATTCTTTGTAGCAATTGCGGGTTGTAAAAAAGATGATGAGGACAATGGTAATAGCGGCGGCGGAGATAATCCTGCTCAATCGAATTACAGACTGACCGAATCGGTCAGTACCGAAGAAGGTGTTGAGCCAAGCAAAGATGTTTATTCTTATGACTCTGACAAACTCAGTCAGGTTATTGAATATACACAGCCATCAAAAGGTGACTGGGTTGAGGTTAGTAAGACAGTTGTTTCCTATCCGTCTGACAACTCTTTTGAAATGGTTACATCCGACTACATAAATGGCGAATGGAGCCTTTCGGAAAAGGAGGTAATTACTCATCAAAATGGTCTTTGGGAAATGGATATGGTGTATGAGTATAACGGAGCCGATTGGGTTTCGGAAAGCAAAGCGGTTTATACTTATATTGATAATAAAATATCTAAAGAGGAAGGTTTTGAATACTTTGATGGAGAGATGGAGAATGAATATAAATATCTTTATTCATACGTGGGTGATACTCCTTCTGCTGTTGAAAAATATCAGTGGGATGATGGCGATTGGCTGTTTACAGGTAAAGATACACTGACATTCTCAAATGGGAAACTTGCAAAATTTGAATCGTCTTACTTAGTAGAGGGTACGGAAATATTGGTAAAATATGAGTATAGTTATACGGGGGATTTAGCTAGCTCTATTTCCATTTCTTATTATATGTATAATATGTGGATTAATGCAGGTACAATATCCTTTACTTATGATGAGCATAATAATATGATAAAAATGGATGCTACGGGAGAATATTTGAGTTTTGTTGATACTTTTACTTATGAAGAAGGTAGCAGTAACTGGGCACTGATAAACGGTAAACCTGGTTTCTTTTATTTTTATGGAATGGAATATGCAAAATTATCCGGGAAGATTAATAATGAGATTAGTAAAGTGGTTAAGTCGGTGTTGTCACAAAGATAAAATCATAGCTTTGCATAAAAAAAACGGCAGATTTAAAAAATCTGCCGTTTTTTTTATTTTTCCATTAATCCGGGTCTTCTTTCATTTGTCCTTTCAACTGCTTTCTCTATCCTCCATTTTTCAATCTCTTTGTCATTTCCTGATAAAAGAATATCAGGAACTTTCAGCCCTTTAAATTCATACGGACGCGTATAAACAGGCGGTGAAAGAAGATCATCCTGAAAGGAATCGGACAGTGCGGAAGTCTCGTCATTCAACACTCCCGGAATTAACCTGACAACTGAATCGGTGAAAACCGCTGCTGCCAGCTCTCCACCGGAAAGTACGTAATCACCTATCGAAATCTCTTTTGTGATGTAATGCTCCCTGATTCTCTCATCAATTCCTTTATAATGTCCGCAAAGAATAATAATATTGTTTAATGTCGAATAGCGGTTTGCAATTTTTTGATTTAACAACTCACCGTCAGGACTCATATAAATAATCTCATCATAATTATTTTTTGATTTCAGGTCATCAATACAGTTAGCAATGGGTTGAACCATCATCACCATTCCCGAACCTCCTCCGTACTGGTAATCGTCCACACGTTTGTGCTTGTCAGTTGCATAATCCCGCAAATTTATAAGGTTTATCTCCACAATCCCCTTCTGTTGGGCACGTTTCAGTATGGAATGCTTGAACGGACCTTCAAACATACCGGGGAAAATCGTAATAATATCTATTCTCATAATTTATGTCAAAATCATTTGATGCAAAGATACATCTATCTTTTGAACCCGCCTAATGCATTTTGAATTTCATAAACAAATTGGGTAGGCTGGGAAATCACTGTTTGGTGCACCTTAGCTGGTGACCCTTACGGGTATTTGAAAAGTTTATCTATTGTTTCAATACATAATTCGGGTGAACAAAATATACATATTAATGTTTGATTTCAGACAACTTTATGAGACATAATGAGGTCTGTAAAGTATATTGTTTGTATTATTGTAATCTATAAAATTTTAAAAATAATTATTATGCAAAAATTTAAGCTGCTCGTCGTTTTGACAATCATCTCTACAATTGCTTTCGGTCAGGTTGCCCCAAACAAGTATTGGGTGAAGTTCACCGATAAAAATAATTCGCCGTATTCCATTGATAATCCTGAAGAGTTTCTTTCGCAAAGAGCAATTGACCGCAGGACAAAGCAGGGAATAACCATAAAGGAGAACGACCTTCCGGTAAATCCACAGTATATTCAGGGAGTTAAGGATGCCGGAGCTACTATTCTGACTGTTTCAAAGTGGTTTAACTCTGTTACTGTTTATGCTGCCGATCAATCGGTGGTAGATGCAATCGAGGCATTGCCCTATGTTTTATCAGTCGGCAAAGGAAGCGGAAAAAGACCGGTTAAGGAGTCCGTGTTGCCCGAAAAGCCGTTTTTTGCAAATGAAACTTACGGCGGTATTCCGTCACAGGATATGTATAAATCATCCGGTAGTGTAAATACATACGATTATGGTGCCGCATATAATCAAATTCATATGCTCAACGGAGAACCTCTCCACAATAACGGTTATGACGGAGCTGGAATGGTGATTGCCGTTCTTGACGCCGGCTTTCTAAATGCCGATAATCTTTCTGTCTTTGACAGCTTGTGGGCAACAAACAGAATTCTCGGAACAAAGGATTTTGTCAATCCGCAAAATCCCGAAATATTTACAGCTCATTATCATGGCAGTATGGTATTGTCAACAATGGGCGGGAACCTGCCCGGCGAGCTTGTAGGTACTGCACCTCAGGCAAGTTATTACCTTCTCAGGACAGAAGATGGTGCCACTGAGTACCTGATTGAGGAGTTGAACTGGGTTTCGGGTGCTGAATATGCCGATAGTGTCGGGGCAGATGTGCTTAACACTTCACTCGGCTATACCGAGTTTGATGATCCGGCACAGAATCATACTTATGCCGATATGGACGGAAATACTACACCGATTACTATTGGAGCCGATATCGCTGCAAGCAAAGGAATGATTCCCGTTAACAGTGCAGGGAACTCCGGCGGCTCTTCCTGGTATTATATAGGTGCTCCTGCCGATGGTGACAGCGTTTTTTCGATTGGTGCCGTTGATGCCGGCGGTAATCTCGCCTCTTTCAGTTCAAGAGGACCGACGGCTGACGGAAGGGTGAAACCGAATGTAATGGCTCAGGGTGCAGGTTCCACGGTTATTGATCCCTGGACAGGAGCGGTTTCCTCAGGTAGCGGTACATCTTTTTCGTCACCTATTACAGCCGGAATGGTTGCTTGTCTGTGGCAGGCAAATCCTGAAAAAACCAACGTGGAAATAATGCAGGCAGTTCAGCAAAGTGCATCACAGTATAATAATCCCGATGATGACTACGGCTACGGTATTCCCGATTACTGGCAGGCAAACAATTTGCTGACCGTTTTGAACCCGAAACAAAAACCGGCCTATTCGGTTGAAATATTCCCCAACCCGTTTATCGGTGAGTTAACGGTAAATGTAATAGATGAGGATGTGTTGATTAATTCGGTTGAAATTCTTGATATTGCAGGCAAAACGGTTTATACTTACGAACTGTCAGGTTCAAAACGGGGAAGAAGTATCTCCATCACAGGTCTTGATGAATTACCGGCGGGTTTTTACCTTTTAAAAACAACTGTAAATTCTTCTGTTGTAACGACTAAGATACTTAAAAAGTAAAAGTTATTCAGCTTTATGGAAAAGCAGGTTAAGCTTTGAGTGATTATTTTAATCCGGCTTTTACCTGCTTTTTTTATTGAAAAGTGTCAATGCATTGATAATTTTATTATAAAAAACTGTCAATGTATTGATGGTTTTGAAAAAATTAGTATTTTTGCATTGATATATTCAAATTTGTATTATGGAAAGGCTTATTCAAAGATTTTACGAAAAATATTCCCAAACGGGAACTGACCAAATCAGGAATTTTATTAATGTTATTGACTGGGACAACAGAATGATTGGAGTGAGAGGAGCGAGAGGGGTTGGAAAGACCACACTTTTATTGCAATATATTAAGACCAATTTTCAGCCTGATAATAAAATATTGTATGCTTCACTTGATAATTTTTATTTTGCTGAAAACAAGCTTTATAATCTTGCTGAGGAGTTTGTGAAAAAGGGCGGAGCAGTGCTTGTCCTGGATGAGGTTCACAGGTATAAAAACTGGGCTGTTGAGGTGAAAAATATTTATGATGATTTTTCCGGTTTGAAAATTATTTTTACAGGTTCATCGTTGTTGCATCTTAAACAGGCTAATGCTGATTTGAGCAGAAGAGCCGTTATGTATGATATGCCAGGTTTGTCATTCAGAGAATTTCTTTCTTTTGAAACGGGTTTAAAGTTTCCATCATATGCGTTGGAAAGTATATTGAATGACCATATTAAAATTGCTGTGGAAATGATTGGACAATTCAAACCTTTAAACCATTTTGGCAATTACCTGCAATACGGTTATTATCCCTTTTATCTTGAAAACCTGAATAGTTTTCACCAAAAATTATTTGAAACGATTCAACTTGTAGTGGAAGTTGATATACCGCAATTTGAGATGGTTCAAACTTCAAATATTATTTATATTAAAAGATTGCTGCAAATAATTGCTTCTTCGGTGCCGTTTAAACCGAATTTGAGTGCGATAAGCCAAAGGACAGGGATTAGCCTGAATACTTTAAAAAGTTATTTAAGGTATCTTGAAAAGGCAGGATTGATTTCATCCCTTCATTTTCAAGCCAAGGCGATTAACAGTCTGAATAAGCCTGAAAAGTTATTTTTGGATAATACAAACCTGATGTTCTCATTGTCTGAACAGCAATTTAATATTGGTAATGCAAGGGAAACATTCTTTCTAAATCAATTGAGAACAGTTGCAACGGTTAACGCCTCAAAGAGTGCCGATTTTTATGTAAGCAATAAGTATTCGTTTGAGATAGGAGGTCAAAGTAAAACAAGGAAGCAAATTAAGGGGCTTCCAAATTCTTTTGTTGTTAAGGATGATATTGAAGTCGGTTATGAAAATGTTATTCCGTTATGGCTTTTTGGTTTTTTATACTGATAATATGTCAATCTGTTGATAAAAAAATATTAAAAAATTATAAATGTATTGATATTTATTAATTTTATTCTGCAACAAACTGCACGGTATTCCGGCTTCGTTGCTCCATCAGGATT
>CAYOZZ010000357.1:0-6095 GCA_964408535.1 uncultured Bacteroidales bacterium | reverse complement strand
CAATCGAGTAGACTGCCCCGCCAGATAAACTGACGGGGAGAGCCTCTCATCTCACCCGCCGAAATTTTTATAAAGGCGAGCTTAGCGGCTATTTCGGTCTATGCATGCCCCCGGGCTGTTCCGGATTTTAGCAATTGCAAGTGTGATGGACTAATCCGGAACTTAATACTAACCGGATTTGAAATCCGGCAAAACAAAAACATTCTGAATCCTGTGTTAATAGCTTAGTTGCCATCTATGTTCCAGGCGTGGACGCTTGGAATATATGTGAGAAAAAATGAGAAGTAAAATAAATAAGCATCCGAAAACGGACTATCCTTTCAATAGTCTCCCCCGAAGCTTTGGGAGAGATTTAGAGGGACTACCTGCCCGCAATCTCCAGATGACTGCTCTATGCCGGCATTATGGCGAATTGAATTAACTTTCCGGTCTGTTACACCTGTAGTCATCAGGAGATAAAGCCCAAAAGAAGTCCCGTAGGGGTGAGTGGTTTTTTGTGGTGTCTTCGCTCGGAAAATTTTCGGAGTTGTGGCAAAAAACAAGATGTCTCGTTATAGAAATAATCAATAAAAAATAATGCCACTAAGACTCTAAGGCTCAAAGGTTCACAAAGGAGCGTATTTCATATATGTGCCTTTTTGGCAAGATAAACTCTTTTCATACCTGCACTAAACAAAACCTATAAGAATGTTTTACAAATTCCGGATGATTTAACCCTAAACCGTAGTTTTACCGGCCAATTCACTAATTCAATAATTCATAAAATCCATAGAGCACAAGGCGGATTAAATTAAATTCAAGAAATGATAAAAAAACAAATTCAGAACAGTATCTTTGCAGAAACAAATCATCAAATGAAAAGGCTGGTTTTTTTCGTAATCATTATCATAACCATTTCGGGATGCCACCAGGAGAAAACCTTTGAGGGTGTTCCGGTTTCCGACAGTTATAATCGGTGCAACGAGGATTTTGATTTCGGAGAACTGACGACAATCGGTGATCCGGGAAACAAATTTATGATTACAATGCCATATAGCTGGGATATTCAGGAGGTTTATTCCGATACCATTTACGGAATTTTCGGCACTAATGCACCGGATATTGGAAATGACAATTCAAAACTGATGTCCCTGTCGGTTTCGGGATACAAAACAAACGACTCACTTGAAACCTATTTCAGAAATGAGCTCAGGTCAATGAAAAATTCGGCACTGTTCAATCTGCTTGAAACGGGTGAAACGGAAGTCAACAATCAAAAAGGTTATTGGCTTACTTTTGAGATGAAAGAAGGGGATGAATTAATCGTCAGCAATGTAATTTACATAAAAAAACCCGGTAACGGAGAGGTTTATCTTCTGCAAACGCTTGTTTACAAATCAAATGATTATAAAAAGAGAATCTGTGCATTAAAAGGACTTGTCGAAACATTTGAGTTTGTTGAACCCTGATTATGTTATAGCATAATCGAAGAAGTGTTAAAATAGGATACCAAAATCCGGAATGGACAAATCACTTTATATATTTTTCACTCAATAATAACCTTTCCGTTTTGTATAAATGTACGTCCTTTGATTGTGTAGAAATATATTCCTCTTCCGGCATTACCAACATCTATCTTCCGGGTGCCGGAGTCTTTAATAAAAACATCCTTAACAACCTCTCCCTTAATACTGTACAATATAAACCGCAACTCCTCCGCTCCGTCATAAACAATATTCAGTTTATTCATTTTCGATACGGGATTAGGAAATAATAAAACTCTGAACGGGTCGTTACGCTTAGCAATCCCGCCCGTAAGTATTCCGTCAAGAAGTTTTATTCCGGGATCGCCGGAAACAATAACAAACTGTCCGAAATTACCGATACTGCAGGATGAATTATATTTAAAATACCCGTTACTCCCCGAAGTAACCTCAAACGCACCACCCTTCTCAGTCCAGTCAAGTTCAGAATTTTCCGAACGTTCATATAATATTGCCAGCTCCGGTTCAGCCATTATTTCCGCCGACGGCACTCCCCAGGTTGCCGAAAACCCCACTTCCTCGACAGTTGTAAAGTTGTTGTTTTCGCCATAATTATTCACAATCCAGTAACAACCGGTACTATAGTTATAAACCGGCAGTAATGAGGGATAGGATCCGATGCGGGTTACATAAATGTCACCATCAGGATACATACCCAATGAAGGGAATGTAATCCTGAAGCCTGTTTCCTCAAAATCATACTCCCCGCCTCCTGAAACGGTTTTCATCTGAACTGTCCCCTTCCCTACCGGTGCTGTTGAGACTTCACGGCTCACATTTCCGGCCAAAGCAGCATTTATGCAGCCCGCCTTATTATGCTCAACAGCTGTATTCTGATTGAACTGGTAGTAAGCAATAAAATCGGGATCATTTTCAACAAGTCCTTCCTTGGTTAAATGTCTGTACATCCTTATCTCATCTTTCGTAAGCGACCTGTTCCATATACAAACCTCATCAATCTGTCCTTTAAAATTTCTGCTGCCCCACCCCTTATAACTTCCGATATCAAGTGAAGTAATTTCGATAACATCAAGGTTTGCAGAATGAGTTTTTGACTCACCATTGACATAAACAGTCATTCCGGTCGGTGTTGCAACCATTGCAACATAAGACCATTCGTCAGCCGGCACATAAATATTGCTGTTCCAGCCCCAGGAGCCGCCCGGCCAGTGATATGCAAGCATATTTCCCGATTTCAGATTAAAACCTCCGGTCTCTCCGTTATTTATCACTATTCCGGTATAATCGTTCTGAATGCCGTCAGGTTTGATCCAGGCAGTAATTGTAAATGTGTTCGTCGGAATATTAAACTCATCAGTTATTGCATAATCCCCGTTATCATAACAGGTTAAAGCTTTTCCGGCAAGACTGTCAACAGTGATTCCGGCATTACCGACGATAACCATATCCTGAATTGTTTTGGTATCTGAATTATTATCTGCATCCTTAACAATTAATGTGACGTCATACGTTCCCTCCTCACCAAACAACACCTTCGGATTCCGGACTGTGCAAGAGCTGACATATTGCGGTTCGGGTGTAAAAAGCCATTGCCACTCCGCTCCCTGATTTCTTATAACCGAATAGCTGTCGAACTGTACGGTATCATCAACACAATAAACAGAATCGGTAAAAGTCATAGGCTGAGCCATAACTTCAGACTCAACAATCAGATCTGCTTCATATATTCCCCGTCCACCGCAGGCAAGTCTCAACTTTCCGTCACGGTAAAACGGTCTCATTTCCAAAGCTCTTGTTTCATAAGGTAATCCTCCCGAATAATCAACCCATTCACTATTTCCCGAATCCCAATAATATACCGAATGGTTTGTTGCGAGGTAAACCACATCCTCAGTGCCTGCCTGGTACAAAATATCCATACATTTTTCGTCATCCAGCAGTTCAGTTGACAAATTTGTCCAGTTTTCGCCGCCGTCTGTTGTTCTGTAAACTTTTTTCCCGTTGCTTCCTTGCGGGCAGGCAACCCAAAGGTCATTTTCATCATCAGGATTCAGAGTAATTTCAAGTCTGAGCCTGTCGTTTGTAGGAACATTTGTAATTGGGTCCCAATTGTAGCCGCCATCTTCCGACCTGTATATTTTTGTTTTCGACCAATAGCCACCGGTACCAACCGCGGCATACATAACATCAGGATTACTCCTTGATATTTCAATCTCGGTAACATAATAATTATATCCAAACTCGTGTAACAAGATAAATCCTGCACCACCTGTTGTGGATTTCCAGAAGCCATTTCCATTTCCAAGGTACATATGTCCTGAGTATGCAGGGTGATATTCAATTTCGCTGGAATAATTGGATGTATAGCTTTCATTTGGATACATTCCAAGCTTGGGTTTTTGAATAACTTCACCGAAAAGTTCATCAGGGAGGATTTGTGTGTAAATATCAGAAAAATATGCTTTTTTGTTATGCAAAGGGTCAACGTATCCGGTAGGTGCTTCAGCTCCGCCAAGCCTCAGGAAATTTCCGGTTCCATAAGTTTGAAAATAACCCCCGTTTCCATTGTGATATCTGCCGCCAACAAGCACATCCTCATTCCAGCCACTTCCAAATCCCCAGAAATCGCTGCCATAAATCCCATACTTTCTGGATTCGTGTGATTGCAATTCATCATTTGAATAGTTAATTCCACCGTCGCAGCAAACCCAGACATCATCACCAAGCGTATGCAAATCCTGAATATCGGGATGAATCCAGCCAATATCGTTGTTACCGGAATTATAAGAACCAATCCGTATTGAGGACTCCCCACCATCATCCGATTGAGAGAGGGCAAGGCATCCAATCCATAGCTTGTCAGGATTGCTATGCGAAACTGTAATTGCAAAGTCGAAGAATCCCTGGTGAAAACCCGTTCCGTCAGGATTGATTGAGGCAAGATTAGGGTGTGTAGTTGTGTTATACGGTCCGCCGTCAGGAGGATTTGGATTAATCCATGAATTCCCCATATCAGTACTTTTATATATTCCAATCCAGCCGTTATCACCTTCCTTGCTTTCGCCAATAAGAGAAATATAAATCAGGTCGGGCTGGGCAGGTGTAACCCCGATACGCGAACCGATATCCGAAGCATAAGCCGGGTCCGACGGCACATACCAGCCATTGTCTTTAAGTTCAAAAGTGCTTCCACCGTCAGTGGATCGAAAAAATTCGCTTCGCTTTCCGGAGTTGTTGTGTTTTGTCATATAAACTACATCCGGATTTGTCGGATGAAAACACACATCCCATGATTTATCCGAAAAAACCTGTGTCCATGTTTCGCCACCATTGGTTGTTTTGTAAAAGCCGTTGTAGGCCGTACAGAAAACTATATCGGGATTAACCGGATTAACGGCAAGTTGCGTTGCGCTTTCATCAATAAAGAAAACCTCTGTCCAGCTCTCTCCCCCGTCAGTTGTTTTGTAAATCCTTTTGTTTGCTCCAAAATAGATAATATTTGGGTCTGACGGAGCAATTTTAACATCGTTGATTGTATAAACCGGTAATCCGGGAGTTATCAGAAACCAACCAAGTCCTTTATCTAAAGATTTAAACAGTCCACCGGCTTCCAAACCTGCAACCAAAATATCAGGATTTAGAACAGACTGGTCGAAACAGTAAACATTCGCCTGCCATGATACAGGAAAGCCTCCCTGCTCATTGTTGTTATATGTTTCAAAAGGTCCGATATTCGTCCATAAATTCTTATTGCCTGAAACAGCCTTGTGTTTTGCTGTAATTTTGTTGTAAAGGGCATCCTCCTGTTTTTTGTCCGGAATTATTATATACCCGTCGCTATTAATATAATCATCTACGAAACGTCTCCAGTGTTTATAATTCTGCGTGTGGATATTTTTTTTAAAAGAATGTGTCTGATAATACCGGTAATAATCGAAATCTACTTTCAAAACATTTGGATTGCTACTGTACATTTCCACAGCCCATTCAGGAGTAGAGCTGTCAATAGCAGGAACAGTCTTGAAAAAACTTTCACGGTTCTGAGCATATAATATACCGGAAAAGAGAAATGCTATTATCGGCAGGAGGATTTTACCTTTCATATTGAAGATTCGTTACTTTTTTGATGCAAAGATAAACATTGCAGGTGTATGATTTGTGTTTCAATTAAAAAGAGTTAATTTTGTGACAAACAATTAAAACAAAATACACAAACAACCACGAATAATGGAAAAACGTAAATGTCTTGAATGCGGATACGAATTTTTCGGAAGGGCTGATAAAAAATTCTGCTCCGACCAGTGCCGCAACACATATAATAACAGGCTAAAACGTGACGTAAATAACTATGTAAGGAATATAAACAATATTTTGCGAAAAAACCGCCGAATCCTTGAATCACTGAATCCGAAAGGAAAAGCCAAAGTTCATAAAACCAAACTTATGCTTAACGGTTTTAATTTCGATTACTTCACAAACGTTTACAGAACAAAATCCGGCAAGGTCTATTACTTTTGCTATGAACAGGGGTATCTGCGCCTCAAAGATGATTATTATGCACTCGTGGTAAAAAGTGAATATGTTGACCGGAAATGATTTTAATAATATTTT
>CAYOZZ010000356.1:0-6656 GCA_964408535.1 uncultured Bacteroidales bacterium | reverse complement strand
TACCGTTAACTGATTTGTCCTTGACAAAAGGGGTCTTATTGTTTTACATTTGCAAATGTCAATTTTTTAGAGCTTTTTATTAAAACAACCCTTAAGCAATGAACCCGATCCCGTCCGATTTAAATCAGACGGGATCTTTATGTATCAGTAAGAGTTTATTATTTTATTAAAAAATAATTGTACTGAAATGACAGGAGAACAGCAATCCGCAGAAAAGCTATATTTTATCTTTGGAATTTTTCAATATCTGATACAGGAATTCCCTTGCTCTGAAAAGCTGGGCTTTCACCGTACCGAGAGGAAGATTCAACTCCTCGGCAATTTCGTCGTAAGAATACTCTTTAAAATACCGTAACTCAATCAGTGTTCGGTAATGAGGCTTGAGTTTCTCCACTACCTCACGCATAAGCTTGATTTTTTGCTGCTTAACAATTTCCTCTTCGGGATTAAGCGTCTGTGATGGAATCCGGCTTGCCATTTCGGTACCGTCTTCATCATCATAATTCTGATCTATCGAAAAGGTATATTTCTTTTTCTTGCGAATGAAATCAATGCAATTATTTGATGCAATCTTAAACAACCAGGTACTGAATGCATAATCGGGAGTATATTGATGAAGCTTTTTAAATGCTTTTCCGAATGCTTCTATCGTCAGGTCTTCGGCATCGTGCGGATTATTTGTCATTTTAAGCAACATAAAATAGAGCGAATCACGATAATTGCCCATCAGTTCGGCATATGCTTTCTGATCGCCCTCATCTATAGCCAGCTTGACCAGCTTGTAATCACGTAATGCTTTTTCTGTTAAATGCGTTGCTACTTCCATCTATTCTGCTTAACAAACAGGTTAGAAACTATAATAACCGGATATAGTATTAATAATATCACTTCAACAAGCGGCGAAATTAGTAATAATTTTTTTTCGTTTAACCTATTAAATGTTTTTTTATAAATAATTAATTGAGATAACACTCTTACTGCAAAGAGCGACAGCACCGTAACTGTCATAAAATTAGCCGGTAACAGGAAAAAAAACAGCAGATAAAACAAAAATGTGCTCATTGACCACGTTCCCAGTAGAAAAAGATGTTTGAGCTTATAATATTTACCTGCCGATAAATGCCGTCTCTTTTGCCTGAACCATGTTTCTACCGATTCCTGCGGTTTCGAATATGTAAAACTCTCTTTGCTGACACAGATTGCCGTATTGTCTTTGTTTGCAACTTTATTTACAAAAAGATCATCATCACCCGACGCCACATTATAATGCGAAATAAATCCTTTACTTTTTATAAATAGTTCCTTTTTATATGCAAGATTACGTCCGACCCCCATATAGGGTATGCCGCTCAATGCATACGAAAAGTACTGAAGGGCGGTAGCGGCCGTTTCGTAACGGATAATTTTGTTTAAAAAACCTTTGGTTTCATTGTAAGCACCATAACCGAGTACGATTTCCTTTTTTGTATTAAATCTGCCTGCCATTTCCCTGATCCAGCTCTTTCCTGCGGGACGGCAATCGGCATCCGTTAAAAGCAGATATTCGTTTTTGGCTGATTTAATACCGACGGACAAAGGAAATTTTTTACCTGAAAAGAAATTAAGATCCTGCATCAGAGTTACAATTTTAAGGTTTCCGTACTTCCGCTCCATATCCTCAAGAAAGAATATGGTTTCATCGTCCGAAGCATCGTTAACAACAACAACCTCAAAATCGGGATAATCCTGATTAAGTATTAGCGGCAGATATTCCTTCAGATTGTGATACTCATTCTTTGCACAGATAATTACTGAGACAGGTATATCCGGCGAAACTTTTTTTCTCTCCTTGTAAAAAGCAAACCGGCTGAAAATCAGCCAAAAATAGGCTATCTGGATAATTGCCGATACAGCAAACACCCAAAAAACAACCGGATATATAAAACTAATCTCCATCTATGGTTTTTATTTTTAGTAAAGCAAAAATATCCAATGATTCCGAATATCAAAAGAAAAGAAATAAAATATTGTTAACAATAGTGCCGGTAAAAATTTTATTTTATCAATAAACTTACGATACTATCCCACGGAATAATATTAAAATAAACTCATTATCCCTTCTCTAAAAAAGTCATTTTTTAATCCTTTACCATTGTTCAAAATTAATACTGTTCCCTTTCATTAGGGAAGTCCTGCGACTTAACATCATCAATGTAAGCCGTAACCGAACCTTGTATCTCTTCATTCAGATTATGATAACGGCGCAGGAATCTTGGTGAAAACTCGGTTGTTATGCCAAGCATATCATGTAAAACCAGCACCTGACCATCAACCCCACTGCCTGCTCCGATACCGATTGTCGGAATTTTAACTTCTTCAGTAACTTTTGCGGCAAGTTTGGCAGGAATCTTTTCAAGTACGATTGCAAAACATCCGGCACTTTCAAGGAGTTTTGCATCTCTTATAAGCTTGTCGGCCTCATCTTTTTCGGTAGCCCTTACAACGTAAGTCCCGAACTTATGGATTGATTGCGGCATTAATCCCAGATGACCCATAACAGGTATTCCGGCTGAAAGAATTCTTTTGACCGAGCCTATTACCTCTTCACCGCCTTCGATTTTGATGGCATTGGCACCGGCCTCTTTCATTATTCTTATAGCAGAATGCAGAGCCTCAATGGAGTTTCCCTGATATGTGCCGAAAGGAAGGTCAACAACAACGAGTGCGCGCTTCACGGCACGCATAACCGACGAAGCATGATAAATCATTTCATCCAAAGTTATCGGCAATGTAGTCGTATGTCCGGCCATAACGTTTGAAGCCGAATCTCCAACCAAAATTATATCAATTCCTACTGAATCGAGAATGCCTGCCATTGAAAAATCATAGGCTGTCAACATTGCAATTTTTTCACCCTTTAACTTCATCTCCTGAAGTACATGGGTGGTTATCTTTGTATATGAGCGACGTGAGTCCGTTTTAGGTTGCATAACATTATCTTTTTTGCAAAACTACAAAGAATTAATTTTACTACTGCATATTTACTCAATAAAGCACTATCTTTGCAGTATAAATTGCGTAATACAAATCTTATATTTCTGAAAATATTTATTTTGAAGCAACAAAATAGCGTTTGCAGGTGTCATTGTTACATATAAGTTAAAAGTTAAAAACGGAAAATTGAAGAATATTCAAAATATATTATTGTTGTTTGTGCTTGTTATTACAATCATATCCTGCGAAAAGGATTTTCAGACAACTGCCGATTATAAAGACATTACTATTGTATATGCCTTGCTTGATCAACATGACAGGGATATTTACATAAAGGTAAACAAAGCATTTCTTGGTGAAGGAGATGCATTGATAATGGCTCAACAACCTGATTCGTCAAACTATCCTGAAAAACTGATAGTGAAAATTGACGAATATGAAGGAAATGATAAGGTCAGAACGATAGAATTCGACACTACTACTATTTATAATAAGGAACCGGGAGTTTTCTACTATCCCCAACAGCCGATTTATAAGTCTAAACCTTTTCAATGGTATGATATAACATATTTTGTAGGCCCCGAGGGTGACACAATTGACTATGATACTATCTGGCTGAACCAGAATCATAAATATAAACTCACAATTCAATTTCCGGATTCAAGTAAGGAAATAAAATCCGAGACATATCTCGTTCATGACTTTTCAATAACAAAACCGGGATACAGTAAAATAATAAAATTCACCAATGATCCTGATGCCACAACAACAATAAAATGGAATAAGCCGGGCAGCAATGAGGGTTCAGACCTGTTATACAGGTATGAATTAACAATGTCGTTAAATTACAGAGAGTATTCTCTCGGACAGGATACAATTGATAAGAGTCTGACTTTCTTTTCGGTTTCTCTTACTCCGGGTGAAAACCTTAGTGAGATATCCTACTTTTTTTACGATAAGAATTTTTTCAGTGCCTGTCAGAAGCAGATTCCTTACTCCAACCCGCAAGAGGAAGCAAATGTCGTGGGAAGATACTCGCAGAATGTTGAAATTGATGTTGCAGTGGCAAATGAAGATTATACATTGTATCTTGAAGTTTATGAGCCATCCACAAGTATTGTTCAGGAAAAACCTGTCTATACGAATATACAAAACGGTATAGGGCTGTTTTCGAGCAGGTATAAAAAAATCAAAACCAAGAAACTTCATACTGAAACTATTGCCGAGCTAAATAGTTTGGGGTTGAAGTTTGAATATTAAATTACAAAAATAATGAATAATGACAAGCGTGGATGCTTGTCACATCTAAGCAGGATATTAATCACATTTAAGCCTTACAAAATCTTTTACTCATTGTGCATAAGGCAGTGTTACCGATTTTTATCGTGAATTCGTATGGAAAAATGGCCGGCTCTGCCTTTTTGTCATTACTACATATCCTTCCGTCATTTGGCATAATGATTGAGACGGCACAGTCACATTAAAAACGAGAAATAAATTTGAATACAAACATTTTAAAAATAAAGATATGGGAAAAATAATAGGAATTGACTTAGGAACAACCAACTCTTGCGTAGCAGTAATGGAAGGTAACGAGCCTGTGGTTATCCCAAACAGTGAGGGACGCAGAACCACTCCTTCAATCGTTGCATTTACCGAGAATGGTGAAAGAAAGGTTGGAGACCCTGCTAAAAGGCAGGCAATCACCAATCCTGAAAAAACAATATATTCAATAAAACGCTTTATGGGCGAAACCTTTGACCGGGTAAGCCAGGAAGTCGGAAGGGTTACTTATAAAGTAGTAAAAGGTGATAATAATACTCCGAGAGTTGTTATTGACGACCGTCAATATACACCTCAGGAAATATCGGCGATGGTTCTTCAGAAGATGAAGAAGACTGCCGAGGATTATCTCGGTCAGGAAGTAACCGAAGCCGTTATTACTGTTCCGGCATACTTTAGCGACTCCCAACGTCAGGCAACAAAAGAGGCAGGTGAGATTGCAGGTCTCGAAGTAAAAAGAATCATTAACGAGCCTACTGCAGCATCACTCGCTTATGGTCTTGATAAAAAAGACAAAGATGTGAAAGTAGCTGTTTTCGACCTTGGTGGCGGAACATTCGATATTTCAATTCTTGAACTTGGTGACGGTGTTTTTGAGGTAAAATCGACAAACGGGAATACACACCTTGGCGGTGATGACTTTGACCAAAAGATTATTGACTGGCTGGCCGATGAGTTTAAGAAAGATGAAGGAATTGATTTGAAAAAAGACCCGATGGCACTACAGCGTCTGAAAGAGGCGGCTGAGAAGGCCAAGATTGAGTTGTCAAGTTCTTCGGAAACGGAAATTAACCTGCCGTACATTATGCCGGTTGACGGTATTCCGAAACACCTTGTCAGGAAACTGTCAAGAGCCAAATTTGAGCAACTGACACACGATCTGATACAGGCAACAATAGATCCTTGTAAAGCTGCCCTGAAAGATGCCGGATTACAACCGTCGGATATAGAGGAGGTTATTTTGGTAGGTGGTTCGACACGTATTCCTGCAATTCAGAAAGTTGTTGAGGATTTCTTCGGAAGAACACCTTCAAAAGGAGTGAATCCGGATGAGGTTGTTGCAATCGGAGCAGCTATCCAGGGTGGGGTTCTGACAGGAGAAGTAAAAGACGTTCTTCTGCTTGATGTCACACCACTGTCGCTCGGTATCGAAACACTTGGCGGTGTTATGACCAAACTTATTGAGGCCAACACAACCATTCCGACAAAGAAAACGGAAGTATTCTCAACTGCTGCCGATAATCAGACATCAGTGGAAATACACGTTTTGCAGGGAGAAAGGCCGATGGCTAATCAAAATAAAAGTATCGGAAGATTCCACCTTGACGGAATACCGCCTTCACCGCGCGGAATACCACAGATTGAGGTTACTTTCGATATTGATGCAAACGGTATTCTTAATGTATCGGCAAAAGACAAGGCAACAGGTAAAACTCAGCAAATCAGAATCGAGGCATCGTCGGGATTAAGTGAAGAAGAAATTAAAAAGATGAAAGATGAAGCTGCTGCCAATGCAGAAGCCGACAGAAAACAAAAAGAGGAGATTGATAAGCTGAATGCTGCCGACGCACTTATTTTTCAGACTGAAAAGCAGATGAAAGAGTATGGTGATAAGATTCCTGCGGACAAAAAAGCTCCTATTGACAAGGCTTTGAACGAGCTGAAAGAGGCTCATAAGAACAAAGACCTGACAGGAATTGAAAAGGCAACAAACGAGCTGAATACAGCCTGGCAGGCAGCAAGTCAGGAGATGTACAACGCAACTCAGGGTCAGCAACAGGGTGGTGCACAACAGCAACCCGGTGGTGACGGAGGTGCAGCTGGAGCTGGAGGCTCATCCTCAAATGATGACGAAGTGACTGATGTGGATTTTGAAGAGGTTAAATAAGAATGATTGTATTTTATGAAAAGGGTCGTCTCAGTAAGCTGGGACGGCCTTTTTTATTTTAGGACAGGAAAAAAACGGGATTACGAAAATTTTATTTAGAATTATTACAAATTTGTCGGATAATTACCTTTCACCTCAAAAATTCATACTTTTGGAAAGAATAAAACTTCCTTTACTATGGATTTAACTACCGAACAATCACGAAGAGACTTTTTACGAACCCTTGCTATCG
>CAYOZZ010000355.1:0-6752 GCA_964408535.1 uncultured Bacteroidales bacterium | reverse complement strand
TACATTTATTGAATTATAAGTTTTATTATTTCTGTTTCAGAATCTGTTTTCATAACTCCAAAATATAAGCCGGGAGTAACATTATTGCCGTAACGGTTTTTTGCATCCCAGGTTACAACACTCTTTCCGGATGTGATATTTTTGTTGTTAAGCAATATTTTTATGAGTTTTCCCTGAGTATCAACTATTTTAAGAGTGACATAAGAATTTGTTTGTAAATCTATTGTAAAAGTTGTTTGAGTAGTGAAAGGATTTGGATAATTTGAAATCAATTTACCTTCATTTGTGATGTTTTGCAAATCAACATCTGTAGTTATACCGTCGAACCAGTTTAAAATCTTCTGCATAAGTTCAACCTTTGTTGAGGGAGATTCCCCGTCAATCATTTTTCCGAATTCAAATGTTGTTCCGATTGTTTTATAATCGCCGGCATCGTTTGCAATACCGATAACATAGGAGGGTTCCTGAGTCTGAAAAATATTAAATGCATTTTCTGCCGGAGCCAGGGCATAGTGTCCGACAGGGCTTTGACCGCTGTACTCAAGATTAGCTCCTTCGGTAAATGTTCCATCCATTCCTTCGATGAAGCTATACTGAAACCAGGATGTGTCAACAGACAGGATATTGAACAAAGGATGGACAGGTGTAGCAGGGTCTTCCGACCAGGTAATTCTTCCCTCCATATACAAATTTCCTCCGTTTAGCAGATATTCTTTAAGAATTGTTCCTTCGCTCTGCGTTAATTCATGACCCGTAAAATGGATTCCGAGGCAGACAAAAATATTTTTGTAGAGGTTAAGGTCTTCTGGAAATTCGGTAGAATATTCCGTAAAAATTTCCATATCGTTAAAAGTCTCGTAAATTACCGGACCCGAATAATTTTTTGTATCAAGATCAAGGATAAGAGCAGTGTATTTGCCGATAACAATATAGAAGTTTCCAAAACCGGTTATTCCGAGATCGGCTGTAATATCAAAATCAAAGATAGCCTGATAGCCATCAGGAGTTGACGGGTCGGCAGTTACGGTAAATGTTTTTTGTACAACATCATTTCCCGCAAGTGTCCCGTATGACTGTGATGAGGTGGTAATCTCAATATACTCACTGCTGCTAATCAGCTCACCAATGACATTAAAAGCACCGGAAGAACCGTTATTACCGACTGTAACTGTGATTTCACCCGTCTCACCCGGTTCGATACGTCCGTTATTATTTCCCGAATCATCAGAAACGGAGAAATCAATAAAATCAAGTATGGGAGCATGCGATTTGATAACCAAATTACTTGTCCATATTTCCGTTCCGTCCGTTGCCTCAAGAGTAAAAACGATGTTTTGATCATCAGGTATATCGTTTGCGGTATTGAAAGCAAAGGCATCGGTTATTGTTATTGCGGCATTGGCTGCCATATTTCCGAAAACTTCCGAGTTGTCGGTAATCTCAATATATTCATTGTCACAACTCAACGTAGCGGAAACATTATCAGCCTGAACCAAGCCGATATTCTGCAGTTCAACGGAAAGCAATATTGACTCACCATAATCCATTAATCCATTGCTGTTGCCTGCATCATCATTAATGATATGAGATTTGTGTACAACGTAAGGTATATCAGGGGAAACAACTTCGACAGTCTGTTCATACCTGAAATAGTTTTGTTTTGTTACGGTTACCAGGATTTGCGATCCGGGTGTTTGCGGCGCAACAGGAATATCAAGCGGTTCGCCGGTTGCTATTGCCGAACCTATCAGTTCACCGTCAAGAGATAATCCGATAAGTGCGGCTGTGTCGGCTGTAACAGTAAAATAATCAATACCACCAAGCAATACATCGTTATGAATTACAGTAAGTTCCTGAGGCATCTCAGAGTAAACGGTCATAAAGGCATCTCCGTGAAGATGAAACAGGTTTACGGTTACCTCTTTATTATCGGGATTGGCAGGCCAGTTTGACTGCCACAGGAATATTTTTCCCGCTGCATTGGCAAAAGCCGGCATTATACCTCTGTATTCAGGAGTTGTCCCGTATTGAGGCAAAAAGCCGGGCCACATATTATCATAAGCACCCCAGACATAAGTATCATTTACAAATGAGTATGAAACTTCCGAAGCGGCAACAATACCGTTACATCCTGAATTTTCGTCCTGATATGTATATCTGTGAAATGTTTCGGCAAAACATTCGCCACCAAGGTTATATTTTCCTGTCAGGCAGTTAATTGACCAGATAAATGTTAAATCGGTGTTTGTCAGACTGCTGATATTGTTACTGTGAAAAGAGGGTTCACCCCAACCGGTTTCACTACCATGATCACGGTGCTGGAGCATAAAGCATCCTGCATTTATGGCATCAACGACCATATTTGCTGAACCGTTCCAGGTACAGTTAACCTGACCGGGAGAAGACGGAATGTACCCAAGTCCGTTTGTACTAAAAACGTTTAATACGGTGCTTGTATTGGTGGCGGTTGACCAGGGATCTGTCAAAGGATTGCCCTGATAAGTTTTGTTTACTCTGACAGTTTCTTTTCCCAGTTCGTTTTCCCAGAAACCGGCAACGGTTTCGGAGCATATCTGGAACCATCTTTCGGTCTGGAATCCCAAAGCGGTAATAGGATGGTCGTAAAAATACTGTGATTCCGGCGGATTTCTTTCGTAATCAATAACTTTTGTGACCATTGTTTTAAGATGATCTGCATTCTGTGCCGTCATTCGCGCCATCACAATATCAGGCAGGTTGTTGTTATTAACATCTCCCCAGATATTGTCCGAAGCACAATAATTATCCCAGATGGGTGCTATTATTCTGTTTTCCGCATTTGTTCCGTAGTCAGCCATTATCAGGCAGGCTGCCGGCGGAATGTCCCAGGTGTTATATGCATCATTTAAATAGTTTTCAATGGTGTTCACATTGTTTCCACCGATTTCATCAAGGGTTACCACTTTGGTCAATATTCCCTGTTTTGTTCTGAAAAGCTTCAAAGAATCAGCCCATTGCTGAAACTCAGCTCCATTAGGGATTATGATAAGATATTCGCAACCTGTTTCATCCTTATTAAAGGATTTATTGCTGTAATCAATTTCAGGTATTGAGCTTTCATTTAAAAATGCATCTCTGATAATGGGGTCCCACCAGGGACTTCGTAACCGGTCGTCACCAAAATATCCGTTACCGCCATCAAATGATATTTTAACCTTTACATCCCTGTAAACAATCAATTGTTTTGTGACCGGATTATACTGAAAAGGAGTTATGCCGAGAATAACGGCATCCACCCCCCTGATTTCAGTCTGTCCGGAAAGCTGAAACGGCTTTTCAGGATAGAATGCATCAGTTGTATAAATGTTGTTGTTTTTCTTGTATTCCAACGGTCCCTCTTCCGTATCCCAGGGAATTCTCGGAGAAGGTTCAACATCAATATTCTCAATAACTTCCTTTCTGAAACTAACGATTGTCAGCTTTGCAGTTGCACCTTCAGGAAGCGCAATAAACCGGCTAACAGCCGGAAGATTTGGTGCTCCTTCCGTTCCGGGAAGAAAAATACCGGGCAGTGTCAACTCCTGAACGGTCTCTCCGTTGAGTTGTTTGTTTGATAAACCGAACGATTCAATTGAAAAATTAATTATTACATCCCGGTTGCTTTGTGAAACCACAGATAATCCTTGTTTCCCCCAATGATCAGGGTATTTAATATTGTCAGCATTTAATAATAATGAGATTGAGATCAGGGAGACTAACAAATATAGCTTTTTCATATTTTTATTTTTCCGTTTGCAGGTGTTTTACGTAGAGAAAAATGTAGATGATATTCTTAATTATCATCTACATTTTTTTTCTAATTAATGATTATCTTTTTATTTAGTACGGATTTATCATTTTTAACAATGATATAATACAATCCGGGATTTGTTTCACCAAGGCTGATATTAATCGAACCCGAAATAATATCATTTTGTTCAAATACAACCTCTCCTATTGAGTTATAAATTGTTACGGAAATATTTTCAGGATTGGCTTCATCCATATTAATAATAAACGAGCCGTTATTTGGGTTTGGATATATTCTTATTCCCGCTAAGGCATCTTCTTCTATTCCGTCACAAACATAACATTCCACCGACAACGATTCCGAATAGTCACTTTCACCGCAATCATTAACAGCTTTTACACTGATAGTTGCATCTCCTTCCCATAACTCTGTATAATTTACTGTTGCAGTAGTTCCGTTACCCGTAATTTCTCCGGCTTCGGCAGGTTCAAGCAGCCAATCATAGGTTGTTGCACCGGCAGAACCTGTGGTTGTATATTCCTGTGTAAGCATTTCAGGGTTGTTAGAACAAACAACAGTCTCACCTTCAGGCATTGCCGGAATATCGGGAGTCGTATTTACGGTTATGTAATCTTCAAGTGTAAGTGTACTGGTGTTTGTTCCGTCCGAAACAGTCAGTGTTACATCAAACGAACCGGTGTTGTAATACATTACCGTCGGGTTTTCCAAAGTGGAAGTTTCAGGTGTTCCGCCTTCAAAAGTCCATTCCCGGCTTGTAATGTCACCTGTTGACAAATCGTTAAAACCGACAGTTCCTTCTTCACAGATATCTGTTGCATCTGCTGAAAATGAAGCCTGTAAGGATACCGTCAATCCAAAAAAGTTTAGATATTCCGCCATTAATTCCGCTTTAGTTGAAGGTGATGTTCCGTCTGTAAGCCCGCCGAATTCGTGGGATGCTCCTATTGTTTTGTACGAACCTTCGTCATAAGCTACCGCCGTACTGTACACAGGATTCTGATTTTCAAATATCATAAATGCAGGAGCTATGGCGTCAATATGATCAATCCAACTGTTGTCACCGTTGTAATTAAATGACATTCCTTCCGTAAAAGTTCCGGATTGTCCTAAAACCGTTGATAAATCACTTGAGCCGTCTGACTGAGGATTTATATTAAACATAGGATGTACGGCAGTTGAGGCATCGTAATACCAGGTATCGCCTCCTTCCATATAAAGAGCACCGCCGTTGTTCAAAAAGCCGGCAAGTGCCTGTCCTTCGGATGCGGACAGTACGTGATTGTCGCTATAGATTCCAAGGCAGACAAATATTGAGCTGTAAATGTCAAGGTCTGATGGGAATGAAGTGGTGTATTCGGCAGAAAGTCCGTTATCTTCAATAGCCGTTTGCATTGCAGGTCCCGAATTATGGTTTCCGTCAAGATCAATAATAACAACAGGAATCTGTCCTATCACGAAGTTCATTGCGAAACTGTTTGTGTAAGTACCGCTGTTTGATGTAACATCCAAATCAATTGCTGCAGGTTGTCCTGCAGGTGTCGAAGCATCTGCCGTTACGGTAAAAGTTCCCTCTCCTGTTTCTCCCTGTGCCAGAGTTCCAAAACCGGCTGTACCTGCATCAATTGTTAAATAGGGGGAGGTCGTGGATATCTCACCCGAAATATTCTCGGCGGTAACATCACCGTTATTTTTAAGTGTTACTATCAGGTCAACGGTTTCTCCCGGGTCAATTTTGCCGTTATTATTTCCATTTGAGTCATCAACGGTGTATTCGTACATTGCAAGATAAACACCTGAAACCGGTTCCAAGGCTTCAATGGCATCAAGGTCAAATCCGGCATCTGCCACATTTGCCGAGCCGTCACCATCGTCAAGAATTTTAAAAAACTGTGCTTCGGGGAGTCCTGATGCAGCAATGTCAAACTCCGTTGTGCCGTTTCCCGTTCCAAGGCTAATCCACGGTCCGTCAATTGTTTCACCGGCATAACAGGTAAATCCTTCGGGTGATGTATCACCTTCATAAACAATAAGATCGGGGCCGGGACCGTCTGTTACGGGATTTTGCATATCAAGTACACACCAGCCGTTTTTGCCGATAGAATAGTTAATGTTGTCCGGTTCGCCGATGACCGCCTTTGTGTTTCCCTCGTCGGCTTCATTATTATTCGGAATCCTTGAAGAGGAGAATTTATAAACATACTGACCCTCCTCAGGTGTAAGCTGAAAATCGGTGGTTGTTGCACTGTTTGATGTCACGGTGATATTATCAATGGTTTGCGTTTCGTATCCGTTTGCAACTATTTTAATGCTGTAGGTTCCGGGAAGAACATATTTATGATAATCGCCTGCGGTGGGGTCGGTATATGTCGGCATATAATCATTAACGAAAACAACGGCAGTAACAGGTTCACCGGTATTTGCATCCGTGACCGTGCCCTGCAAACCGTACCCGGAATATTCAATCATTGCAATCATTGCAGGATAGTTGTAGTTGTAATATGTCATTATCTGTGACGGCGGCGGTTGCTTGCTGTCAGAAATCTCCATTGACCACGAAATGGAACCCTGAACACCGTAGTTTGAATCTTTTGAGCTTCCATTAATGGCATACATCCCTGTATTTCCCTGTCCGTAAGGAAGGTTCGGGTAGTTTGATGTATTTGAGTAAACACCTCCAAGTTGATAAATATGGTTCCAGTCAGCAGGTTGATTAGGTCGGTAACTCCAGGGTAGTGAGATGTAAACCGTTCCGCTATGATATGTAGTGTGAACAACAAACTGGTTATTGTACATACATTCACGCAATGCTTTTACTTCGGGTTGTGAATATGCTCCGGTACTGCTTCCCCAGCCGTCCCACATATATCCCCAGTCGCGGTTCATATCAACGCCGTTTGTGTTGTAGCGGCTCATATTTTCTCTTCCCCAGGGGTTTACCATCAGGTATAGCCAGATTTCACGG
>CAYOZZ010000354.1:0-6490 GCA_964408535.1 uncultured Bacteroidales bacterium | reverse complement strand
CCGGGTGATCAGGCTATGTTTGTGGTGTGCACACCAAACCATATAAATACAAGGTAATCAAAAAAATAATTATTTGTTTTTCATTTTCATAAACTCAATAACTCTTTTTTCTTCAACCTGATTTGCAGCCTTTCCCTCTTTCTTAAAATAACTTCCTACGATCAAACTGTCTATTTTAGGAAGAAAAACCGGCAGGTTTCCGGGAGTAGCACCGCTGCCGAGGATTATAGGGAGATGAGTGTTTTGTCTTACCTCGTCAATATCTTCTGTCCTGGCTTCGGAACCGGTCAGGTCGCCCGAAACGATTATAGCGTCGGCAAGTCCTCTTTCGGTGAGGTCTCTTGTCTCAAGTGCAATGCTTCTGTTGCCCATCGGTGTGGCGTGCTTGACGTTGACATCTGCAAAAATAAGAACACCGGATTTAAGAGCAGTCCGTAACCTTAATGTTTCGTGGGCTTTACCCTGAATAATTCCCTGGTCTGTTATTGCAGCACCTGTATGGACATTAACCCTGATAAACCGTGCACCGGTTGCCACAGCAATAGCGAGAGCTGCACCGGCATCATTACGCAAAGCATTGACACCCACAGGTCCGGGAAAAACTTTAACTATCTCCCTTGTAACCGACGACATAGCCGCAATGGTCTCTGCCGGAAGGACACCGGGGTAAAATGGCATATCCCTGAAATTTTCAACTATAAGTCCGTCAATATTGTGCTTTATGAAGATTTCAGTCTCTTCAAGCGCGGTTTTTATAACAGCCTCCATACTCCCTTCGTAGAGCGGGGAACCCGGCAATGGCATCAGGTGGATGCAGGCGATAACGGGTTTGTTTTCTGTGAAAAGGTCGGTAAATTTCATAATAGCATTTGTTAATAAATATGAGGAAAAACAGCTTTTCTGTCTTTCGGATAATCTTTAAAATGACCGTTATACCATTTATGATGATCGTGTGCTCTCGGAACAAGATTTGCAAATGACCAGACAAAAAATGCAAGTGTCGGCAGGCACCATGTCATAAGGGCATAGCCTCCCCATTCGATTATCTCTCCAAGGAAGTTCGGGCAAGAGACATATTTAAACAGTCCGCCTTTCGGAATAAAATAGCCTTTTCCGTTATTCTTTCTCAATGATATCAGTTTGTTGTCGTGATACAGGTTGATAATCATTCCACTGACGAACAGGATACCTCCTGCAATAAATCTCCGGTCTGTCAGCCATGACTCCGGGTAATCGGGCGAAAGAAAACCGAACCAATACCCGTTGATGAATCCGTTTACTATATTGAAAAAGAATCCGAAAATAACTATAAGCACAGGCATTCTCTTACCTTTTGTCCTGGTACGGGCACTGAAAATGAAGGTTCTGTGTACATAGTGTATCATCCAAAGAATGAAAAATATCAACACCGGAATACTTTTTATTCCTTCCCCAAGAAAAACAAAAAGAGCAAAAACAACAATAGCCGGAATTTCCATTAAAATCCAACCTGTTTTATTACTGATGGTCGCTCCCCAGGTTTTATTTGAATGACGTCCGTACGGAACGGTTACATTCATCAGTATAGGAAATAATATCAGGGCAATACCTATCCATCCGAGCACGAGATATCTGAAAGTTTCAAGTGTTATCATATTGTTACACAATCCTTATTTAATTAAATCGTTTACATCCTCAATCCATATATCCGTTTTCCTTAAACCATTCCAAAGTATCTTTTAATGTCTCATACAGAGGACGGGCAGAATATCCAAGTTCTTTTTGTGCTTTCAGGTTTGATATATTTTTATTCGATTCTTTCAAGATGTTAAGTGAATTGTAGGTGTAAAGCGGCTCTTCGTTAAAGATTTTAGCATAAAATTTAATAAAAGGAACTCCTAATTTTGCTATTGATGTCGGACAAACAATCTTTGGTGTTTTGCCGCCTGTTATTTTTGCCGTCATTTCCGAAATCTCTTTCAGGCTGTGCCAGTTTCCCGAAAGGATATACCGTTCCCCGCTTCTTCCTTTTGTAATTGCCGCAACAGCTGCATTTGATACATCTCTGACATCCACATAGTTATAGCCGCCGGGTACGAGCATAGGCAATTTGTTTTGCGCAATTTTCATAATTGCCAGGCCGAGATAAGAGGGTTTGTAATCACACGGACCTATTATTGCACTCGGATTTAAAACAACTGCATTTAATCCCGATTTTACGGCTTTGGCAACAAGACGCTCACTTTCTGCTTTTGTGGTTTCATAAATCATCTTTGAGGAGGTTATCAGGGGTCTGGTTTCATCTACCTGTTTGTCTAACGGTTTCGACTCAAGTGCATGGACAGAGCTAAAGTGGATAAAACGGGTAATGCCCGATTCAAGACTGCACTCAAGGATGTTACGCGTACCATCCACATTTGTTTTGATAACATTAGCGGTATTGCCTCCGTTGATTGAAATTACTGCTCCGAGATGAATCACCGCATCCGAATCCCGAACAAGTTTTCCGAGCGAATCTTTATCAAGCAGGTCTCCTTTGATTATTTCAATGTCCAGTCCCTTAAAGCCGGTATCATCCTTATGAAACAGGACTTTGACGTTATATCCCCGCTTAATAAGGTCGCGACAAAGGCAGGCTCCGACATGTCCGCTTGCTCCGGTTATTGCTATCTTTTTTATCTCGGAATCATTATTCATTTCAACCGGCAAATATAGAATATTTATTTTGTATATTTTTGCCGCTTTTACGGTTTTGTATTTTAACCGGTATAGTTTGAACGGATATGGATTTGATTTTCGCTATTGGGTTTAAGCCTGACAGAGTCATTGGTATTACTCCTGTTCCTTATTTGTTGATAAGGAATGAGGGAAAGGAGTATTATGACATTTATAAGCAGTTAAACAGTAATGATATAAAGGCTGAATATATTAGCGAAGACTGGATGTCGAAACTTATTGAGCTGTCAAATGGTCTGAAATATGACGAGCTGAACAAGTCATTGAATAAGAAATTTTTAAGAACCGGTTTTGTTGAGTTTTTTGATAATGCTGACCTTCAAACTAAAAAACATATTCATAAAGTCATTGATCTGAAAAAGGTTGAAATCCTTAATCTTTGTAAACAATATTCCGTTTTGCTTTTTATGAGGGGTGAAAAGCATACCGAAAATATCTATCCCGAACATATAATTGAATATTCCGGTGTTTTACTGAATGTTACATTCGGATTTGAAAAGAGGGACGGGTTATTGTATTACCGGCTGAAAGTTTTCGGTAATCAGGGAATAGATATTACGGCACCCGAAACCTATGTGCTAACAAACAGGCAACCTGCAATTGTTTATAAAAATGCAGTTTATTGGTTTGAAAATCAAAATCTTAATGGTAATAAGCTGAAACCGTTTCTGAAGAAGAAAGAGATTGTTGTTGATGAAAAACTCCAAAAAGATTTTTTCAGGAAATTTATTAAACCTGTAGTTGCAAAGTTTGAATATGATATTGCCGGATTTGACCTGATACAGGTTAAGCCCGAAATAAAACCGCAACTGGTTATTGAGCAGACATTTTTTGGGAATATTATACTTACTCCAGTTTTTTTATATGGAGATTATAAAGTTGAGTTTTACAAAGAGCAAAATTTATTTGTCAGTGTTAAAGAAGATAAAGATGAGTATTATCTTGAAAGTGTTGTCAGGGACAGGGAGTTTGAAAACGGATTGCTGAATAAACTGGTGCGGGCAGGTCTTAAAAAAGAGGAAAAATATTTTTATATTGATAAGCAACTGAATGATAAGTACCTGTTTTTCGAAAAGCTTTTGTCGGTTATTTCAGAAGTGGAACGCTCGGGATTTAAAGTTATCAATTATCTTTTCGGCGGAGAAGTGACTTATGAAACTCCCCGGATTGAATATACAACGGGTAAAAAGCAGGATTGGTTCGATTTGAATATAGTTATTTCAATAGGTAATCATCGAATCAAATTCAGGGAACTGAAAAATCATATTTTAAACAGGATACGCGAATATGTTTTTTCTGACGGAACAGTCTTCATTATTCCTGATGCCTGGTTTGCAGAGCTTTATCCTTTTGCGGTCAGAACAGGTGATGAAAGTACGAGGATACATTTAACCCAGTTGAAATTGCTGAAAGAGAATAAATTGATTACTCCCGACGAAACAATCGCCGAATCGTTAACTAAGTTGGATATTCCCGGTTTTCAGGAGTTGCCGGTGACTTTAAAAGCAAAACTCCGTGATTATCAGAAAACCGGTTTCGACAAACTTTACAATCTTACGCAAAAAGGTTTTGGCGTTTGCCTTGCAGATGATATGGGACTTGGAAAAACTTTGCAGGTAATAACTGTTTTGCAAAAGTATTTTGAAAATAAAAGTATTAAAAGCAGAAATATTGAAAAGGGTGAGAAGCAACTTTCATTGTTTGATGTTTATGATAATGATGAAGGAAGCAGGGAAGAAGTAAAACCCGCCTTGATAATTGTGCCTAAATCGTTGGTATATAACTGGATTGAAGAACTGAAAAGGTTTGCACCGGAATTGAAAAGGTTTGTTTTTCAGAATAAGGACAGACTGACTAATTTAAGAAACCGAATGAACAGGGTTCATGTTGTTCTGGCTACCTATGGTGTGGTCAGGCAGGATTTTGAAGATTTGAAGTCTTTTGATTTCGGATATCTTGTAATTGATGAAAGCCAGGCGATAAAAAATCCGAAATCAAAAACATATATGGCTGTAACGGCTCTGCAGCCGGATTACAAAATAAGTATGACAGGAACTCCGATTGAAAACAGTTTGTACGATTTGTGGTCGCAAATGAGTTTTTTGAACCCCAATTTATTGGGAAATTTGAGATATTTTGAAAGTGTATATGTGAGACAAATTGTTAAGGATCAGAGTGAAATAAGGGAAGCGGAGCTTAAAAAACTTGTCAGTCCGTTTATAATCCGGAGGTTGAAAAAGGATGTTGCACGTGAACTGCCTGAAAAGACCGAGCAGGTTATTTATTGCACTATGGAGGATGCCCAGTCAGGGTTTTACGAAACGGAAAAATCGGCTGTAAGAAACCGGATACTGAGTGGTGAAATAAAAAGAACGAACTTTGTTGAAGTGCTTGCGGTCTTGAACAGGTTAAGGCAGATTGCAATTCATCCTGCATTACTTGAAGAATACGGTGATGATGTTGACTCCGGAAAATTTGATGCAATTATCGGTGTTATGGAAAACCTGCTGAACGAGGGGCATAAGTTTCTTGTGTTTTCCTCTTTTGTTAAACATCTGAAATTGTTTGAAAAGTATTTTATTGAGAATGATATTCCTTTTTCGATGCTGACCGGCAGTGATAATAAAAGAAAAGAGATTGTGGAGAGGTTTCAGTCCGATGAAAAAATAAAACCCTTTTTAATTTCTGTGAAGGCCGGTGGTGTCGGACTTAATATAACCGCTGCCACTTATGTGCTGATTATTGATCCCTGGTGGAATCCGTTTGTCGAACAGCAGGCCGTTGACCGTACACACAGGATAGGTCAGACAAAAAATGTGACTGTATATAAATTTATCACAAAAGATACTATTGAGGAAAAGATGCTCAATTTGCAAAAAACAAAACTTAAGCTTAGTGAATCGTTTATTGATTCCGGCACGACCTCCGAAATGATAGCAAGTGAAATTGAAGAATTATTGAATTAAATCCTTGAAAAGAAATATGTAAAACCCAGAAACAGACTTGCCTGGTTGAATTTTGCCTTTGCCGAATAATCACGGACACCGTAAAGATTATTGTCAATCGTTGGTGATGAAAGGTTTACATATTGCTTGATGTTGTTTTTGAGTCCAAAAGTGTAACTGCCACCGACGCTAAGGTCAAACTTCTCCCAGCTCCATACCAGCCCTCCTGTAAGGTGGTATAAATTCCAGTATGTCTGTCCGGGATAAAACTCTTTCGTAACATCAATGCTTTTTTTATTCAGATAGTTAAAATCGGTTTTAAATCCCAATAGAAACTCAAACTTTTCGGAAACCCTGTGCCGTATTGAAGCAGCAAGGTTTATAAGGAATTTGTTGGCAAGAACCATATTTGTAAAACTGCCGATATCCGGAGTCTCTACAGGTAGGTCCACCTCAGTGTAGTCATTGGGAATCAATATTTTATATTTTGATATTGGAGCAAAAAATGATATTTTTCCATAAACTAAAGTTGCTGTATCAAGTGGATATTCTATTCCGATGTCAAGTGTTAAAGGTGATTTGAAAACAGATTTAACTTTGTTCTCCCAGTAGGAGGCTTTTATAGGGGTACTGTTTCCCTCGCTATATTGGTTGTAGAGATAATAATTTCTTTTTAGGTATGAGTTTGCGAGGAACTTTATGTTGATACGCGGAGTTGTCAGGTTAACTCCAAACCTGAATTTATCATAACTCCAGGTAGCACCGACAATGAAGAGTAATCCTGCATTCCTGTAAATCATATCATCAAGTTGAAAAGTATTGCTTATCAC
>CAYOZZ010000353.1:0-2193 GCA_964408535.1 uncultured Bacteroidales bacterium | reverse complement strand
GAATTAATAAAGCAAAATATATTGTTAACGGATTAATCATCGTCTTTATGTCTTCTGAAAAACTTTAATCTATAGACAAAGAAAGTACCTATAATAGCCGGAACAGCAAGGTTTATGAGCCAGAGTGTTGAAGAAGAAGCAACAATTCCGAGGGTTATTTTATCCGTTAAAGTTCCGAGTTTTTCAAAATATGAGCCGATAAAAAATATGGAGACTGAACCGCGGATGCCAAGTTCGGCAAGAGTTACCGTCGGAATGGCTGTCATAATGAAAAATACGAGGGAAATAATTATCAAACCTTGCATTAACGGAAGATTAACTGAAAATAGCATTAGAATAATATAAAATTGCAAAGTGAAAACGCAATATCGCAGAAAACTTAAAATAAGAACTGATACCAGTTCGAAAGTTGAATATTCGGATATCACGGAAATATATTCGTAAAAATGAGGAAACCGCTTTTCAAAAAAAGTAGTTAAAAAGCCAGGTAATGCTTTTATATTAAAAAATATAAATATCAGTATTGCTATTATCATAACAACTATAAGGATAAGTCCGAAAAAGAGATAATTTGAAAACAAATCGGAGTCTTTGTAATAAATCGGAATATAAATCAGAAGGCTTAGAGAGCCAACGACAATAGTTGTAAGAAGTTGGGCGAAGCTTCCTACCATCGTAATAACAATTCCTTTCCAGGGATTTGCCTTATCAAGGATAAATACCCTTCCAAACCACTCTCCTACCCTGTTTGGTGTGAAAAGAGCAACCGAAACTCCGGCAAGTACGGCTTCAAACGCTTTGCCAAATGATATTTTTTCAATTTTGTTTATAAGAAACTGCCATTTAAGTGACTCTACTCCCCAGTTGACGACCATCAACAATATTGTCCAGGTAAGGAAGAAATATATGTGCGGTTGATCAATTATTTCGTTGAATAAAATTACAACCTCTTCTAATTTTTTCTTCTTAAATATCTGAGCATAAATAAAATAGTAGGTAGTAAAAATTATTAATATCCTTACGACCAGATTATAGGTTTTATTTTTATGTATATTTGTAAAATACTTCTTCATATTTTTAGCATTACAAAAGTAATAATTTAGGTTGAAACAGGATAGAATTATATTAGGTATAGACCCCGGAACAACAATTATGGGATACGGGCTTGTTTATAAAAAAGGTAAGTCACTGGAACTTATCACATTAGGAGTTATACATCTGGCAAAGTATGATAACCATGCATTAAAACTTAAAAAGATATTTGAAAGAGTATTGGGTTTGATTGATGAGTATAATCCCGATGAAGTGGCTCTTGAGGCTCCTTTTTACGGTAAAAATGTGCAAAGTATGCTTAAACTTGGACGAGCACAGGGTGTTGCAATGGCGGCGGCATTATTCAGGGATATTCCTATTTTTGAATATTCGCCGAAAAAAATAAAACAATCTATTACCGGAAACGGAAATGCCTCTAAAGAGCAGGTTGCTGCAATGCTGAAAAGCATTCTTACGATAAAAGATGTACCCAAACAGCTTGATGCTACCGACGGTCTTGCCGCTGCTGTTTGTCACTATTTTCAGAAAGGTGCAACTTCAACAAAATCAACCTATTCGGGATGGAATAGTTTCATTAAGGATAATCCTGACAGAGTAGGATAATAAGGATATTTTTCAGTTAACTGAAAATTTACATCAACTTTTGGTATGCCTGCCACCAGCGGTCAGGTATATCGTCGTTACAGGCAGTTTCGTAATCGCTGTATGAGCATGGAACCAGATGATGTCTTTCGTAAATATTTTTATTATTAGCCTTTACCGGAACATCCATCCACCACCTGTCACTAGTTTTGCTTTTGTAAAAAACAAGTTCGTCATTATGGTCTTTAATAGAGACTGTATATTTTATATAGTTTTCAATATCTTTATAAGGATGGTCTTTTTTACGACTGTAAAATCCTTCGACAAAAAACCAAATCATCTGTGCAACAAGGTGGGATGTTTGATTATTATTGTCGTATTTGGGGTTTGTTTCGTAAAAACCGATTGATGAAATTTTTTCGCTCAGACCGGCATATCTTATTAACTGGCAAATTTCTTCACCATAAAACCCGTTAGGTGAGGCGTTTCCGTTTCCCGGAGCATCCGATTGTCTGACGGCCGAAACATCAACGGTAACCATATCGGCGTTTCTCATCA
>CAYOZZ010000352.1:0-9833 GCA_964408535.1 uncultured Bacteroidales bacterium | reverse complement strand
AAAAATATGTAGTTTTGGTCAGTCGTTTTTTCCTGACTTAAACAAAGTATTTATTCATTTTATTATACAAACCTATGGATCACAATTCAAAATGCATTCCGATTGTTCAGGAAGGTGAAGCCGAAATGATACAGCCTATTGACCTGAACGGTTTTCGCGAGCATAACAGAAGAAAGACAAAAGCCTTAAAAGATAAGACAATGACCGAAGAGGAGGCCATTGAAAAATTTGTAAATTCCGGTGATTATATCGGATTTGAGCTTTATGGCACAGTACGCTGTCCGATGAGTCTTACAAGGGCACTTGTACGTTCGGGTAAAACCGATTTCAGGCTTGCCGGGCAGGGTGTTCACGAGCTTGACCTGTTATTCGGCGCCAATATGATCAGGGAGATAGACCTGACATATATCGGACTTGAGGTTTACGGAATATCGGCCAACCTGCGTCGCAGGGTTGAATCGGGTGATATTACAAAGGTCGTTGAGTGGTCGAATGCAGGAATAACCTGGAGGTTTAAAGCTGCCAGTATGGGTATCCCTTTCATCCCGGCAAGGACTATGCTTGGTACGGATACACTGAAAAAATCATCGGCAAAAGTTATTGAAGACCCGTTTACGGGAGAAAAAGTGGCTCTGCTGCCGGCTCTTATCCTTGACGTCGGATTTATTCATGTTAATCGTGCCGATAAATACGGTAACTGCCAGATAGACGGAATCAGCGGATTCGCATTCGAGATGGCACGCGCAAGTAAAAACCTGATAATTAGTGCTGAGGAGATTGTCAGTACGGATGAAATCAGAAAGCATCCCGACAGGACAATTATCCCCTATTATCTCGTTGATGCGGTTGTTCACGCTCCTTACGGTTCGTGGCCGGGCGAAATGAGCAGCTATTACGAGAGAGACGAACCACACTACAAAATGTTCATCGAAAAGCAAAAAACACAGGAAGGAACCGATGAATATATGAAAGAGTGGGTTTACGACCTGAAAGACCACAAAGCGCTTATTGAAAAAATCGGTAAAGAAAAACTGAAAGAATTAACATTGAAGGAGGATTTAATATGACACAGGAATATTCACCATCGGAATTATTGATATGTCTTGCTTCCAGAGTTATGGAAGACGAGTCAACGGCATTTATCGGAACAGGAATTCCTATGCTGGCAGCAAGTCTTGCACAGGCAATGCAGGCACCCAACCTTGTACCTATTTTTGAATTCGGCGGTACAGGTGCAATATTGGAAAAACTACCGCTTGCGGTGGGCGATATGCGTACATACAACAAAGCCCTTGCTGCATCCGGTATATGCGATATAATGGAGACTTCGCAACGTGGATTTGTGGAGTTCGGCTTTCTTGGCGGTGCACAGATTGATAAATACGGAAATCTGAATTCAACCGTAATCGGTGAGCAGGCACATCCCAAAGTAAGATTGCCGGGAAGCGGCGGAGGTAACGATGTGGGGTCAAGTTGCTGGCGTACAATTGCCATTATGATTCACGACAAAAGACGTTTTATAGAAAAAATTGATTTTTTGACAACTCCCGGATTTCTGACGGGTCCCGGTGCACGTGAAGAAGCCGGATTACCGCCGGGAACAGGACCTTACAGGGTTGTGACAAACCTTTGTATTATGGGATATGATGATGAAACCAAAGAGATGAAACTCCTGAGTGTTAATCCGGGTGTTACGGTTCAGGACGTAATTGATAATACAGGTTTTGATCTTCTGATTGCCGATGAGGTGACACAAAACGAGCCTCCTACTGAAGAAGAGCTTCGAATTTTACGTGAACAGATTGACCCTGACGGTTTATACAGATAACGAATGACCAAAAAGCGAATATACATAATCCTGTTTCTTGTTTTTTCGCTGTCTTCTTGTAAACTGGGGAGGTTTGTTTATTACAACTTTGCAAACATTACCGATTATAAGATTTTCCCTTATAATGAAATCTCGAACGATACTGTTGCATTCGGATTTAAGCGAAAAACCATTTCCAATATTCCGGATTCAATAACTCTAATAATAGATGGAAGAGTGAAAAATGTTTCGCTCGAAGAACATTTGTCGGAGAATAAAACCGTTGCCTTTCTCGTGATAAGAGATGATTCGATAGAATATGAAAAATATTTCTCAGGATATGACGAAGCTTCAATTGTTGCTTCATTTTCAATGGCTAAATCCGTGACATCAATACTTATAGGATGTGCAATTGATGACGGATTGATAAAATCAACAAATGAACCGGTTACAAATTATCTTCCCGAACTGAAGAAAAACGGTTTTCAAAAAATTACAATACAGAATCTTTTGAATATGACTTCCGGGATTGAGTTTAACGAGAGCTATGTAAATCCATTTGGGCAGGCGGCAAGTATCTATTACGGAAGAAATCTGAAAAAGATAATCGGGAAACTGAAACTAAAATATGAGCCCGGAACACATTTTCATTATAGCAGCGGCGACAGTCAGATTTTGGGGTTTGTTCTGTCTGCGGCGTTAAAAGGAAAATCCATTTCAAAATACCTTCAGGAGAAGATTTGGATTCCTCTCGGAATGGAATATGATGCAACATGGAGTATTGACCGAAAAAAGGATGGGATTGAAAAGACATTTTGCTGCTTGAACGCACGAACGCATGACTTTGCAAAAATAGGAAGACTGTATTTAAATAACGGTAACTGGAACGGGAAACAAATTGTCCCTGAAAATTGGGTCAGGGAATCAACAAAAGTTGATACGGATAACGGCAGTGTTTGGTACTATCAAAACCAATGGTGGATTGCATCACACAACGGCGATTTCTTCGCAGAAGGAATACTCGGACAGTTTATCTATGTTAATCCCGGGAAAAATACTATTATAGTCAGACTTGGAAAGAAGTACGGTAAAACAGCGGATTGGGTATCATTATTCGGCAAGATCGCTGATATGTAAATATTTATTTAAAAAACGGCCTTTTTTCTATTACTATCAAATAAGTATTACTGAAAGGAATACTGTAAAGATGTTGACCTATTAGTATTCTAATCAAAAGTTAATGTAAGTGCGAGGTTTATTCCATGAACTTTATCGGCATTTACACCATAAATGTCAAAAGGTGTGCTCAGGACGATAATGTAATTTTTTCCGGTTTCAATAGTAACGCCGGGATAGAATGTTAGAATACTGTTACGTAGAGTTTCAAATTCGGATATCTGATACCCAAAACCTGTAATTAGTTGCAACTGATTGGAAAACAGATAGTATCCAACATCAGCATTAATATACCAGGAACCTTTATTGCCTTCGGCGGTTTTCCCGACATAGGATTGGTATTGGGCATTCATATCAATCGAAAATTGTTGATTAAAATAAAATGAACCGACAACTCCACCGCCCACAGAAATTAAATCCTGAGATAATCTAAGTGACCTGTCGTATGTTTTATTCCCAAATGGTATATTTGCACCGGCAATAAGCGCCATTCCGTATTTTTTCTTATTGAATAATACAAATCTCATCCCCCAGTTACTAATTGATAAGTCGGTAAGGATACTTGTTCCGATTTCAAACCTGTCCCAAAGCCCGTAGGTAAAGCGAAATGCCATACCTGTACTTGTGTTTATACTGTCACTTGATTGATAAATATCAGATAATTTTCCATTTTCATCCCAATGCTGATGTGAGGAAAAGTGGAATATTCCAGGCTCAAATTCAATCTTATGATGATCTACAACATCAACGCAAACAGCATCAAGTTTTGATCCCGAAATGCCTGCAACCTGTGCAGAAACAGATAAAGTAATAAATATCAGAAATTGGGTTAATAAAATATTGTTTTTCATTTCAACATCACCAAAAATCCTATTTCAATTTCTTACATCCCTCAAAACTCCCTTTATCAATCATATCATTCAATTCTGCAACTTCATCCTTGAATTTTGATTTTTTACCGCAATTGTACATTTCCGTTAATGGGTCTTTATCAAGAATCATATCATACAATTGACCGGCAGTAAAAACACGCTGCATTTTTGTGAATTTCTCATAAGAGATGTTGAGAAATGCGACATTTTTATCAATTCCCCTGTTATCAAGCAGATAACCTTTATGTAACTTTGTAGGAAGGGCAAGTTTGTCACCCCTGAACAGGTCTCTTGCATCCGGATAGCTAACAACTTTGGTTTTATCATCCGAAAGAGTTACGGGAACCTTGTCGTAATAATCGGCTTTTGTTTTGTAAATGATTACAGGCGGGCCGGTGACCGCCACATTTCCGGTTGCAGGCATCTCTTTTTTCTCTTTTGATGTTTTATCGGTTTTTTTTGATGATGAGCATGAGCCTGTGAATACGGCGAATGCAATTATCAGAGTCAGACTTAAAATTCTCATTTCTATTGCGTTTTATTATTTGTTTGCCAATAAATTATCTTCAAATCCAAATGGTTTCCCCTGTGTTTCTTTATTTTCCTTCTCCATATTACGTTTTATCTCCTTATGCTTTTCAATCTCCTTTTCAAGTCCTTTTATATTTTTATTCAGCCTTTTAATCGTTTTATTGTCATTGATTTTTCCGGGCGACATAACCAAAACGGCTATTATAAAACCCAGGGCAAATGTAAGAAAAAGTATTAGTGACAATGAACTTGAAAACTCATACGAAAAAAATTTAACTAACACCTGGTCGGAGTTTTGCAAAGTAAAGACAACAATCAAGATCATCAATACTGCAATTAATATAAGAGATAGTGTTTTTCTCATAAGAATAAGGTTTTACGGAAATGCAAGTTTTATTCCATCAATAATCATATCTGTTCCGATAATTGCAATTATCAGTCCCATTACTTTACCGAGAACAGTGATAATATTTTCACCAAGTTTTTCAATTATTTTTCCACTCAGAGAAAAAGCAAGATATGTGAGATAGCACATCATAGCAAAAATCCCCAAAACAATAATCATTTTGATGTACCCCGAGTCAGTAACAAAGTTCATTGCCGTAACAATTGTACCCGGTCCGGCAAGGATGGGTATTGCAAGAGGTGATACGGCAATACTCTCGTCAATCACCGGATTGGAAATATGCTTAATACTTGATTTTTTCGATTGAAGCATTTCAAAACCGACATAGAAAATAAGAATTCCACCGGTGATTTTGAACGCAGGTATTGTTATGCCGAACAACTCGAAAATGAATTTACCGAGAACGACAAATAAGGCTACAATGATAAAAGCTATCAGTGTGGAACTTCTTGCCAGTTTCTTTTTCTCGGCATTACGGGCATCCTCAGTAAGTCCCAGAAAAATTGGCACATTTGCAATGGGGTTCATAATTGCAAAGAAACCGGTGAATACCGTTAATGCGAAAGCAAATAATCCGTTCATATCAAATAATTGAATGCCCCAAAAGTATTAAAATTATCAGAAACAACAGCTTTTAAAATTTATTGGTTTTGTCGCGGTTAAAAATAAAATAATTTTAAAGCCATTCTTATGATTACCATTTGCTTTTATTACAATCTTCAGTTATCTAATCTTCATCGAATTTCCATTCCCGTTCGCTCCATCTATACATAGGTTTGGGATCACGAAGGACGAATTTCGGCTCTGAGAAAGGTGCAAGTCGTTCCAGAAAATCCAGAATTACCAGCAGGGGTGAGCCGTAAAAGAATTTAATATCCCTGTTAAATGTCCAAAGGTGTTCGACATAAGAAAAAAGTGAATAAGGTGTGTCGCCCACATTGTCGCCATCCATATCAAAGCCCTGATAATCATCAAAGTAATTATTGTCCCACGTATTCATATTTGCGGTTTTCCCTTCGGCTTCGACCTGGATAAGGTTGTTGTGAAAGAAATTTTGCTTAATCAGGTTTCCCTCCTGGTTTGTATGAAATTTAATCCCGACGCCGCAAAATGCGATTTCGTTGTGCATTATCGTGTTCATCTTTGTCGGAACAAAAGGTGAGACATCAATATGAATACCTTCGGAGGAGTATATGAACCGGTTATTGAGTATCTGATTTGAAGAAGTCTCTTTCATTCCGAGGCACATTCCGCTTTCGCCTGTTGATGCTTCAATCAGGTTGCCTGTCATAATAGTCCTTTCGCTGTACATAAGAAAAACACCGACCGAATTTTCATAAAATTCATTATCCTGAATCCTGTTGTTATGAGCATACATAAAATGTATGCTGTATCTGTTCCCGACACCCTTATTATTTTGAAAGAGGTTTTCGGATGAGTACCAAACCACCATATCTCTCACATGGTGCCAATAGTTATACTGAACAGTATTTCTGTTTGAATACCAGAATCTGATTGCATCACCTTTTAATGCTTTTGATCTTTTTGTTAATGATGATATTTCGTTATGGATTATCAGGTTATGATTAGCCTGAAAGACATCAACACCGAACAGGCACTCTTTTATTCGGCAGTTTTCAACTATATTATAACCTCCTTTAATATTTACTCCGCAGTCCACCAGATCGTGCCTTCCGCCTGAGTTAGCAATAGTGACATTTTTAATTGTAACGCTGTCGGATTCGATATGTATTACTGACTCCAGTCCCTCTCCGGATATTATAGCTTTTCCTTGTCCGTCAATAGTAATCCCGTTAATAATAATGTAAACCGGACCTGTATATAGCTTTGGTTCAAGCATAATAATATCACCGGGTTTTGCCTTGTCAATTATCGGTTGAAGCGGTATTCCGATTGTATCGGAAGGTACTTCAAGTGGATATAATGTTCCAGGCATCTCCTTTTGTGCAAACATTACGGAGGATGTCAGTAAAACTATGGTAAATACAAATGAGGGAATAAACTTTTTCATTATTGCAGCTATTTTTGATATAAATAAAACCGGGATAATTGTATAGCCGGCTGACCTTCAATTATCCCGATTTCATTGTTATTAAGCATTTTATCAGGATTCTTTAATAGACTTGCGTTTCATCAGAATTGCAAGAATCATCAAAACAAAAACCACAAGAGTAATAAAGAAACCGAAATATGGATACGACATTGTAGTAAACTGAGCCACTTTCCCTTCTCCAAACACTGTCGGCATAAACGGTTTTATTCCACTGAAAGCTCCACCACCATGCAATCCGAGATGATGACCGTACCAGTATAGCCCGTAAATGTAAAACCCAAGGAAATAGAACGGAAGAAGAGCAGGAATAACTCCAAATATTGTATTTGCTTTTTTCTTGGAAAAGATAAAAACCAAAGCTGAAGCTATGAATAATACAAAAATTATCCAGGATGTTCTCATTAATCCGTCAAGAAACTTAAGGAACCCGGGTGTTACATCAACTTCAACCGGTTTTCCGGTTTCCGGATCAATGATTTCCTCTCCGTTTGCATCTTTTTTTGTGTCGAAGGTGTAATATATTGGATAATCTCTTGATTTATCCCTGTTTACGCCCTGCACAATGTGATACATGCCGATAAAATGATTAATGGCATTCATCTCCATCAGGCAGTCGGCACCTTCGTCAACAGCAAGCTCTTCACGCTCACGAACTCCTTCGCAACCGTTATAAACTCCATTGTACTTAAATTCAATTCGTATTCCTTTGGGGTACATTGCTTTGGGATACTGATGACTTTGTAAAGCAACCCACCAGATAGGAGTAAAGTATGACACTGCAATTAAAATAATTGCGAGAACTCCGAAAATCTGGTACGGTTGAATTTTTTTATTAGTTCCCATAATTTCAAAATTTATTAGTTAGCTGTCACGCCTGCTTCATGAAGAATATACGACATTGCATCGAACAAGTCCTGGTCGGAACAGTCGGCACAGGTCCCTTTTGCAGGCATTACACCGTGTTCACCCTGATAACCGTCAATAACATGCTTGTGTAAAGTAGCTTTACCTTTTGCAGCACTGGTTTCCCAGCGAGGTTTGTCGGTTAATGCGGCAGCACCGGCAACTCCGCTCATATGGCAGGCAATACATGATTTTTCATAAATAACTTTTCCGTTTTCGAGATTGGCTGTAAATTGTTTTTCCGCTTTCTTTTCAGCCTTTTTTTCAACCTTTGTTTCGGTGGTTTTTTTCTCTCCGCTTCCGCCACAGCTTGTCATTACCATTCCTGCAAAAGCGCTGATGAGTACAAATACAAATAATTTTCTCATAATAAAAATAATTAATTGATTAAACATTTAGATAACTTTCATATTTACTGGCTGCAAAAGTAATACAAAATCTGATTTATACATATATATTATTTAGATAAAATGCATAAAAAAGGCCGGAAAAAAATCCGGCCCTTTATAAAACAATGAAAAAAACACTATTTCTTCTTCATCTCTTCCATCACTACTTTTGATTTACGTTTCAGGTAAGTAATGATTTTGTCCGCATCTTCACTGCTAACGTTCTGGTTAGGCATAGCCAGTTTGTACTTCTGTCTCATTGCCTCAATGTCAGCTTCTTTGAAGTGTTTCTCAGGTTCCATAATCCATGACTTCAGCCATTCGTCGCTTCTACGTTTGTCAACCATCAGCAAGTCAGGTCCGTTGAAATCTTCACCGAATTTATGACATGCATTACAACCTGCATTCAGGAATTCAAGTTCTCCTTCGATGAGATTCTTCATCTCAATAGCCGAAGGCTTAAACTTCTGCATCTCATTATCTTTTCTGATACGTGCCGAGTAAGCGGTTACCCTGTCGTTTTCAGCTTTTGCATCAAAATTAACAATCAGATATCCTTGCAACTTACGGTTATCCGGGCTGCTGAGTTCATCAAGCAATAACGGATACATACCGGCTTTTTCCGCAACAAAATCAAGTGAAGCCGTTTCTCCCGGACGCCACCTGTACATTTGGTCGTAAGATGCTATCTCATAAACATAATGGTCGGTTTTCGACTGACCAAGGTTAGTGAGATGGATGATGACTTTCTGTCCTTGTTTAACTTCAATGTTTTTCGGAGTTACAGCACCATTGTTAATTGTTCCGAATACCTCAACCGTTCCTCCGTTATCTTTGATTGTCTCACTTCCTGCTTCCGTGAAGTATTTCGATTTTTTCATTGTTGAAATGTCTGTTCCTACATCATATTTTGATATCGGATTAAACTCGTCAACATCAATCATAGCGGTATAGTGCGGTTCTCCCATTGGGACAGGCAGGTCGTAAATAATCTGCATTTTAGGTCCGTCAATATCAACCAACTGGTGGTTTTGAGGATGGAGCGGCCCAACCGGATTAAACCTGTCAATTGATAATTTATTCAGAGAGATAAGATAATGCCCGCGCGGGTCAACAGCATCACCATGTGCCGACACAAGGTGTCCGATGTTATAATGTGATGAAACATAATCAAGAACTTTTAACTCCTTGTAATTCCATTTTGTAACTCTGGAGTCAACATAAATTGATGTGTAAATTATACCGTCTTCGTCATCATACTGGTTGTGCAATGGACCAAGACCGACTTCAACGCTTCCATGTAAAGCTGTCTCAAGAGCAATTATAGGAATACCATACTTATCATGTCCTTCGAAGTTTTTGTCTTTGATAGCTTTCATTATTTTCTCGAATGAGTAAACCCACGCATGCGAATCGAGCTTTCCTGCAACAACAATATATTCACCGCTCGGGTTAACATCAACACCGTGAGGTGATTTCGGTTCAGGAATGAGGAAAAGAATGTTATTTGCAACAGCAGTTTTAATTGTAATAACCTTATGTCCGTTAACCATTTTATATTTCCCTGCCTTAACAAGCTGTTCTGCCTTTTTCCAGTTTACAACGTGCAGATAGTCAACGTCTCTTGATGAACAACCAGCTTCAAACGGCGGGCGTCCGCTTTCAATACCGCCAA
>CAYOZZ010000351.1:0-9635 GCA_964408535.1 uncultured Bacteroidales bacterium | reverse complement strand
GTAATACTTGCCGGACAGGAAATGCCTACCATTGACGTGGCTCTTTCGTCGCGGGTCATCTTCCTGCAATTTCTCAGCAAAAAAGGACTTTCCGAAGAAGCAAAAAAACTATTTGAAAAGCTTCAGCTTATCGAACGCGACGGACTATCGCATATTACCGTCGAATTTATCAAACACCGAAAACATTTTATCGAGCATTTCAAAGAAAATTATGATGCCGTATTACGCGATTTTATGACCGTTTTTCAAAACAAACCCATTGACGACCGTATTCGTCTCAGTGGAGTAATGTTTCCTTAATCACTTCAATCCCGCTTTTCGTTATGCTGTTGAATTACAAATAGTTATTAAAACTATTTTGTATGCAATATGTCCTTATCCGACATTGTACTAAAAATATAAATATATTTTTATAATCGTAAAACGATACAAAAGTAAGACTTTTTTCAGAATGTCAAAGAACATTTAAGAGGTGGCTTCGTCGCTTTTAGTCGCCCTGTCACTAATTCGTCAAATGATACGTCCGCCCGTAGCCCAATGCCGTGGATTGCCCGAGTCGAAGGGTTTGGGGAAGATAAAAGTTACAATCGAAAATAATTTCAAAAGCCGTTTTTTTATGTTGATGATAAACCTGTTTTGATTTTGAGTGCAAATTAGCCCTCGTTATGTTTATTTTGAGAAAGTTTTGCGATTTGTCGTGTACAAAACCGATATGATTAAAAAACCTTTGAATGTTTCCGAAAAGGTATTTTTCCAAACGGTCGTAACGTGCAAATTTATCGCTGATATGATTCAACTCTTTGGCAAGATCGTCATTAATTAGTATCACGGGGATTTTATATCTTTCAGAGAAATCGAGAAACCCCGGTTTGTAAGTTTCCGTTATTATTACGGTATTTTGTAATATGTTTGCATTTTGTTTTTTGAAAATACGGTACCAAAGCTTTAACGCTTTAGTGTGTTTTTTCCCAATGGCTGTCCATTCCTGCATACCTTGATAGTTGCCCAACTGGATACCCGAATATTCAATATTGTCGTTATGAAAGATATCGGGGTCAATACCGTTTTTTGCAAACAATGCCCTGTTGTCGGATGCAAGTGCTTTGGCATTACCGAGCAATTTAGTCGTAACGGCCGGATTGGCAGAGGCTTTTATTTCGGGAAAACGCAGGCTTAATATGGGAATTTGTTTCATTTATTAGCATTCATTTGTTAGTTTACGTGGTTGTCGAATTGCAAAAATATGTTTTTATTTTTGAGATTAAAAATTTTTGTAAAGATTTTTTTTTGTTTCTTTGCAGTAGAAAGGAATCGGTTATTAACCCTGAATTTTTATCTCTATGCTAAAAGTTTTAAATAAGAACACCTCGATACTGAATCAGTTCATTGCCGAGTTGCGCAATGTTGAGGTTCAGAACGACCGGATGCGGTTCAGAAGAAATCTTGAAAGATTCAGTGAATTTGTCGGTTATGAAATCAGTAAAACCCTTGAATATGAAGATATGGAGGTGGTTACTCCGCTTGGTACGGCAACTGTTCCGGTTCTGAAGGAGTATCCGGTAATCGCTTCGATATTACGTGCGGGGCTTCCTATGCATAACGGACTGTTAAATGTGTTCGACAAATCGGATAATGCCTTCGTGTCGGCATATCGCAAGGTTGAAAAGAATGTCGGGTTTACGATTAAAATCGAATACTCGACAAGTCCGGAGCTTGACGGGAAGGTGCTGATTCTTGCCGACCCGATGCTTGCCACTGGCTTTTCGCTTGTCAAGACATATAAGGAGCTTATGACCTTCGGAACACCTTCGCATGTTCATCTGATATCGGCAATTTCAAGCTCGGAGGGAGTTGATTATGTCCGTAAAAATCTGCCGATGAGGAATGTAACCCTCTGGCTCGGGGCTATTGACGATGAACTGACGGCTCAGGCATATATCGTTCCCGGTCTCGGCGATGCCGGCGATCTCGCTTTTGGAAATAAAATAAATCTTTAACCCTGTAATCGCACGATCAAATTGATTAGCCGGTAAATTCGGAATTTAACATTTCGCCTGCAACCTTTTTCATGAATAATTTGTTTTATAAGTATAATAAACGACACTGTTTTTGTGTTGTTTTTATATCATATTTTTTTGGAACATAAAAGTTTCAAATACGTATGTTTTAAACATTAAATACTGAATAAACAAACTGACTGATGATGACTTTGATAACCGGAATAAAACTCTTTAAACTACTACAGATACTGTTACTCAGCGGAATAAAATTCTTTTTTGCTCCGCTTATTTCGGTCAGCTACGGTTACAACTATTTTCAAACCATATTGATAACCTCGGCAGGAGGGATTTTGGGAATTGTTTTTTTCTTCTTTTTCAGCAGATGGCTTATCAGGCAGTACAATAAATTTTGTCCTGTTATATTTGCGGGATTCACAGGTAAAAGTGTTGATCAGGCAAAAAGGATTCTCAATTGTGAGCCTTCCGGAAAGAAAAAGATATTTACGGCTAAAAGCAGGAAGCTTATCAGGCTAAGGCGAAAATACGGTTATCCCGGAATTATTATTCTTACTCCTGTTTTGCTTTCGATTCCGATAGGTGCTTTCCTTGCACAGAAGTATTATTCAAAAAGAAAAAGTACACTGCTTTATATGAGCCTCTCCATTGCATTATGGTCGTTTTTTATTTCTTCGGTCTATTTTCTGTTTTAACCGTTTTTTTGCAAAGAAAACTTTTATTATTATTTTGCTTTACCCTCATTTTATCAAAAGTACTAACACAACAATCTTTTAACACAAATTACTATAGTATCCCGAAACACCGGGATTTCTTTATATTTCTCATTTACTGTTACTTGTATCAAAACTAATTTGTTGTCATTGAAAAAATAACCTTATTGATCAGCGATGTGTTTACAGTAATAATTTTTGTATTTTTGTGAAAAAAATAAAAATGAAAATTACTGCAATAGATATTAACGACTTTCACCAGTTTAAGGATTTTCATATAGACCTAACCTATCCGAAAGGACATGAAAAGGAAGGACAGCCCTTGGAAAAGGTTTGCATTATCGGTCAGAGTGGAACAGGGAAAACTACATTGCTAAAATTATTAAATGAGTTAATTAGTGCGAAAAGAACCAATAGAAAAAAAGAATCTCAAGGATATCCCTTTACTATTTTTTCATTTGATTTTGTTATTGAAAACTATAAAGGAATAATTGGTAAGTTCAGTGAGATAACACAAGATTTACAAAGTATTTATTTTGAAAATGGGAATGTCAATTGGCATGATAAAGAATTGGATTATTATTTTGAAGATGGGAATGTCGTTTTGATAAATTATCCCTCGGAATTAATTGACAAGTCTGATGTTTCTGAAAATAAAGGAATTGATGGTCCGTTCAAATATATCACAACAGAGAAAAGAAATAGTAATATTATTAAATCTGAGAAGGAACAATTAAAGAAAAAGAAAATATTTGATTTCGAAAAAGACAATCCTGTGGAGATATGGAAGTCAATTTTAATTGATGCCAGTGATTATATGGTTAAGGAGCTGAGTTACAGCCAAAGAATCGCCAAAGCTCTGGTTAAAAATACAGAAGAGGCCAATAAAATACTTGAAGAATTCAAAAATTGGCAGAATGATAATCCAAGCCCCTTTAAGGAACTGGCAAAAGTGCTTAACCCTGTAATCGAACGTTTCTATATTAGAATTAAATCGGATTTTGATTTTGAAAGGGCTGAAGATCTTCAGTTTATTAAAATGGAAACAATTGACGGTAAAGAGGTGCCATATAATATATGGAGTACCGGAACAAAGCAGGTAGTTCTTACAGCAATCCCTATTTATAAGCTTAACACTAAATATGCGATAATTTTAATTGACGAACCCGAACGATCACTTTATCCGGATGTTCAAAAAGAGATTATTGATTATTACACCTCTTTGGCCCCAAATGCACAATTTTTCTTTGCAACACATTCACCGGTAATAGCTTCTTCTTTTGAGCCGTGGGAAATAGTAGAACTTAAATTCGATTATGATAAAGGATTAGTCTTTCAGGAAAAGTATTATAATGGCGAACGACACGTTGATAATTATTTTATTAACCCTCAATATTTACGATGGGACTCAATACTTACAAAAATATTCGATATTAAAGAGAGAGGTAACGAAAAAAGAATTGAAAAACTGATGGAATTATCTTCTATTGGGAAAAAGATTGAAAAGGAAAAAAATCCGAAAAAAAAGACGGAAATATACAAAGAGTATAAAAAATTAGCCGAATTACTCGACTGGGAAATAAAATAACCAATGAGAAAAATAGATAAATCTATAATTCTTTCAACTAAGTATAAACAATGGGAAGAGGATTTCGGAAGTAGCAATCACCCTGAATATAACTCTTCCGCGAATAAGTTTTATACGGATATTGTTATGAACTTATTGCATAGCCAGGAAGGTTTATGTGCATATACTGAAATGAGATTATGTGCGAAAGAGTTGATTGAAAACTCAAATTGGGAAGATGGCAGATACAAATTAGAAAATCCGGAATTTAAAGGTCAGTTGGATCATTTTGACCCTTTACTGAAAAAGGAAAAAGCCTGGTTGTGGAGTAACTTGTTTGTCATTGATACCGATATTAATACAAAAGTAAAAGGCAGGCAAGATATTGATTACATTCTCAAGCCGGATGCTGAAAGTTATGATGAAGATGAATTGCTTGAGTATGACTGCAATATGCATATTTTTATTGCCAATACGAGTCTTGATGAACAGGAACAACAAAGAGTCAATAAAATGATTTTAAAACTTGGAATAAATTTCGATCCGGTTATTGACCAAAGAAAAGAGTTTTTAAATGATAAATTTGAAATGAAACGATTCGGTTTAGAAGTCGAAGTAAATCAGTTTCCCACTGCATACAAAATGTGTAATAAAATATCTTAAAATATTTAGACCCCATAAAATAATAAACATATGAAAAAATCCATTCTATTATCTTTATTTGCAATCACATTATCAATTAATATTTTGATTGCACAACAAAATACAAAATGCGGACATGTGACCTCCTTTGATAAGTCTTTAATTAGCGACACACTCGACGCCATTCATTACAATATCCACCTGACGGTCACCGATTTTTCAGGACACGAAATAGGAGGCTATACCGATGTTGAACTTGCTTCAAAAATTAATAATCTGAACGAGATTAGACTTGAGTTGATGAGTCTTACGACCGACTCCGTTTTTGTTGATGATGTTGAAGTTACAGGTTTTACTCATATCGGCAATATCATCACAATTCCGTTATCCGCACCTCTGAATGCGGGTGACAATGCCAATGTCAGGGTTTATTATCACGGAGTTCCGTTTCACGAAGGCTGGGGAGGATTTCACTGGGATAATCAGTATGCCTTCAACCTCGGTGTCGGATTTGTTACAATTCCGCATAATCTCGGGAAAACCTGGTTTCCCTGCATTGACGATTTTCACGACAGAGCCTTATATGATATTTATGCCACAGTGGAAGACCCGAAAAAAGCCGTCTGCGGCGGCCTTCTTCTCGACGTTGTTGACAACGGTAACGGAACAAAAACCTACCACTGGAAACTTAATCATACAATCCCGACCTATCTGGCTTCAATTGCCGTAGGTGATTACGCTGTGGTCTCAGATGTTTATAACGGAATTGAAGAAGACATACCGATCGAAATTTACGTCAAACCTGCCGATACAATCAAAGTACCCGGTTCTTTCGTTCATCTGAAAGAGGTACTCGCAATTTACGAAAACAGATGGGGTCCATACCGCTGGAGCAGAATAGGATATGTGGGCACTGCTATCGGTGCTATGGAGCACGTAACAAATATTGCTCTGCCCCATTTTTGCATTGACGGCGGACTTTCGTGCGAAAGCACAATTGTGCACGAACTCTCGCATATGTGGTTCGGCGATAACGTCACCTGCGCCAGTGCCGAAGATATGTGGTTAAACGAAGGCTGGGCTGTTTATAATGAGGCTATCTACCGCGAAGACCTTTATAGCGAAGAGGAGTTTCACGACTTTATGTATGACAATCTTGCCAAAATAATTCAGTTTTGTCACACCTCAAGCGGCGACGGAAGCTATTTCCCGTTAAATGAAATTCCTCAAAATATAACTTACGGAATGACAGCCTATAAGAGAGGTTCAACCGTTGCACACTCATTACGAGGTTACCTTGGCGATGACCTGTTCTTTGACGCAATGAAAGCATATCAGGAAAATTTCAAATACAACTACTGTTCGTCTGAGGATATGGAAACTTTCCTGACCGGTTATACCGGAATTGATATGTCGGGATTTTTCGACAACTGGGTTTTCCATTCGGGAACACCACAATACTCAATTGATTCTTTTAATGTTGTTCCGACCGGTTCAGGTGCCGACGTAAGGGTTTTTATGCGCCAGCGTCGCCACGGACCTGAATTTACCGGTGATAATAATATCGTTGAAGTTACCTTTATGGACAGCAACTGGAACCGGTATAGCGATACTGTTCATTTCGACGGGGCCTCAGGCGGGTCATCCGTCAAACAGGTTCCTTTTGTTCCGGAGATTGCTTTGTGCGATTATAATTTCAGACTTTGTGATGCCGTTACCGATTTGAACAGGGTTATAAAAGAGACAGGCTCAAAAACCTATCCGAAAACCTATTTTAAATTAATTGTTAATGAAATTTCGGATTCCGCCCTCGTAAGGGTTGAGCATAACTGGGCACCACCGGATGATTTTAAGAATCCGATACAGGGTGTCACTCTTTCAAATTACAGGTACTGGAGGATTGACGGAATTTTCCCCGAAGGGTTTGATGCAACCGGAGAATTTACCTACACAAAAACAAGCTTTCTCGACGACAGTCTCCTGAACCCCAACGACACGGTATTGCTCCTTTACAGAACAGATGCCGGCGACGACTGGCATTTCATTGATTACTCCGTAATCGGAATATGGTCGGTAGGGAAATTTTATGTTGACAATCTGCAAAGAGGTGAATATACTATAGCTGTTGGTGACGATACTTTTACCGGTATTGAGGAGACGCAGGTGCCTAAAAAATCGCCGATTACAATTCACCCCAATCCGTCCAGTGACTTTTTTATAATTGATTATCCGCAGCCAGGCACATTTGAATTTTATGACGAGACCGGAAATATTGTTGATTCGGTACATTTACATAGTGGTGCCTCGAGCTTCAAATGGGAACCAGAAGATTTACCTAAGGGAACATATTTTGTCAGGTATCTGTCGGAAAACAACAAGACTATCGGAGTTGAAAAGTTGATTATTGTTAACTAAACAATGTGCAAGCGTCCACAATGGGTAAGCGTCCACGCTTGCCATAAAAGTGGTCGCTTGCTAATATATGGCAATAAATAAAAAACATTATGCACAACTATTTAAAACCGTTACAGCAGCTTTTTGAGCGTAATGCCGATGCAGAAACGGCAACCGGTGCAAAAAAATACATGCGGAACCGGTATGAGTTTTACGGAATAAAATCGCCGTTAAGGAAGGAGATTATCAGACAGTTCTACAAGGAGAACGGATTACCGGAAAATGAAGAAGTTGAAGAGATAATAAAAGATTGCTGGCAGCAGCCACAGCGTGAATTTCAGTATTTTGCAATGGAGATGCTGAATAAAATTGCAAAAAAAGCCGGCAGAGAGCGTATAGAATTGTATGAATTTACAATTGTCAATAAATCGTGGTGGGATACTGTGGATTTTATTGCGGCAAACCCGGTAGGAACACATTTCAGGATTTTCCCGGAACTCGTAAATCCTTACACCGTAAAATGGATTGATTCGGACAATATGTGGTTACAACGCACTGCCATTCTTTTCCAGTTGAAATACAAAAAAGAGACCGATACAAAACTTCTGTCAGGATTAATAAATAAAATGCAGGGATCAAAAGAATTTTTCATCAATAAAGCCGTTGGCTGGATATTGCGTGAATATTCGAAAACCGATGCCGGATGGGTTATTGACTTTGTAAAAAACACACCGCTCGACAATCTTTCAAAAAGAGAAGCGTTGAAATGGCTGAATAGAAAAAATGGTTAATTTTGCAATATGATTTCAAGAAAAGTCATTTTGAATAAAATTAAGCATAAGGTGTATAAAACCGACCCTAAAGCGGAAATTATTCTGTTTGGGTCAAGAGCGAGAGGTGATTTTGAGCAGTTATCTGACTGGGATATCCTTATCCTGCTTAATTCAAAAGAAATACCTTTTAAAATGGAAACAGACCTAATAGACGATATTTATGATGTGGAACTTGAAACAGGTGAGGTTATATCTCCTCTGATTTATTCAAAATCAGAATGGAACAGCCTACATAAAATAACACCGTTTTTTAAAGTAATTGAGAAGGAAGGAGTTTATGTAAAATGAAGAGTGCAAAAAATGATTTAATAAGATATAGGTTAGAAAGAGCATACGATACTTTCGAAGATGCTGAAATATTAGCAGAAAGAGCTAAATGGAATTCTTCAATTAATAGATTATATTATTCTGCTTATTATGCTGTGATGGCCTTACTTTTGTACACTGATTTACATCCTACAACCCATTCCGGTGCAAAATCAAATTTTTCTCAATATTTTATACATACGGGTAAAATTGATAAATACTATGGCAAAATATACTCCCAACTTTTTACTATGCGACAAAAGGGAGATTATGACGACCTGTTTAACTTTACAGAAGGAAAGGTTTTGCCATATTTTACTCCTGTCAGAGACCTTATTAAAATTATTGATGATATAATTAGCATAAACAGTTAACAGTTAGTTGATTTAGATAATGAATTATAGAAACACAGGTACAATACAATTAATATTACTTACGGCAGTGCTTCTCTTTTCGTCCTGTTCAAACAAACCGGAGTTTGAGCAATACCACAAATTTGCAAACCGTTCGTGGAACCGCTTTAACTTCGTCACATTTGAATATCCGGTTACAGATACCGGGCAGGAGTACGACATCTATTTCGTTTTAAGGTTTTTGCCGGAATATCCTGAAAAAAAATTCCGTTTTGTCTTTACAATATACAAACCCTCCGGCGAAATGCGCAGCTCGGAGCATAAACTATGGATAATAGGTGAAAACGGCAAAATGCAGGGCGAAGAAAAAGGCGATTTTATTGAGTTGAAAATACCGGTAAGCGAAGAGATAAGTTTCCCTGAAACCGGTACAGCCAAATTCGAGATAGAGAACAAAATGACAAAACTCGAAACTCCCGGCATTGTCGCAGCCGGTATTATCATTGAAAAATCAAGGGAAGAAGAGTATTAGAGCTTTTTTCGTGGATCTGCGCAGCAAATCTCCTGATGACAATTAGCAATATTCGTTCGTGTGACAGTTTGCCCCGGCTAATATTTAAAAAATATATCTGCGAAACTGCCAAGTTAAAATAAACGGGATTACGAAAATATTATTTAGAATTATTACAAATTTGTCGGATAATTACCTTTCACCTCAAAAATTCATACTTTTGGAAAGAATAAAACTTCCTTTACTATGGATTTAACTACCGAACAATCACGAAGAGACTTTTTACGAACCCTTGCTATCG
>CAYOZZ010000350.1:0-4046 GCA_964408535.1 uncultured Bacteroidales bacterium | reverse complement strand
TTAAACCTTCATTGCGCCGGTCAATTCCGTTACGGAGTCAAAATTATGCCTTTTAAGATAATCTTTAATTCCGTCAATAATCTTTACGGAAACCTGAGGGTCAATAAAATTGGCTGTTCCGACCTGTATGGCAGAGGCACCTGCGAGCATAAACTCAATAGCATCGGTAGCATTCATAATTCCTCCTATACCAAAGACCGGAATTTTAACCGAATTGTAAACCTGCCAGACCATCCTAAGAGCCACAGGCTTTACAGCCGGGCCGGATAATCCGCCTGTCACCGTTGACAATAGTGGCTTTCGCTTTTCAGCGTCAACAGCCATTCCAAGTAATGTGTTAATCAAAGAAACGGAATCGGCTCCTGCTCCTTCAACACCTTTTGCAATCTCCGTGATGTCGGTAACATTCGGCGAAAGCTTAACTATCAACACTTTATGATATACATCCCTGACTGCTTTTGTAACGGCAATTGCCGAAGGACAGCTCGTCCCGAAAAGCATCCCGCCGGCTTTTACATTCGGGCAGGAAATATTCAATTCTATTGCAGGTATGGTTTCTATTTCATTAAGCTTTTCGGCAACCTCAATATAATCTTCAACCGTAGAGCCGTTGATATTCGGAATTATATGAGTATCAAAATGCTTTATCCGGGGATAGATATTTTCAATGAAATAATCAACACCCTTATTTTGCAGTCCGACTGCATTCAGCATTCCCGAAGCGGTTTCGGCCATTCGGGGATAATCGTTACCTTCCCTTGGTTCAAGAGTCATTCCCTTAACAAACATCCCTCCAAGCAAATTAAGGTCGAAAAAATCGTCAAACTCCTCTCCGTTCCCAAAGGTTCCCGAAGCCGTTGTTACGGGATTCTTAAACTCCAGTCCGCCGATATTTACCCTTAAATCCGCCATTTCAGATAGTTTATGTTAAACACAGGGCCTTCCTTACAAACTCGTTTATTTCCATCAATCGTTTCGGTAACACAACAAAGACAGGCACCAAAACCGCAGGCCATCATATTTTCCAGAGAAACCTCACAATCAATGTTATTCTGCTTTGCAATTTTCCCGACTGCTTTCATCATCGCTTCAGGACCGCAGGAGTATATTTTGTCAAACGGAGGACTACCGGTTTTAATGAGAGAATGGTCCGTTACGAATCCCCTTTCTCCTGCCGAACCGTCTTCCGTAGTAGTAAAGACCTCACCAAACTCAGAGAAAAGAGCCGATATCAGAACATCCTTCTTGCTTTTACCTCCAATCAGGAAAGTAACTTTATTACCATTCTTTTTAAGATTTCTTCCTAACATAACAAATGGCGCTATTCCTGAACCACCGCCGACAATCAGGACTTTCTTTTCCGGTACGGGCATAGTAAATGAGTTGCCCAGCGGATACATCAGACTCACTTTGTCACCTCTCTGTGCCTCTCCAAGCCTTTTTGTTCCCTTTCCGATTATCTTTATAAAAAAACTGATAATCCGGCTGTCATAATCAACATCAAGGATTGAAAACGGTCTGCGCAGAAAGACACCCGTTGTATTTTCGATTTGTATTTCGGCAAAATTACCCGGCAGTATCTGCGGTATATCAACAGGAGACCTGAAGCTTATTATGAAACTGTCGTTAACCGGATAACGAACCTCCACAACCTCATGATCTGCTACTATTTTTGCCATTTGTTATTTTTAACTTTGAGACAACCCGAATCTATTTATTTTCAGATTCTTCCGGCTCCTTTTCCTGCCCCTTGTCTTCTGCTTGTTCCTGATTTTCAGTCTTTACCTCATCATCTTCTTTCTTCTCCTCTTCCTCGTCAAATTCCAGCAGATTATGTTCCTGCAAAAGGTTGTACCACTGAATAACCTTCTTTATATCCGAAACATAAACATTCTCTTCATCGTAATTCGGAACAGCTTCTTTGAAAAATGCTTTCAATTCTTTTGCATCCGATTTATGAGAAATAGCCTTTTCACCGTTTTGTTTATCAAATATCTTCTTTAGAACATCTTTCAACGGCAGGTCTTCATCAGTAGTGAAGATACTAATCTCCTCAAGTGAGCTGATTCGCTCGTGACTGAAAGCCGTCAATCTTTTACCGTCAAGAAGTGATTCAACAACCAATCCGTTTTTCGTCTGTGCCAGCATCTTATACAATCCCGGTCTTCCTGTAATCGCTAATATTTTACTTAATTCCATTCTGTAATATTAAAATTTGTGCGCAAAAATAACCATTAAACAACACCTGTCAATTAAAATTTAACAATCCCGGTATAATTTTGCGGAGAAAGTTTTTTCAATTCCTCCTTCACTTTGTCGGAAACCTTAAGTTTATCAATAAATCTATGGATTGTCTCCCTATTGATTTTTTCATTTTTCCTTGTCAGCTCCTTAAGTTTTTCATAGGGTTTCGGGAATCCCTCCCTGCGAAGAATTGTCTGAATAGCTTCACCGACAACCGCCCAGTTATCGTCCAAATCCTTCTCTATCATCTCCTTATTCAAAATAAGTTTATTCAGTCCTTTCATAAGCGATTGGTAAGCCAGCATCGAATGTGCAACCGGAATTCCGGCATTCCTGGAGACAGTTGAATCGGTAAGGTCGCGTTGCAAACGTGAAACCGGAAGTTTTTCAGCCATAAAACCGAACAGCGCATTTGCCACACCGAAATTACCTTCAGCATTTTCAAAATCAATAGGATTAACCTTATGCGGCATAGTAGAGGAACCTACTTCTCCCTTTTTAATTTTTTGCCCGAAGTATCCCATCGAAATATAAGTCCAGATGTCACGCGAAAGGTCAATGAGGATGGTATTTATCCGTCTCATCCCGTCGAAAAAGGCAGCCATATCGTCATAATGTTCAATCTGGGTAGTCACCTTTTGCCTTTCAAGACCGGTCTTTTTCAGAAATTCATTTGCGAATTTTATCCAGTCTATTTCAGGATAAGCAGCATAATGAGCATTAAAATTGCCGGTTGCTCCTCCGAATTTTGCCGAAAAAGGAACCTCGTTGAGAAGTTTAATCTGGCGTCTGAGCCTGTCAACAAAGACATAAAATTCTTTTCCAAGAGTTGTCGGAGATGCAGGCTGCCCATGCGTTCTGGCAAGCATCGGAACATTTTTCCACTCTTTGGCCATTCCGGTAAGTTTCTCAACAAGACTTTTCAATTGAGGCTCAATAACCTCATTATAAGCCAGTTTTAAGGAGTATGGAACCGCAGTATTATTGATATCCTGGGAAGTCAGTCCGAAGTGAATAAACTCCTTATACTCGCCAAGCCCGAGCTTGTCGAACTCTTTTTTCAGATAATACTCAACAGCCTTGACATCATGATTTGTCACCTCTTCAATTTTCTTCACCTCATTGGCATCATCAAAAGAAAAATTTCTGCTTATGGCTCTGACATCCTCAATCCTTTCCTTGTCAAAACCCGCTAATTGCGGTAGCGGTAATTCGACAAGGGCGATAAAATACTCCGTCTCCATAAAAATACGATAATTTATCAGAGCCGCTTCCGAAAAATAGTAAGCCAACCCTTCGACTTTTTTCCTGTACCTGCCGTCAACAGGCGATATTGCACTTACAGTAGTCAGTTTCATAACTTTAAATTTTAAGGTTGCTCAAAAGTAGAAAATATTGAATTACATCAAATAAAAATATATAAATTGTTTTTACCAAAAACCCATCAATCAGCAATAACTGCCAATACAATAATGTGTTATCGTAAATTTTATGATGTTTTGAGGTTTGGATTTGTCACGAATGCTTTACGGATGGATCTTATTTTACGACAGCTCCTCAAGAATCATACTCTTAAGACTGATTGAGGAAATTTTTTCTTTGATATCGCCGCCGGCAGAGAAAGAGATATTGCCGGTTTCTTCGGAGACAATAATTGCAACTGCGTCAGACTGCTCCGTTAAACCTATTGCAGAGCGGTGACGCAATCCGAAATGCGAAGGAATATCACTCCTTGATGAAACAGGTAAAATACACCGTGCCGCAACAATTTTATTATTACGGATTATCACTGCTCCATCGTG
>CAYOZZ010000349.1:0-10798 GCA_964408535.1 uncultured Bacteroidales bacterium | reverse complement strand
ACCCCGGGCTTATCTTCTTTTTAAATTATGATATAAAAATTCCTCAGTATCCATAATATTTCGTGTTAATTAGTATAATTCGTGGATGTTTTCAAAACAGGTTAATCACTGCTTCTTACCGGTGTTGTTACCAACAAGTTGATAGAATGTAAAGACATTTATACGACATTGGCGAAGTAATATCAATAAAATACGGAATTAATGCTTTGAAAAATATAAAATTATTTTTTTGGCTTTGGTTTTGACAATAAAATCAGATATTTGCAAAAACTTTTTAAAACATGGCAAGGACAAAGTATATATTTGTTTTAGGGGGTGTTGCCTCTTCCCTCGGAAAGGGGATTATCTCATCATCTCTTGCAAAACTGTTGCAATCACGCGGGTTTTCCGTTACAATTCAAAAGCTTGACCCATATATCAATGTTGATCCCGGTACTCTTAATCCTTATGAACATGGCGAATGTTATGTGACGGAGGATGGTGCGGAAACCGACCTGGACCTCGGACATTACGAGCGCTTTTCAAACGTGCCTACTTCACAGGCCAATAATGTCACAACCGGACGTATTTACCAGTCGGTAATTGAAAAGGAGCGCAGGGGCGACTACCTCGGCCATACTGTTCAGGTTATCCCGCATATTACCGATGAGATAAAGAGAAGGATTAAACTACTCGGAAAAACAGGTAAATACGATTTTGTCGTGACTGAGATTGGAGGTACTGTCGGTGACATCGAATCTTTACCTTATATTGAGGCTGTAAGGCAGTTGCGCTGGGAAATGGGACGCGACTGCTCGGTTATTCATCTTACTCTTGTCCCGTATCTTGCCGCAGCAGGCGAATTGAAAACAAAACCTACTCAACACTCGGTAAAGACATTGCTTGAATCGGGAGTTCAGCCCGATATTATTGTTTGCAGAACGGAAAAACATCTTAGCGAGGGTCTTAAAAACAAGATTGCAAAATTTTGTAATGTGGAGCCGTCTTCCGTCATTGAGTCTATTGATGCCAAAAGCATTTATGAGGTTCCAATCCTGATGAGGAAAGAGAATCTTGATACCGAGGTTTTGCGAAAGACGATGATGCCTCTCGACAGTCAGCCCGATCTGAGCAAATGGGAAGATTTTCTCTATAAACTTTCGCACCCGACAACAGAAGTGAACATCGCACTTGTAGGAAAATATGTTGAGCTAAAGGATGCATACAAGTCTATTAGCGAGTCGTTTGTGCATGCAGGTGCCGCCAATGAGTGCAAAGTGAATGTTAAAATGATTCATGCTGAAAAAATTAACGACAAAACCGCTCCCGAAATGTTAAAAGGATTCGACGGAGTGCTTGTTGCTCCCGGCTTTGGCGAAAGGGGAATCGAAGGTAAAATATCCGCAATAAAATATGTCAGGGAAAATAAAATACCGTTTCTCGGGATTTGTCTTGGAATGCAATGTGCTGTAATCGAATTTGCCCGTAATAAACTCGGTTACAAAAGTGCTCATTCGATGGAGATGAACCCCGACACGAAATTTCCGGTTATTGACCTGATGGAAGAGCAGAAGAAGATAAAAGGAATGGGCGGCACAATGCGACTCGGTGCCTATCCCTGCAAAGTGAAGAAAAATTCGATTGCATTCGAGTGTTATCAGACAATGAATGTGAAAGAACGCCACAGACACAGATATGAATTTAACAACGAATATCTGAGTGAGTTTGAAAAGGCCGGAATGAAAGCTACGGGAATCAATCCGAAAGAGAATCTGGTCGAAATTATTGAGCTTGAAGACCATCCCTGGTTTGTCGGGGTTCAGTTTCATCCCGAATACAAAAGCACGGTCGCCAAACCCCATCCCGTTTTTGTTAACTTTGTTAAAGCTGCCATTAAACAAAAGAATGATAATTAAAAAACAGAAACAGATGAAATCCAAGTCATTATCAAAAGTCAGGAATATTGTAACACTATTTTTTCTGCTGTCGTTTTTTTCATGCGATGTGGCGGATAACCTTGTTCAGGTCGTGAATCAAAATCTTCCGTTGACCGAGGAGGAAGTTGTTTCCGGTCTAAAAGAGGCACTAAAAGTAAGTACCGACACGGCTGTAAATGTTGTATCTGCACTAAACGGTTATTACGGCGATAAAATGATAAAAATTATGTTGCCCCCCGAAGCCGATATAATTGTTCAGAATAAAAATAATGCACTTTTGCAGGCTGCCGGAATTACAAAGTTTATCAATGATGCAGAATTAAGTCTTAACAGAGCTGCCGAAAATGCGGCAAAATCGGCAACTGCTGTTTTTGTAAATGCTATTAAATCAATGACCATCAGTGATGCATTCAATATTTTGAATGGTTCCGACACTGCTGCCACTCACTATTTCAGGCAAAAAACATATCAGCATTTGAGAAATTCTTTTAAGCCGCAGATTAAAAAGTCGCTGAAAAAGCCTCTTGTTCATGGAGTTTCGGCGGATAAAGCCTGGACAACCCTTGCGGATACATATAATGAGGTGGCTGCTATGGTTCCGGGATGGAAAAAGGTAAATGTTCAGCTTGATGAATACGTAACACAAAAAGCCCTTAACGGGTTATTTATAAAAATTGCCGAGCAGGAAAAGCAGATAAGAAACGACCCCCGTGCACAGGTGAACGACATCCTGAAAAGGGTCTTTGGAGAGAAGATTTCTTTCTGATTCAGGTTCCGGAGAACAATCGTAAGGGAGTGTTTTATTCAATCCCCGAAAAGTGCTTCATAAACTGAACCCTTTCATAAGCGGCAGGGTTGTCTGTTCCTTTAAGGCTAACCTTTCCGATAAATTCACCGGTAGTTTTAAAATTGTGTTTTGTCATCCAGTTATCAACAAACCTGACCATCTCAGGGATAACCTGCACACCATTTTTGTATAATGTAGAGGCTATCTGCGTTGCTTTTGCTCCGGCAAGCAATTGTTTGACCACTCCGGTTCCGTCATGTACTCCCGTTGAAGCGGCGATATCGCAATGGACGCGGTCGGATAGCATTGCAACCCATCTTAACGAAGTGGAAAGCTCGGCCGGAGTACTGAAAACGTTGGTGGCAGTTATCTCAAAATTATCAATATTTATATCGGGAGAAAAAAATCTGTTAAACAGAACCATTCCCTTTATGCCTGTCCACGACAGCTTAAGTGCTGTTTTTGCAAAACCTGAAAAATAATAACTGATTTTTATGGAAACGGGAATTGTAACCTCTTTAATAACAGCCGTTACAATATCAAAATAAATCTGCTCATTCTCCTCGCCGGTATGCTTCGGGTCGGAAGGAAGAATGAAAATATTCAGTTCGATTGCATCGGCACCGGCCTCTTCAATTTTTTTGGCAAAAGATGTCCATTCTGTTGCCGAAACACAGTTGATACTTGCTATGACGGGAATGCTGACTTTCGACTTGCTTTCTTTTATTAAATTCAAATAATCCGTAACAGCATGATCTTTAGTATAAGCGGAAATATAATCGGCTGCTTCGGGATATCCGTAATCAAAATCGCCCTGTGTTATTGTTTTGTGCGTCTGAAAACGAATTTGTTCCTCAAAAAGTGATTTCAGAACAACTGCCCCTGCTCCCAGTTTTTCAAATTCAACAATCTTTTCTACGGAATTTGTCAATCCCGAGCTGCCGACAATTATCGGATTCTTTAGCTCAAGTCCCATATAATTAGTACGTAAGTCTGCCATTTTCGTGATTTTTATTCTTAATAAATTACAAAACTAATAAGGAAACAAATTTATATATAGATTTTTAAATAATTGCATTTTTATTTCGTTTTTCTGAATTTAAAATGGTTTTTAATAATTTTTAAAATATTTCATCCTGTACAGGTACATAAATTTAGTTAATTTTGGCCTTTTAAAATTTAAAGATGTTTACACTATTCATTAAAGAGGTAACGGGGTTTTTAAATTCGCTGACAGGCTATATTGTTATTGCCGTTTTTTTGCTTGTCAACGGTCTTTTTCTGTGGGTGTTCCCGATTGAATCGAATATTATTGACTATGGTTATGCCAATCTCGACGGATTATTTCTGATTGGCCCCTTTGTTTTTCTGTTTTTGATTCCTGCAATAACAATGAAGTTTTTTGCCGAAGAAAAGAAAAGCGGAACCATTGAGTTGCTTATGACAAAGCCGTTGACCGATATGCAGGTTATTCTGGCAAAATATTTTGCAGGGGTTGTGCTCGTTATTTTGTCGGTGTTGCCGACATTGATATATTTCTATTCGGTTTATCAGCTTGGAGCTCCAAAGGGAAATATTGATACCGGCGGGATGTGGGGCTCGTATATCGGATTGATGTTTCTCGGTGCTTCATTCGTATCAATCGGGCTGTTTTCGTCATCAATAACCGATAATCCTGTAATATCATTCATCGTTGCCGTTGCATTAAGCGGTTTTATTTATCTCGGATTTGATTTTATCTATTCCCTTGATTTTTTCGGGAATTTCGATCTTTTTATTAAAACACTCGGGATAAACAATCATTACGGCGCAATGAGCAGAGGTGTTATTGATACACGCGACGCTTTATATTTTTTAAGTTTGATAACATTGTTTTTACTTATGACAAAGATGTCGCTTGAAAGCAGGAAATGGGGATAGGTTGAAAAAATACCGCAGAATGGTAACAGGATAATGATGTAAAAGAATAGTAAAACGGATTACTGAAAATGGGGAACAAAAAAAAGGACATAAAAAGAAATAGTATTATTCAGCTTGTGCTGGGTGTAATCATTATTATTCTTGTGAATACGATAGGTTATTATGTCTTCACCCGCTTTGATCTCACTTCCGAGAAAAGATACACCCTGTCGGAACCTACAAAGAAAATACTTAAAAATCTTGATGATATTGTCTATTTTGAGGTTTATCTTGATGGGGATTTCCCTGCCGGTTTTAAACGTTTGCGGCGCGAGACCAAAGAGATGCTTGATGAATTCAGAGCCTATTCCGATAATATCCAGTATGAATTTATTAACCCTTCCGAAAACTCCGACCCTGCCGAAAGAGAGGATGTTTATAAAAAACTCGTTGAGCGCGGACTGCAACCTACCGACCTCCAGGTAAAGAACAATGACGGAACAAGCAGGCAGATAATTTTTCCGGGAACTATCATTTCATACCGTGAAAAAGAGATGCCCGTTGAACTGTTAAAATCGCAAATGGGAGTTCCGCCCGAAGAGGTTCTTAACAACTCAATACAAAATCTGGAGTTTAACCTGATAAGTGTTGTAAAAAAACTCACGACAGTAAAAAAACCGAGAGTGGCATTCATTGAGGGGCATGGAGAGCTTGACCTTATTGACGTTGCGGATGCGACTCTTGCATTGCAGGAATCTTACTCGGTTGAGCGTGTAAGAATTGACGGAAAGGTAACCAGTTTGACTGAAAGACAGACAATTGACTCGGTAAACACCGGGATTTATAATAAATTTGATGCGATAATAATTGCAAAACCCGATTCTGCTTTCACTGAGAAGGATAAGTTTATCATTGACCAATATATTATGCGCGGAGGAAAGGTCTTATGGCTAATTGACCCCGTTTCCGCCAGTATGGACAGTATTTTTAATTCGGATATAACTTTCGGGCTGATTAACGATTTGAATCTTGATGATCAGTTTTTTACTTATGGAATAAGACTAAACACCGATCTGGTGATGGATTTGAATGCGTTACCGATTCCTGTCAAAACCGGTGAATCGGGAGGTGCTCCGCAAATTGATTTTTTCCCGTGGTACTACTTTCCCGTTCTTTATCCTCTTAGCGACAACCCGATTGTAAAAAATCTTAATGCAATAAAAACCGAATTTATCAGCAGCATTGACACAATTTCGGGGCCGAATGTCAAAAAAACCATCTTGCTGACATCTTCTCAATATGCCAAAACCGTTAATACTCCGGCATTAATTACACTTGAAATTCTGAAAGAGGAGCCTGACAGAAGACTGTATAATAAAAAATATGTTCCGGTTTCAGCCCTGTTGGAAGGAAAATTCAAATCGGTTTATGCAGGCCGTGTTCCACCTGAGATTGCTAACGACAAAGTTATGGGTTTCCTCGAAGAGAGCAGGCCTACAAGAATGATTTTTGTTGCTGACGGAGATGTGATAAAAAATCAGGTGAACTACTCGAAAGGGAAAAAGCCTTTTACATATCCTCTCGGTTACGACAGATATACAGGGCAGACATTTGGTAATAAGGATTTTATTTTGAATGCCATGGACTATTTGATAGATGAAAGCGGTTTGATAACTATCAGGTCGAGAGAGATTAAATTACGCCTGCTCGACAGGACGAAAATTAATGAAAACGGACTATACTGGAAGATACTTAATGTTGTTGCTCCGGTAATAATAATATTGATACTCGGATTGATTATGGGATTCGTGAGAAAAAGAAAATATTCGGGATGAGACCGGTAATTGGCTGTCGGCTTTTAGTTTTATTTTATTAGATATAGAAAAATGAAGAAAAACAGAACGATATTAATAGTTGTAATTATTTTGATAGTAATTGCAATAGTTGTTATTGTATCAAAATCGGGGAAGAGCACCTTCAGTAAAAAAGATGTGGATTTTGCTGTTGCCGATACGGCTTCGGTTACTAAAATCTTTATGGCTGATAAAAAGAACCGTTCGGTACTGCTCGAAAGAATGTCCGACGGCAGTTGGAGGTTAAATGAGAAGTACAAGGTAAGGCCGTCAGGTGTTAAGATGATTCTCGGGACACTGAAAAAACTGACTCCTAAGATGCCTGTTCCTATATCGGCACATAATAATATTATTGCACAACTTGCTGCCGCGTCGGTCAAAGTAGAGGTTTATCAAAGAGTTTACAGAATAAATCTGTTCGACAAGTTGAAGCTTTTTCCTCACGAAAAACTGACGAAAACATTTTATGTAGGAAGTGCGACTGCCGATAATATGGGTACATTTATGCTTCTCGAAGGCTCTGATTATCCTTTTGTTGTGCATATTCCCGGATTACGCGGATTCGTAGGGCCGAGGTTCTCGGTATTTGAGAAGGACTGGCGCGACCATACCGTTTTCCACACTAAACTTGCCGACATAAAATCGGTCATAATGGAGATTCCGAGAGAGCCTGAAAATTCTTTCAGAGTGGATGTGGAAGGTGACAATTTTAAACTTACAAAACTTATTGATAACTCGGTTGTAAACGGTTATGACACGCTCAAACTTTTAAATTTCATGACTGCTTTTGCCGACCTGCGTTTTGAGTCGCTTATGGACGAATATGTCGAACCGGAAAAGAAAGACTCCATTATTCATTCCGTCCCTCAGAATATTCTTACGGTTATTGATAAAAATAACGATACTACACGTGCAATTACTTTTGCAAGACCCAACGAAAATATGGCAATGGATTTTGAAGGCAATATGTATATCAACGATGTTGACAGGCTATATGCTTTGGTAAATGATAACAGGGACTTTGTGATGTTGCAGTATTTTGTATTTGACAGGGTTATCAGACCGCTTTCATATTTTGAGATAAATAAGGATTAATACCCTGCCGGATTAGGTAACAAAGAGTGCATTTATTTGCACATATTTCGGTTTCCGGCTTTTTACAATAATTATCCGGTCATCATCAATAACTTTGCGTATCTTTGCACCCAATTTTAAAAATATAATATATTGAATTTTAACGAAATGGGCTTGTCGCCCAAATTATTGGCCGGGGTTGAAGAACTCGGATTCACAAAACCGACGCCAATACAGGAAGAAGTTATACCAATTGTTTTAAACTCAGAAGAAGACATTGTAGGACTTGCACAAACCGGAACCGGAAAAACTGCCGCTTTCGGATTACCGATAATCGAACAAATTGATGTTAATGATAAATCGGTTCAGGCGTTAGTATTAGCTCCGACGCGCGAATTGGGAATTCAGATTTCAAAGGATTTGCAAACATTTTCCAGGTTCATAACCGGATTACAGGTTGTGCCGGTTTATGGAGGAGCAAGTATTGATACTCAAATAAGAGCTATCAAAAAGGGTGCTCAGATTATTGTTGCCACTCCGGGAAGAATGCTTGACCTGATAAAACGAAGAGCGGCAAATATCTCCAATGTCAGAACGGTTGTTCTGGACGAAGCTGATGAAATGCTGAATATGGGTTTCCGTGAAGAGTTAAACGGTATTCTGGAAAAGACGCCGGAATTTAAGAGAACATTACTGTTTTCTGCAACTATGCCGAAAGAGGTGGCGAGGATTGCGAAGAATTATATGAACGACCCGGTTGAAATTACAGTAGGCCGGCAAAATTCAGGTGCCGAAAATGTACGACATATCTATTATCTGGTTCATGCACGCGACCGATATCTTGCCCTTAAACGTATTGCCGATATAAATCCCGATATTTACGGAATTGTATTCTGCCGGACAAGAGCGGAGACAAAAGATGTTGCCGACAAGCTCATTAAAGACGGTTACAATGCCGACGCACTCCACGGTGACCTTTCGCAACCTCAGCGCGACCAGGTTATGAAGCGATTCAGAAACAGGTCGTTACAGATGCTTGTTGCTACCGATGTGGCTGCCCGGGGTATTGACGTGAATGATATTTCTCATATTATAAACTATAACCTGCCTGAAGAACTTGAGATTTACACCCACAGAAGCGGGCGTACGGGGCGTGCCGGGAAATCGGGTATTTCAATTGCTATTGTAAATTATCGTGAGAAAAACAGAATTCCGCAAATAGAAAAGATTATTCGAAAGAAATTTGAGAAACTTCCGGTTCCTAACGGACCTGAGATATGTAAAAAGCAGCTCTTTAATATGATAGACCGTATGGAGAGAGTGGAAGTTGACGAAGATCAGATTGCACCTTTTATGGATGCCGTAAATAAGAAACTTAGCTGGCTGACAAAGGAGGATATTATAAAGCGGTTTGTTTCAATTGAGTTTAACAGGTTTCTTGAGTATTATAAAAATGCCCCTGACCTGAATAAAAAGGCGGAAAGCGAAAGTGGCAGAGGAGACAGGAGGGATAGAAAAGACCGGAGAGAAAGGAGAGACAGATGGGATAAAAGAGATGGTGACGGCCGTGGCGACAACAGGGGCAGAAGGGGAAAAGGCAGTTTCACCAGGTTTTTTATCAATCTCGGCAAAAAGGACGGGATTCTTCCGAAAAATATCATTGGAATGATCAATGATAATGCTCAGGATCGTGACATTAACATAGGTACAATTGATATTAAGGATAGCTTCTCATTTTTTGAAGTGGGGAATAAATATACCGATAAAGTACTTGGCTCAATGAGAAATATTAAATTTAAAGGGCGCAAAGTCAGGGTTGAAGTTACGGAAGATAGGGGAGAAAGAAAAGAAGGTAAAAGTAACAAAAGAAGCAGGAAAAGGAAATAGCCTCTTTCGTATGAGACGTAGCAGCCGGTTCATACTGTCGAAACCGGAATAACCGTAAACAGTACAATATATCCGGATTTTATTATCTTTGTGGGTGATATATTTTTTATTTTACCGTTTTATCCCAAAGAATGGAACATATAGCCTTTGAAAATATTACTGTACGGCGGAATTATAACAGTAACGATTTACACTCTAAATGCATTTTGAGTTCTCTTAAAACAGCTTTTAAAAATATCCACTCGGGATTTTATAAAAAGTTAATTGAGATTTGTCCTGATATAAGTTCTTCGGAGATAAAAATTGCTGCATTGCTTAAACTAAACCTCACAAGCAAAGAGATATCAGCAATAACATACAAATCGGAAAGCGGAATAAAAACTACCCGCTACAGGCTGCGAAAAAAACTGAACCTTTCCTCGGATGAAAAATTAATTCCATTCCTTATGCAGTTATAATACCCGGGTCTGTATAATACAAGGTAATTATTGACTATTCTTTTTAATATTTTTGAATTAGGTGGTGAAGCTTTTTTATAATACAGTTGTAATTATTCTGTTTTGAAGTAATTGATAATTGCTGATTATCTGAGTGTTGCAGTATTTGCAACTTTTTGAAACCCACCTGAAACCTTAATCATACCCGTAAAATTATGATTCCTGTATATGCCGACATACTTTTGCATTGCTATGTGAAATTGAACAGTAAATGAAAAGCCGGAAAAAACGAACTACAAAAGAGTCCAATCGTGAAAAAGTTAATGAAGATTCCATCAATGAGCTTAAAAGAAAAATAAAATATCAAAATAGCTTTTGATGCACTTGTGTTGACATTACCGAATCATTGGGATTTTTACGAATTCATCCTGATTATGAATGCTGACGGCACGAACAAGGTTACTGTTTTTTCGGAACCCGGAAAGAATATTGAAATTTATGATTTGTGCTGGACACAGGATGGGAATTTCCTTCTGTTTGTTATGCTTGACAACGACAATAATTTTCACAGGCAGATAAAAGCCCTGAACATAAGTAGTAAAAATGTGACGGATATTACAAATTCATTGGAAATAAACGGCGATCAGGTTTATCACATCAGTACATCTCCTAATTCCGATAGAATAGTGTTTAATCAACATCTTGGAGGTGGCAGCGATCTGTTCATTGCGGAATACGAAATCCACGATGATGTATTAACAGTCAAAGGGTCGCCTGCTAAGTTAACCGACAGTCAAAGCACCGGTTATCATTATTACACACCGAGCTGGCAGGAGTGGGACGAAATTACGTCAAAGTAATATTACAAAATTATATCCGGAACCATCACCTTCCTTATTTCTTTTAACCTGTCCGTCCGGAAAAATTTTCCGGACGGATTTTAAT
>CAYOZZ010000348.1:0-6630 GCA_964408535.1 uncultured Bacteroidales bacterium | reverse complement strand
CATTACTCCGGGTCAATCTCGCCTTATATTATGAGTTTTACGAGCTAATGTTAATAGCTTTAAATGCTGTCATCCTAAATGTCATCCAATAGATTCTTAAATCTTGCAAAATCAGTTAGCTTACGGATTTCTTTACTCAACAATATTTCCGGTTTTGCAGTCAATAGCTTCTGTTTCGGACAGGGCAAATATACGAAATTTCTTAAAAAATAAAATTTTTCCTTATCCTACAATATAAGAAAAAATTGTATTTTGCGGCACAAATTTATTTCTTTACAATGAGGAGGTTATTATTCTTTACAATTATCCTGTTATTCTTTTTCGGCTCCTGCAATAAGGAGCGTCCGAAACCGTCGTGGAATACGGATATGCTTTTGCCATTGTTGAACGACACGATTACTATTACCGATTTTATAAGTGATACTCTGCTTGCCGGGAATCCCGACAGTTCACTTACATTTGTATTTAACCGAAAACTTTACGAAGTTGACGGCGATTCGGTTGTTACGATTCCCGACACTGTGTTTTACTGGGAGTTCAGCTTCTTTTTTCCAATTACCGTGGAGCCGGGGCAATTGATTCTTGATGAACATTTTGATCAGATGCTGGATTTCGATTTCGGTATTGAGCTTGAAAATGCTATTATGCATTCCGGTGAAATCAGATTTGAGATGGAAAACCAGTCCGACGGTGATATGCTTAGCGATTTTACGATTAATTCGGCAATATCTCCCGAGGGTGATACCTTTGCACTTTATAATCAGCCCATACCAAAAAACGGTCTTTACAGTTCGGTGAGTGATTTCTCGGGATATAAACTTGACTTTACCGGCGAAAACGGCGGTGTTTACAATACATTCAATTTTAATCTTAGATTCTGGGTTGATCCGAATGAGCCTGACCCAATACAATTTACACAGGCGGATACTTTTAAATTTTATGTTCATTTTACAAATGTTGTTCTTGATTATGCAAAAGGCAACTTCGGGAAAACCGATTTTCAGTTCGGGCCGGAAACTACAGAGTTTGATATGTTTGAAGATATGGAGATAGCCGGTTTTTCAATCGGAGATGCCGATGTCAATCTGCGTATAGACAACTACTACGGTGTTGACGGCTTATTAAAACTGAATGAGGTAAGTGCTACAAATACAAATACGGGTGTTTCCGTTTCTCTTCAGGGAGATATGATGGATTCGTCGCTTTTTGTCGAAAGAGCATATCAGATATCGCCGGGAATAGACGGGATTGAGCCGTCAAAAAACTATTTTAACTTCTCCGGTACGAATATTCTTGACCTGCTTGAAATTATGCCCGATGAGTTTACATATTTTGTCGGGATACAAACAAATCCGTCAGGTGACACAGCTGATCACACGCATTTCTTTTACCTGAGTACTCCGATGCAGGTCTTTATTGAGGCTGAAGTCAACGGGGGAATCGGTGTTGAAGACCTTGTTATCCGTAAGGAGAGTGACTGGAAAGGTGAAAATGCAAATTTTGATATGATTGGTGACGGACTTTTAAAACTGAAATTCACAAACGGTTTTCCGTTTTCGTTTGATATTGATATGTATCTTGATGACGAAAACGGTGATGTTATTGATACACTTCTTTATAATGCAAATATAGAGACGGCGGTACCGGATTTTGAAGGCAGAGTAACCGAGCCGGTAGTCTCATTTATCGAAATACCTCTTGACGAAAAGTTTAAACAGTCGGTAAAAGAAGCAAAAACCGCAAGATATGTTTTACGGATAAATTCGGCAATGAACGAACAGGTCAAACTTTATTCGGATTACACAATGGAACTGAAAATTATCGGAGATTTTAAAATGAAATTGGAACAGTGAAAAGAATAGCAGCAATATTATTACTAACGATTGTATTTGGCTCATCCTATGGTCAGATAAGGCTTTTCAGCAGATATTATCCTGCCGGCAATACCGATACAATCAGGAGATTCCAGGTTTCCGCATTATTTTCGGAAGGCTCAAACTCCAACTCCTTTACGAATGAGTTCTACTCCTCATTCAACAGGTCGGAATTTATTAATGATGATCTTAAAAACAGACAAATTGACAATTTGCAAAATCCGGTTCTTACCGGCGACATAAGAAACATAAGGATGGATGCCTTTGTTGCATCCGGTAAAAACACAGATGCCTATTATTATTTTGGAATCGAACATCAATATTTTCTGGATACCTCTTTGGATGAAGATGTCATTAAACTGATATTACTCGGCAATAAACCTTTTGCAGGGCAAACATTAACCGTTCCCGATTCAAAATATTACAGCATCTATTTTAATCAAATAAAAGGCGGAATGGGATACCGGATAGAAAAGCCGGGCGGGATACATCATATAACAGGAAATATCGCTGTTAACTTCGGACAAAATTATAACGAACTCTTTATGAATAATTCATCTTTATATACAGATGTTAACGGTGAATATCTTGATATAAATGCAGATTTCAATACCCGTATTTCGGATACCGTCTGGGCTGAATGGTACGAGGTAAGAGGTGTCGGCGCATCATTGGATTTTGAATATGATTTTGATAAACCGGGAAGTTTTCATTTTGATATTGCCGTAAAAAATCTTGGATTTATAACCTGGACAGGAAACTCATTTATCGGAGAAACTGACACAAGCTTTATATTCACCGGTGTTAATATTGACACTTCCGGTAATATAGGAGGGAATAATGATTTTACGGTTAACTCGGTAAGAAACCTGATTTTCAACAATATCAGCTCATCTTCATTTACAACCGGACTGCCTTTGTCGTTAAATTTTTCGGTTGGCAAATACTTTTCTTCCGGAAAAGGATATGCAGGAATAAGAGGAAATATCTATCCTGCTTTGGAGGCACTTTACCGGCTTGAAGGTTTTGCCACATATAATATAAACAACACATTTCGCATAACACCGGTTATTGCCTACAGCAGTTATAAGAAAATCAACTTCGGTTTATTTGCCGGGCTTTCGATATCAGATAACATAAACATACAAATCGGTTCATCTTATCTTAACAGCCTTTTCGGTGACAACAGCCTTCTTGGGAAAGGCGGTTTTATAAGACTAACATTTATGAAATAAACTATTTCATTATGACAAGCACGGAGGCTCGTCACGTCTTCAGGTCTTTATTCAATTACAATTTTACCCTGCATCAATTTATTTCCGGTTTTAATCCGGTAGAAATAGATGCCCGGAGATAAGTTTGAAACATCAAGCCCCATTACCGGAATATCAGATGTCAACCTTTTGTTTATCACTTCAAACCCGTTTGCATTGAAAATTGAGATCACAGCTTCTTTATTTACAATTTCAGGTGACTCAATAAAAATTTCATCTCTTGCAGGATTTGGAAATACTCTTCCCGTCAATTCATTTTCCATCACTTCAACACCAACGGGTTTAAAAGTTATATTCAGGTCATCAACAAGCAAGACACCACCTGTTTTTTCCTGATACGAATTTTCCACTGACAAGAATATATTAACCGTATCGGGCGGCGGATAGGCATTATATTCAACATTTAATTCAAAAGGGACATAATTTGCCGAAGGTTCCAAAACCAAAGATTCTTCGGCAAGTAACTCCGATTCGCCGAGAGAGGCATTATATCTGAACATACGTACATTTGCAGATGCTTCTTCGTTTTCGCCGGCTGAGTATTTATAATAACCTGATAATGTTTCGGGTATTTGCGCAACCGGCATCCCTCCTACCGGTCCGTCAAAGCTCAAGTGACCGTTTGTAATTCCTGCCAGCGTATCATCAAAATATGTCATCATACTTTCGAGCTGAACTGCAAAATTTCCTTCATAGCTGTCCGAAGACTTAATAACAGGAGTCAGACCGAGAGATTTACTGAAAATATTTGTAGAGAGCCATCCGTCAGCCTCTTCAGAGTAATACTCAGTCCAGTTCTCAAAATCACCATTCGGAAACTGTCCGGTAGTACCGACAAAAGAGACATCATCAATTGTCAGCTTACTTCCCACAACAGCATCACCGAACAAAGCGGATGACAATATTGCAATAACAATCGTATCAGGGCTTACTACGGGTATAAACCACTGCACAAGTTGACTGAAATAGTGATATTCATCCTGCGTCCCGATAAAAGTTGCAAGACATACACCGAGAGGCTGCCCCAGTTTTTTGAATAAAACTCCGACATAGGCAGTATCGTTCGGCATTACATCATATTTAACATACCCGGTAACCGAATCGGCTCTTTCGGTAAACGGAAGGCCTCCCCATATCATATCTTCACCAATCTGCCCGATATAAACGGCTCCTTTTACGGGGCCTTCGGTAGTCGGAATGGTTTCAAGACCGACTGCAAAGTTTCCGGAGTAAGCATCAGTTGTTTTTACCACATTCGGTTCGCCGAGAGCTCCGAGACTCAAAGCATTTGAAGATGTGTAGCCGTCAGGGTCTTCATACAAAAACTGATTCGACCAGCTTTCAAAGCCTGCATTTGAAATAGTTTGTGTTTTTCCCGTTATTGCAACCAAAAATACGGATAAAAAAATTATTGCTGTTTTTCTCATAATGAATTAAATTGATGTACAATGTTTCATAATAGTTTCCCTGCATCTGTTATATTTTTCCTGAGCAGTTTTTAATATTTCATCAGGAATAGTAACATCAGGTTGTTTTCTGTTTTTAATTATTTTCCCCTGTTTAATATTGTCAGACGGATCACCGAATCCGGGTTCACCGGTTTTTGAGAAAGTTTTATACTCCGAAGAAAGAGGAGCTTTAAGTTGCAACCAATCAGTAAGATAACCCAGCACAAAGTCGGTATCATTAACAATTTTTTCGGCATCAAGATAAATAGCCGTACCGTTTGTTATTTTTGCAAGTTCTTCCAACTGATTGAGTCTCTTTAAATAATAGTTTTTAATTTTATTAATGTCGCTAATTCTGTTCGGATTATTCATGTTTTCGCTCATCTTCAGAATACTCTTCAGGGTTGCTTCCGGTTCACGCAACATAAACAAAGCCTTCGTATTTCTGTCATTTAATATTTTTGTATCAATTGCATGATTGTGTAAAATCTTATCAAAAATATAATCGTTTATCGGTTCCCTGTTATTGGTGATATATACCCTGTATCGTAATGTTAACAAATCCGATCTTTTTTTATATGACAAATGCATTTCGGAATATCCGGCAATACTGTCATGACTACCTAAGATATGCGACAGCAGACTCGAGTAGCTTCTCATATGGCTAAGCAGAAAAATATACTTCTTATCCCCTGCAAGTACACCGGGATTGGTTATCATTATCTTTCCTATTTGCATTAAGGTTAAAAAATTCATAATCGCTTAAAAATATAATGTTTATTCTTTTGTTTCAAATTTATAGTCAAACAGCTCAATGTCCTTATGATAAATAATTTCAACTATTTTAATCGTATCCTCATCATAATACTCTGAATAATGCTTTTTCTTAGGAGTTGCTTTTTGTACCGCAAGTTTTCCTAATTCAGGGAAATTAATTCTATCTGCAACATATTTCAAGTCGCTTTCTCTTGTTTCATATTTTGCAATATAACTGACAATGATATTATCATTTTCATCGGTAACAAAATCGCTGCAACCGTAATAATGTCCAAAAAACCTGAATGGCTCCTGTCCGAACTCACTATCCTTTAATTTTAAAATATATTCCCTGAACCCCATATCCTGCCGCAATAGCCTGCTCTTAAGCCTGTAATGATACAATGATACGACTCTGTCCCATGGATTCCTGACAATTGTAAATGAAAATAATTTATCCCATTCTTCTTTCCCGAGATAATCCCTCATCACCCTTGCGGGCAAATGATTTGGAAAAAACTGAAAACCTCTGTGCTTCTTTTCAAAAACATCATTTTTCGAAAATACACTTCCGAAATTATTTCCCAGTTCCACCTTAATACTTGTAGATGATGTTCTCGGAATATCAACAAACCAAAAGCCACTCTTGATTATCTGTCTGACTCCGTAAGGTCTTAGCAGTTGATATTTGAGACTTTCTATCTTTAGCTTTATTTTACTTTTTTTATGAATCATTAAAAGATTTCTTTGAAAGCTGATTAACACATTCCTGTTACGAATAATAATCAAATTAGTTTTAAAAACTTAATCACTATTAAAGAGCTAATATTAAATTAAAAGCAAAAGTATATATTTTAAATAAAACGGGCAATTCCCTATTCAATTCGGATTTATGATAAATAGGTCGTTACTATATCTATTTATGCTAAAAGGAATTTTGAAATTTTCTGTTTTTCGCATACCCTGCAGACACAGCCAACAGGAAAACGAGAATCTGTTTTTTCATAAAATCTGTTAAATATTCTCTATTTTGAGAGAAATTGTTAGCTTTGCATGAATATCTGAAAATATAATAAGCTATGATTCGTGATAAATATCAGTATGAGAAACGGGATCACTACATTATCAATAGTGAGATTGAAGAGAAAAAAATATCAAGGGAATCCAAAACCATTTTAATGAAAATTTTTAAAGAATCACCGAGATTAAAAGCGATACTCCTTCGCTGTGATAATCTGAAAAATGTAAAAAAAGAAATCCGGAATTATATTATGGATT
>CAYOZZ010000347.1:0-2429 GCA_964408535.1 uncultured Bacteroidales bacterium | reverse complement strand
GTCAAAGAACAGGAGGCAAAAGTATTATAATATGTAATAATATGCAAGAAAAAAGTAAAAAAAATGAAAAAAATGAACTCACCCCCCTGCTCTCTCTAAAAAATGAGAGGGGTGATGTAGATAATTAACCCGACCGGAGACATTTGTCAACAAATAATCACCGGTTCAAAAAATGTATTATTTTTGCAAGCCTCATTTAATTCATATCATTGGATTCATTAAAATGAACCGTGCTGAAAAACGACATATCAAGGAGCGCAAACGCAGGCTGAAAAAGCAAAGGAAGGAGTATCTGCGTCAGGAAAAAGAGTCGGTAAAGAGGCAAAGGCGGGAGCTAAGGGAGAAGACAGCCCCGATGAAGAAAAGGATAAGACAAGAAAAAAGAAAAGAGCTTGTAAAGAACCTGAAGGAGTTTATAAAAAATCCTTTGAAAAGGAAAAAAATCAGTGAGTCGGAGAAGATTTTACGCCGCCAGGTTCAAAAGGATATCAGACATTATACGCTTAAAAGAATTGTTAACTTTCCCGGTGAGATAATAAAAGCTGTAAAGGCATATCATAAAATCAGGAAACTCTGGTTTGCAAATTTTCTGATGGGAGTAAACGAAAATATCAGTCATTTTAAATATACCTTAAAAACGAAAGAGCTTAGGAATGCTTATTTAACGGTTGCCGTTAATTCAACTGTGATGTTTACCGCTGCCTTTCTATTGTCATATATTATCAATCAGCTTGTTACGGTATTTACTGCCAGGATACTCGGCATCCCGTCAGAACTGTTTTCATACCGGATTTACTGGCCGTTATATACATATTCAACACTTTACACACGGCAGGTTTTAGTGCTGATATTCGGGATGGGGCCTCTGATCAGCTTTTTACTCGGATTATTGTTTTACAGATTGTTTATAGTTTTCAGATACCGGACTGTTTATCTTAAAACCTTTTTTATCTGGGCTTCGATAAGTTCATTTACTTTGTTCTTTGGTGCTTATGTGTCAGGAGCGGTAACACGGACAGGATTTATTTATGCCTCGGAATGGCTGTTTTTAAACAATATGTTTGATGTTAAAGAGATTATTTTCATAATCCTTTCATTAATTGCTTTACTGATAATTGGTTATATGATGACCAAAGCCTTTCTCGAATCTTCGAACAGTCGTGCACTGATTGAACCGAGAATAAGGGTGATTTATATTTTCAGTGCTGCTGTAATTCCTTATTTTGCAGGGGTTCTTATACTTTTTGCAATAAATTTCCCCAATAATCCGGCGGAATTATTATTGCTGTACCTTGCACCCTTGTTAATAGTGATGGTTTCACTTTTCAGGTATAATGCATTCTCATTGCAGAATATTTCAATTATGAAAATGACCGGGAAGTACAGGATTAACCTGATTGCCATAGGGTTACTAATTGTTTTAATAGCATTTTTCAGAATAGTTTTATTTAAAGGAATATCATTCGGATAATGGATAAACTGGAGAATTATATCACGGATCATACTTCGGCTGAACAGGAAGTCCTTCGGGAGCTGAACCGTGAAACGCATGTGAAGGTTTTGTTTCCGCGTATGATGTCGGGTCATTTACAGGGGAAATTTTTACAAATGGTCAGTTGGATGATTCGCCCCGGAAGGGTTTTGGAAATTGGTACCTACACCGGTTACTCGGCAATATGCCTGGCTGGCGGGCTTAAGGAGCAGGGTGTTGTCCATACGATTGAAATCAACCCCGAGTTAGAAGATATTATTCTGAAATATGTTGTAAAAGCCGGATTGTCAGACAAAATACAGCTTCATATTGGAGATGCCATTGATATAATTCCTGATTTGGATGAAACTTTCGATCTGGTTTTTATTGATGCCGACAAAGAGAATTATCTGAATTATTATCACCTTGTTTTTGATAAAGTAAGAGAGGGAGGTTTTATCCTTGCAGATAATGCTTTATGGGACGGAAAGGTTGTTGAAGAAAAAAAGAGGTATGATAAAGAGACGGAAGGAATTATAAAATTTAATGATTTTGTGCAGAATGACGACAGGGTAGAAAATGTTCTTCTGCCTGTCAGGGACGGGATTATGATTGTCCGGAAAATTACCCCTAACCTGTAAGGTTTGCGTGCAGGCTTGTGCGCAGGACGAACCTTGCAGGTTTGGGAAAAAGGTTTGCGTGCAGGCTCGGCAGGTCATCCGGTGACTGCGAACAGGCATTAGCACCGGAAAGTCACCTGATGACTAAGGGCAAGTTTTAGTGTTTCTTAGTGCCTTAGAGCCTTAGTGGCGTAGTAGTGTCTTCTGAAATACTTTCTGCCTACTGTTTATTTTGCCACAAAGTCACGGAGATACGAAGGATCACGAAATTTTTTTGTGTTTCTTAGTGTCTTAGAGTCTTGGTGGCTGGAATAGTGCCTTATCAGGAACTTTCTGCC
>CAYOZZ010000346.1:0-6361 GCA_964408535.1 uncultured Bacteroidales bacterium | reverse complement strand
GGCATAAAAAACCCCGCTCCTACTGCCATACAGACAAATTCAGAAATTGTTAACCCGGTTGTCGTTTCGACAATAAATATTGCCGGTCTGACAACGGCTGATACCGAACCTTCTGATGACATTGAAATCAACTTTGATGTTGATGCCCCGTCCTCAATGAATATTGAAGAGATAACAACCGGGAACCAGGCTATTGCGGCAAACTCTTATGACATCAATTTTGCTTCTGCCTCCGAAATAAAAGCAAGCAGCGCAAACAATACTTTTGTGAAAGATGACGGCTTAACATATCTAACAAATTCTTTTGTAATACCGGAGGAAATAGAGACATCGAAGACAGATGCAAAACTTCTTGAACTGGCCAAAAGTAATCCGTCAGAGTTAACCTATGAAGAGTTACTTTTTGCAGCGCACCTTGCCGGGAATCCGTCAAAAAGCCTTAAAATTCTGGATTTTGCTTTCGTAAATACGAATCGTGACTGGCGGGCCTATAACAATGCCGCAGCTTATGCCTTAGAGCTAAAAGACTATAACCGCGCCAAAGTTTATCTGAAACAGGCATTAATGATCACTGACGATAATGGGATGATAGAAAACAACATTGGTATTTTGGCGTATCACGCCGGTGATTATGAAAGTGCGGAAAAACATTTTACTGCTGCTGCAAATCTTGGAGAGAACTCAAAACATAATATGATGGTTTTGAAATATGCTGTTAACGAGGACAACCGGAAAAATAACGATATTGACACAACAGTAGAGCCCGATGAGCTTATCGGAGATATAATTGACTATTTCCCGACCGGCGAATAACAATTCTTCAACCCGGATTATGTATAATCAAAAAAACGTAACTAAGCTTTTTCCAAAGGATACAAATTCCGGAAGGGTTAAAAGCTAAATTGCATTAAACCGGGATTATTCCAACTAATCCATTTAGTTAGTTAAATTCATAATGCATAAGATGGTTGCAATTCAAATATTTATAACAGTAAAAAATCACCTTCAAACATCCTGTTTGAAAAATTGTTAAGAAATTGATATTAAAATTCTGTTGTCTATTAAAAAAATATATATTTTTACCCTTCAATAAAAATTGTCAAAACACGAAAAAAAACAGATATGAAATTTATTGTATCGAGTACCGTATTACTTAAAAACCTTCAGATGATCAGCGGTGTAATCAATTCAAGTAACACCCTGCCGATACTGGATGACTTTTTGTTTGAGCTTACCGAAGACTCACTGACAATAACGGCTTCCGACCTTGAAACGACAATGTCGGTTACGGTTCAGCCCGATAAAGCTGAAGACCCGGGTGTAGTTGCAATTCCTGCCAAACTTTTACTTGACACCATTAAATCTTTACCGAATATTCCGGTTACAATAACAATAAACAAGGAGAATCTGGCAGTCGAAATACTTACCGACGGCGGAAAATTTAAGCTTACAGGACACAAAAGTGACGAATTTCCACTTAAACCGACACTCGAAGAGCCTTCATCAATAACTCTGGATTCCGATATTCTTAAAAATGCTTTTAACAAAACGCTTTTCGCCACCGGGAACGACGAACTACGTCCAGTTATGACAGGCGTTTTTTGTGAACTCTCAACAGAGGATGTGACTTTTGTTGCAACCGATGCTCACAAACTTGTCAGATACAAAAGGAAAGATGCAAAAGCCTCAGAGCCTGCATCATTCATTCTTCCGAAAAAACCGATTAATCAGTTGAAAAATATTTTACCCGACGATATTGACGTAAGGATTGATTACGATCAGACAAATGCATTTTTCGAATATGAAAATGTGAATATGGTCTGTCGTTTGATAGACGGAAAATATCCGAATTACGATGCCGTAATCCCAAAAGAGAACCCAAATGTTCTTACTATTGAGAGGATTCCGTTTATAGGTGCCCTAAGAAGAGTTTCGCTGTATGCCAATCAGTCAACAAACCAGGTCAGACTGAAAATTAGCGGCCAGGAACTTATTATGTCTGCCGAAGATATTGACTATGCCAACGAAGCCAAAGAGAGACTTTCGTGCAGCTACGAAGGTGAGGATATGGAAATCGGGTTCAATTCGAAATTCCTGATGGATATGCTGACAAATCTGGATACCGAACAGGTAAGGCTTGAAATGTCGGCTCCGAACCGTGCAGGAATACTTGTCCCGGCTGATAACGAAAACGAAAATGAGGATATCCTGATGTTGGTTATGCCCGTTATGCTTAATCAATAAAAGTTAATCCGTTTATATAATTTAAAGCAAGTCAATGACTTGCTTTTTTATTTACATCAATGGCAGACTGGATTGGAAAATATTGCATAATAAACGGCAGACTGAAACCGGTAGAGGATATTCCCCGGCACCATTCTCCCGATGAAAAATCCGTCTATGAGGTTCTGAGAGTTGAAAATAAAGTTCCTCTATTTATTGAGGATCATTTTTCGAGGCTAAAGAACTCATTTTCATTGTGCAACAGACACTTTCCCATGTCACTTACCGACTTCCGAAAGAGTGTTCGGAGGCTTGTTGATGAAAATGAATTATCTGAGGGCCCGGTAAAATTCATCTTTCCGGATGACGATAACAAACAGGGGTTTATTGCCTATTTTATGATTCCGCACCGCCCGACAACAGAAGAGTACAGATCGGGCATAAAAACCGTAACTCTTTATGAAGAGCGAAATAATCCGAATGCAAAAATCTGGAATTCGCAGTTGAGAGAAACGGCAACAAAACTGATAAATAAAAATGAAGCCTACGAAGCAATACTGATTGATAAAGACAACTATATTACCGAAGGCAGCAGGTCAAATGTTTTTTTTATTAAAAACGACACTGTCTTTACTACTCCTGACGACAGGATACTTCCGGGAATAACACGAAAAAAAGTCCTTGAGATTTGTTTTGATAAAGGAATTGAAACAAAATTGACTTTGATTCCCTACAACAAAATAAACGAATTTGACTCTGTATTTTTAACAGGCACATCACGAAAAGTAGTTCCGGTTAAAAGTATTGACAATTACTCATTCGACACAGACAATAAATTAATGAGAGACATAATGAAATATTTTGATAACTTGGTTGCCGGGTATATCACAAAACATAAAAAATTATGAATAAAAAAGGAAATAAGCTTGAGAATATCGCATTAATAGCCATTGTCGTCACATTGGTTTTACTATCCTTGTTTTTCTTTGTCTATTACTTTATAATCCAAACGTAGCCCCGCACGTTTTCTGAATGTACGGGAGAGACACAGGATAATAAAGGAGGACAATCTCCCGCTATTCAATTACTGTTTATAAAAAACCTCATCTGCACAAGTGTCAGATGAGGTTTTTTCAGGTTTGTAAGATTATACTAATTATTGAACCCGAATTATGCAATAGCATAGAAGCGGAAGAATTAACACTAAACCGTAGTTTTTCCGGCAAATTCACTAATTCAATAATTCATAAACCCCACAGTGTATAAGACGGGTTGAAACAATTTAGTCTCTCACAAAAACCGGTATAATTACGTTCTTAAGCTGCCATTGATTTCTTACCGAGAAAAGTTTTCTTAAAAAGGTCGAGAAATACAATAACACCACCGAGAAGCATCATACTATCCGGCAAGATACGGAACCACATCCATCCATGCACAAGATCAAGGGCTTCGCGTGTACGGGTGTAATAATAACCCATTTCGGCAGCTATTTTTGTTTGTTCCAGCCCGATAATTAATGTCGGAACAGCATAGAGTACCACACCAATCGTCAATAACCAGAAACCTGTTTTGCTAAGTTTTTCATTCCACTCCCAACCGTTTGCCATAGCATTGGCTCGTGAGGTCATATACAGGAATGCTATCGAAATATAACCGAAAGCTCCGAGTAAAGCAATATGTCCGTGAGGCATAATCAAATATGTACCGTGTGAATAATATGAAATTGTCGGTGTGTTTATAATCATTCCGAAGAACCCTGCTCCTATCCAGTTCAACGCAGCCGAACCGGCAATCCACATAAACGGAGTTGAAAACGGATTAGTAACACCTTCGGCCTTCTGCTCTCTTTGGTTTTTCCAGGCTTCAACAATCATAAGTGCCAGCGGCAACGGTTCAAGAGCTGAGAAAATACCTCCGATTGCAATCCAGTATTCGTCAAGACCCTGCCAGAAATAGTGGTGACCGACACCGAGAGTTCCAGACATCATAATTAAAAAGAGTTCGAAGAACATAACTCTTTCGGCAGTCTTTTGTGAAATTAATCCGAGCGAAACGGTCATAAAAGCTATCGTACCGGCAGCAAACAACTCAAACGTCAGCTCAACCCAAAGGTGAATTACCCACCAGCGGTAATAATCGTCAACAGTAAAGTTAGGCATAACCTTATGAATCGGCATCATACCTGCAATGTAAAGAGTTGCAATGGCAAAAGCCGACCAGATTATTGTTCCGACGAGCGGATTATTTGTTGCCGACTTTTTGATAAGGGTAATGATAAGCAGGAACCAAAAAACCAGTCCTACTACGAGACCTATATCCCATAACCGTCCGAGGTTTAACAGCTCACGCCCCTCATTTCCGAGCCAGAACCATACGTCACGCATTTGTCCGGTTGCGCCCATATACAACCCGATCAAAGAACCGACAGCAACAACAACGAGTGCAACCCACAGCACGTCAACAAGCCAGGGGAATTTATGATCCTTGTTTGCCACCCAGGGTGCAATCAGCAATCCGCCGACCAACCAGCCTACTGCCACCCAAAGAATGGCAAGCTGTGTGTGCAATGAGCGAATTACGTTAAACGGTAACAGGCTTTGCGAAAAGACAAAATCCTGAGTCGGGTCGGCATAAAGGTGAGCAAGATAAGCTCCGAGAAACAACTGAACCACGAATAGTAAACTTACTATCGGGATATATTTTAAAAGTTTCTTCTGCGATTTAAACAATGAGGTAACTTTCAAGGCAGGCTGCAGTTTTTCATCCTTATCTTTCTTGAAAAGATACTCATACGACAAAAAGATAACAACGATTGTTAATGTCCACAATATCAAGAACTCCCATAGCGACACAATATGATTGTTGTATAGCAGATCCTGATCTACCAAAGGCTCTTTCGGCCAGTTATTCGACCAGGTTCTCTCTTCATCAACTTTCCCTTCGGTTCCCGGACGTAATGAAGATGCCACCATCTGTGACCAGTCAACAAATGCAGCTATTTTAACAGCCTCCTCAGGCAAAATAACGCCTCCGGTAAAAGCTCTCTCCTTGTCACCGTTAACCAGCATATCGGTCAGCAACTTCACATTATTCTTGTATGCCGCCGCCGAAGCATCGGTGTAAGTAACACCGTTTTCAAGCAACTTTGTCTGTTTGTGAAAATCTTCTTTCACACGTTCTTTCACAGCACCTCTTTCAATATCCGTAAGTTTGGCTGCCGGTTTTCCATACATCTGCTGTCCGTAATAATCATACAGATATTCAGCCCTGTGATGAAAAAACTCTGTAGTAAAATCGGGCCCCATATAAGCACCCATTCCAAGCATAGTTCCCCAGTCCATCAGGTCGAATTCCTGGAAATAGCCCTTTCCTTCAACAACATCATCGTAGGTGTATAACACTTCACCCGACTCCGATTTTACTTCTTTGGGAATAGGAGGAACTTCTTTTTGCAGGTTGGCGGTAAAATAGATCAACGCTGCAACCATAAAAATAGCTATGAACCAAAAACTCGTATAGAGTCCTTTCCTGCTCATAAACTTGTCTAATAATGATTCTCTCATGTTTTTAATTTTTAATTAATAATCTGTTTATAAAAAATATACTATCTAATAATAGTTTTTAATTCAAAAAAAATCAAAACCGTACAATCCTTTGTTTCACCAGCTCAGCCAATGTTGTTGTTTCCAGCGTATTTATAAAACTATTTCTATTCTTCTCCCAGACATAATGCATAGCACAAGGATTTTCATCAGAACAGTCGGGGAGCCCGAGAATACATCCGCTAAACCCGTCATACCCTTCAACCGCTTCAATAATATCAGCGAGCGAAAACTTTGACGGATCTTTGATTATTGAAAATCCTCCTTCACGTCCCTGAGTACTCTTTAAGCAACCGCTTTTCACCAAGTCGGTCATCAGTTTTGTCAAATATTTATAAGGAATATTGAGTTGCTCGTGCAAATATTTTGCAGTATAAAGCCCCTTGTTATTACTGGCCATATAAGCTAAAACCCTCAATGCGTATTCTGTCGTCTTGGAGAAAATCATAACACAATTAAATACTATGCAAAAGTAGTATTTAATTTTTAAATGACAAATTTTTAAGACAATTTTTAATTAACATTTTGTCCACTCA
>CAYOZZ010000345.1:0-2510 GCA_964408535.1 uncultured Bacteroidales bacterium | reverse complement strand
GAAGCTAAAACTAATGCTGTCCACCGAGCCTTAGTTGATTCCCGAAGAGATTGTTTTATTTTTTCTGTCATAATGAAAAGATTTTTGAATTTTATTGAAAGGGCAAATATATAACTTTTATTAATCCATAGTGGAAATGTTGAAATATTTTAGATTAACCGGCAAATCGGTAAACCGGTGAATTGATGAATTGTTGAATCGGGAACAGGGCGGTATTAGAACCGGCAATTTACTATCAATGCGGTATCACTGTCATATTGAAATATGGATCAACTTTTTAGTTTCAAAAAATGGCTCTTCAAAGTATCTGTTCAAGGGGTAAACATTTACTATCTTATTAAAGCCGGATATTTCAGATTCGATATCACCACCTTTTAAATATAGAATGCCATTTCTCAATTTATTCTTATTCCTCTTATGAATACTATTCCTTACCCATTTATAAAAAACCGGAAGGGAAGTCACGGCTCTGCTGACAACAAAATCAAACTTCTCATCAATTTCTTCCGCTCTTATTTTGGAAAACCTTACATTTTTCAATTCCAACGCATTAACTATCTCCTCAACAACTCTAATCTTTTTCCCAACGGAATCAATCAGATAAAAATCCGAATCAGGGAACATAACAGCAAGCGGAATACCCGGAAATCCTCCGCCCGTTCCCACATCAAGAATCTTTGTACCCGCATTAAATTCAATCACCTTTGCTATCCCCAATGAATGCAAAACGTGCCTCTCATAAAGTTTGTCAATATCTTTTCTTGAAATAACGTTAATCTTGCTATTCCATTCAGAATATAACGCCCCCAGCATTTCCAGTCTCTCTCTTTGAACGGAAGTCAGATTTGGAAAGTATTTAATAATATGCTTCATAAGACTCAATGATAAACCGGGTCAAAGGTAAGGAAATGATTAATAAAATGGTAAATTTGAATTTGAGTGTACTCCCTTAGTAGGATTTTCAATTTCTGGAAATACTCTTCCATCGGGGAATTGACAGCATAAATTTTGAACCTTTTCCCACTTCGCTTTCTACCGATAATTTACCGCCATTTTTCTCGGCATAATCTTTACATAGCAACAACCCCATACCCAAACCGGTTTCGTTTTCCGTTCCTTTGGTTGAAATGCGAACTTCCGGATTAAATATTTTTTTTATATTATCAGCTGATATGCCGACACCTGTATCCTTAATCGTAATTTTAATCAAATCACCGTCGGCTCTGACTATCGCATGCACCTGCCCTCCCCTGTTTGTAAATTTAATTGCATTGTAGATGAGATTACGGATAACAGTCGTAATCATCACCTCATCGGCAAAAGCTATGACATCATTGGATATATCAAATTGCAATTCAATATTTTTCTCAATGGCTGTTCCTTTAAGTAGATTTATATTCTCAAGAATAAGATTCTTTACATTAATTCTTATCGGATTGAAGTCAAGTTCATTTTTTCTGATTCGCGACCAAAACAGAAAGCTATCTATCATCTCATTCATTGAATCGGCTGAATTTCTCACGTTTGACAATAATTTATGAGAGATTTCCTCATCAAACAAATCCGGGTCGCTGGTCAATGCATCCATCAATACCTTAATATTACCAATCGGGCCTTTAAGTCCATGTGCGAGCATTTCATATAAATCATCACCCTCCAACGAAGGTGAACCTCCATCACTTTTCAACTCTGTTGGTTTAATTGAATCCTCATCAGAATTACTTAGTCCGGTTATATTTACCGGATTACCGTTTTTATTATGTTTTGCTATAAAATTGTTATTATTATAAGTAACAATTGCCATTTGAACAAGATCAATCAACCTGTCCCTCGTGTATTCAAATTCCGAATGTCTGTCAATCTTAAAAGATGAAGATGTCATTTCCATAAACGGCTTTGGAGATGCTCCGTTATACCTAAAAATAACCTTACCGTTTTTTTCATCAATATATTTTCTCAGCAAATCCATAAAACCGCTTTGCCCGTTTATCCCAAAAACCATTTTATTAAAAATGATTAGAATTATATTGTCCGTATTATTAATAATTTTTTCTGCATCACTAACGGACGAAGCTTCAAGAACATTTAACTTCTTACCGTTAAACGAAAAATATTCTAATGATTTTGAAATCACAGACCTGAAATGATAATCGGAATCAATTATTAACACTTTGCAGTTGCAATTATCAAACGAATAAACAGCAGCGGGATTTATTTCCGGGATTTGTTCAATCTTTATATTTTTAAGATCTCCTGTATTCACAATAAAATTCTCAATTTATAAGGACAGCAACACATTAGCAAACTCTATACCAAGCAGTATATTCCAGCTAATAATCAAGCTATTAACAAAATAAAAATAATATTTATCATATAAATAGCATACGAAACCGGATAATCATTCAACAATTTCATAAACATTTATCAAAAAAAATTTATATATTTGGGCATCATAAAATCATCGAAATAATGAAAGTAACCATCTCCTTATTTCTGGTTTTTATTTCGAC
>CAYOZZ010000344.1:0-2747 GCA_964408535.1 uncultured Bacteroidales bacterium | reverse complement strand
AATATTTTTATATGGGATTTCAGGCAGATTGAAACCGAAGGAGGTCTTTACTTAAAAACAGACTATTCCAAAGGTGCAAATGATTCGCATCCGAACCTGAAAATTGCAATAAAAGCAGCTCCGCTCCTTTGCACAAGAATTATTGATATTATTGAAACAAACGGTTCAAATACTACGTTAACGGGAGAAGTAATATTAAATCAAGAAACTGATTAACTTATGAATGATACAGCAGAAATTAAAGAACAGATTAAAGATTTTATTGCTGAAACGGCAATGGTAGATAAAGAGGAAGTTAAGGATGAAACACTGATTTTTGATGAAGGTATTTTTGATTCTATGGGTTTTCTTTCGCTTATAAACTTCATAGAAAAAGATTTCAATATAAAAGCCGAAGACTCGGAGTTGCTTGAAGAAAATTTTGAGTCTGTCAATGCAATGGTGAAATATATTACAAAAAAGATGAGCAACTAAAAGATGTGTGGAATTGCCGGAATAATTAACTTTAATTCAAGAAATGTAGAAGAGGAAAGTATTGTTTCAATGCTTTCCTCTATCTATCACAGGGGGCCTGATGAAAGCGGCGTTTATTTCGGCAAAGGGATAGGTCTCGGTAACGTCAGGTTAAGTATTATTGACCTGGAATCGGGCAGGCAACCGATGCCCGACCAATCCGGCAACTTTGTAATTGTTTATAATGGTGAAATATACAATTACATTGAACTCCGGGAAAATCTGGTTAAAAAAGGCTATAAATTCCGGACTTCAAGCGACACGGAAGTCGTTTTAAAAATGTTTATACATTATGGTACAGAATGTTTAAATCATTTCAACGGGCAGTTTGCTTTTGCAATCTGGAACAAAAAAAAGAGGGAATTATTTCTTGCACGCGACAGAGTCGGTATTAGACCTCTTTTTTATACGAGTGGGAATGAAAATATGTCGTTTTGCTCCGAAATAAAAGGGTTACTTGAACTTCCTTCTGTTGAACGAAAATTATCGCCAAAATCAATACTTCAGACTTTTACCTACTGGGCACCCATTACTCCTTCAACACCCTTCGAGAATATTTATGAACTGCCTCCCGGTCATTTTATGATTGTTGACGACAATGTAACAATACGAAAATACTGGGATTATGATTTCTCCGGTCAGTTGAATAAAAATGAAATCTCTTTTAAACAAGCTTCCGAAGAATTTTATGATTTATTGCTTGATTCGGTAAGACTAAGATTAAGAGCAGATGTGAAAGTTGCCGCCTACCTGAGCGGAGGGATTGATTCCACTGCAACGACATATTTTATTAAGCAGGTTTTTCCTGAAATTGTTGACACCTATTCAATAGGTTTTTCCGATAAGATTTTTGATGAATCGGATTATCAAAATGAGGCTGCAAAATATTTAAAAACGAACCATACCGGTATTTTCTGCACTTCCGGCGATATTGCTTCCGCTTTTATTGATACCGTATGGCATGGTGAGTATCCGGTTCTAAGAACAGCTCCTGCCCCGTTATATCTGCTGTCAAAAAGGGTTAGGCAGGATAAGATAAAAGTGGTTATCACAGGAGAGGGTGCTGATGAAATGCTTGCAGGATATAATATTTTTAAAGAATCAAAAATCAGACGATTCTGGGCAAAAGAGCCTGCCTCGAAACTCCGCCCTTTGCTTCTTTCAAAATTGTACCCTTATCTGCCTGCAATAAGAGAATCGAATGTGAATATGCTTAAACTTTTCTTTGGATTTAAACTCAACGACACGAACAATCCCTTTTATTCGCATTTGCTGAGGTGGCACAATACTTCAAGAATCGGTTCATATTTATCAGAAGAATTCACACAATCCGACGGTTTACAATCCGGTGAGGACATATTAACAATTCTCCCGTCAGGATTTGAGGAATGGAGTCATTTGGCACAAGCTCAATATATTGAAGCAAAAATATTTATGTCGGGATATCTTCTCTCGTCACAGGGAGACAGAATGGCTATGGGTAATTCTGTCGAAGGGCGTTATCCTTTTCTTGACCACCGGTTTATTGAATTCGTATCAAAACTTCCTGATGATTTCAGACTGCATGGTCTTACGGAAAAGTACATTCTCAAAGAATCAATGAAAGGGAAAATACCCGGTTCGATTGTATCAAGAAGTAAACAGGCATACCGGGCACCAGTATCGCTAAACTTAATAAATAAAAATCAGGGATATTTCGAAAACTATTTATCTCCTGAAATGATTGAAGAGTCCGGAATATTCGACAAATTAAAAGTTAGCAGACTTATAAAAAAACTGGAGAGCGGAACAAATATTTCAGAAGTTGACAATATGGCGCTTGTTGCAATTTTCTCAACCCAGATAATCAACGGCTTATTTATCAAAAACAGACCTTCTGCATATAAAAATCATAAACTTGACAATTTAAAAACGGTAATTCGTGATTATTAACCATAAAAACATAAATGATGGACAAACGACCTTTTTCAAAAGATATTCTGGTAATTGACGACATTGAACAATTAACCGACACAATTACAACAAAATTAAAAAAAGATATTGTAAAAGTATTAAGGCGCAGAGGCGGAGTTGTCGGTATAAGCGGCGGAATTGATTCGTCGGTAACTCTCCCGCTTGTTGCAAAAGCTATGGGTAGTGATAATGTACTTGGAATAATGCTTCCCGAAAAGGACTCCAGTTCCGACAGCCTTGAACTGGCAACGGAACTGGCTGACAAATTCAAAGTAAAATAC
>CAYOZZ010000343.1:0-2797 GCA_964408535.1 uncultured Bacteroidales bacterium | reverse complement strand
AAAGTCTGCTCCGGAATCTCGGTGTTTGCCTGCCTGCAACGGGACAAAGTAAACCGTATGGATAAATATGATTAAATCCGGTAAGGTACAGTTCTTACTCGGGCACTCCGCTCTCTTTTCCGAAATTCAATATCAAAATCTCATTTTTATCAGGATTGTCCGACTCTCCGTCAAGATTGAAATCGGACGGATAATAACCTGCTTTACCTGCATATTGGCTCCAGCCGGAAGTCTTGTCAGCATCATTTATCTTTCCGTCGGCATTACTGTCGCCGCTGTACATTCCGGAAATGCCGTTTCCGAGATTTTTTTGAGGGTCACTGCCAAGGGCCTGGGATGAAGATGTGGTAAAATCGTAAGAATATATATCACCGGATTTTGTAAGAGTGTTTGACGAAATTATATCAAGATGATTTCTTTGATGTATCACGACAAAAAGTCCGTATTCAACGGCTACATCAAACTGCGGCAAAGAAATTCCGTCTGTGTCAACAACCGAGCCGTCAGTCAGTAAAAATGCAGCCTGAACGGCAATTCCGGTATTTCCCGAAGCAAAAGAGGCCTGTGTTGTATCTCTTAATTCAATCAATACCCAGTCAACAACATCTGCCGGAACTGTTGAAACGCTTTCGCTTCCGGTATAATTCCAAGGTGTTGTGTTAAAAGGCTGTGCCGTGGGAATTGATACTCCGGGATTCATATCCGTACCGTTAAAAGGTCCCTCAAGGAAAACTTTTGTGTCAAGAAAAAACCTGTTATCAGGAACAATTGTAATTTCAAATGTATCGGGCAGGCAATTGTAACCCGAAACAATAAGCTGTGCGGTTCCCGGTGTGGAAAACAAAGGATCAAATGTAATTGTTGCGTCACCTGACAAATCTGTTTTTGCCGCACCGTATAAAATCCCGTCTTTTATATAGGCGCAGGTAAAGTTTTCGAGGGGATTTCCGTTCTCAGTGACGTTTACAGTTGTGGAAGCGGTTCCGGCCATAATCGTATCTTCATACGTGACGGTTTCATTGACCGGTTCGTCTGTCCATACACTTAGTGCCGGATCTCCAAGTATATTTATGTCGTAAAAGTTCCATCTTAACGCTCCCTCTTCCCATTGTCCGGGAGCAGTGACCCAGGGTGCCGTCTGAATTTTGCACTCAACAAAAGCGGAGCCGATATGATTCATTTTTTCATTGTAAAGTGCATCCACCATTTCGCGGTGAAGGTGTTCGGCAGGGCCTTCCGTAGTACCTTCATTAAACCACCCGTAACGGGAGTTGCCGATAACCGCAACGGCAAAATTCTGAATACAAACCATTCTTTCGAGAATACAGTCGTTGTTATCAAAAGCTCCGCAGATACAACCGTGTGTCTGCATAATTGTATAGTTGTGGTCTGTACCGTTTGCCCCGTAAAAATTTGCATCGGTTATATCCGAGTTATACATATGAGCTACGTAACCTGAATTTGCATGTCCGACATGATGAACGAATTGCTTTCCACTGTTGATTTTTGCCATCAAATCGGTTTTGTCCCAGGCACCGTTACGTTCGTACAGGGAGTCAATATTATGATTTGCAGGAATGCAATTGGTTGTGTATCCGTTGTCATTATGGAGTCCGATAAGTAAGTTCATATAATCGGCACCCCAGGTTTGCGGGTTATACCAAAGATGTTCACCTGCAAGTAACGGGTCCCTCAGTTCGCCCGTTACCGGAGAGTTTTGATAATAGATTGATTTGTGAATCATATTTGCCAGCTCGGTCGCATCGCTGAATGAAAACCTGGCTACTGCAATATCAGGTAAAAGGTCATCTTCTCCCGGTTCTCCCCAGCGGTCATCCCCGTCATTATTCCAGTTTCCGTCTAATGCCGAATAATAGAGGTCGGCAGGAATATCATCGTCCTCATATCCTGACCCGGATTGAACATAACAATAAAATCCCCTGTAAGGAACATATTCCACATCACCACCGAGTAACACATATTCAACCGAATGATTCTGGTATTCCCCGGTGATATAGTTTCTGATTTTTTCCTGCTGATCTTGTCCTGCTGAATTTGAATAGATGTATTCCGTTGTAGTCACCTGTGCTTTTATCCCTCTTCCGGTGTAGCTATCAATTAAATCCTGAAAGTCAGCTTCATATTGTGCCGGAGTTATGATAAGCATTTGGTAATTATTTGATTTTGGATTTTTTGCAGGGTATTGTTTGACCATTGAGGAGTTTTGTGCGAATTTTAACACTCTGTTTTTTACAAATTCCGATGAGGAAAGATTTTTTAAAGCATTTTCCGAAGCTTCAGTTTTTTTTGTCGAAACAGTTATTGTAACTTTTGAATAATAGGAAAGCTTTCCGGTAACAGGGTTGTATTTAACCGGTGTAAAACTCGACAATGCAAAGGCATATCCGTTAAGATATTGTGTTGTAACTATTCCGGTATTTTTTTCGGGGAAAAACGCATTTTTTGAGTAAACGGCTTTATTTATCCTGAACTCTCTCTTTGTAGTGTCAGACAGCGGTCTGGATTGTTGCTGCGGATAGATGTTAAACTTGCCGGAGAGAATTATCTCATCTGATCCAGTAAAGTCAATTGATACGGCAGCAGTACCGGGTGGCAGCAGCAGTTTTACTTCGCAATATGGCAGGGTGGGAGCTCCGGTTTTTCCGGTTAAAAAAGTGTTACTGAAATTTACAACCTGAAAACCGTTTGATTCGGAAATCCGAATATCATTAAAAAAGTACTCTTTTTCAACTGTCTGCCCTATCATTGACAGTAAAAGAGTAAAAAACGAAAAAGT
>CAYOZZ010000342.1:0-3417 GCA_964408535.1 uncultured Bacteroidales bacterium | reverse complement strand
GTACCGGCCGACAGCCTTGTAGTATCCAAAGCAACCGGACGTTATTATATTATTTTCGGAAGTTTCAAAACCCTTGATGATGCTAAAAAACAGGCAAAAAAATACAGAGCCGAAGGTTTTAAAAATGCAAAAGTCATTTCGAAAGATAACAAGTTCCGTATCTCATTAACGGACTATTCCAAACAGGAATCGGCACAATCGGCTAAAAAAGACCTGCCTGCAAAATATAAGGAAGCGTGGATAATGCCCTTCTAAGCCGTAAATTTCCCGTGGAAAACTCAATCTTCAATGCTATAAAAAAACCGGATGACAAATCATCCGGTTTTTTGTTTTTATCAGTCTTGTGTTATGCAATACATTCCTTTCTATCCGTCAACAACTGTTAACTCCCGACGCATAACACAGTTCAGTTTAAAATATATACTGCGTATTCGGACTATTTCCTTTGGGTAATACTTAGCTTATTTCCCGAGCACTTCAGCCATTTTTTTTCCGATATCAGCCGGCGAATCCACAACATGAATTCCGCTTGCTCTCAGAATCTCTTTTTTAGCTTGAGCAGTGTCAGCTTTTCCGCCGATAATAGCACCTGCATGCCCCATTGTACGTCCTTTCGGAGCAGTTGCTCCGGCAATAAAACTAACAACCGGTTTTGTTCCGAACTCTTTTACATAAGCAGCAGCTTCGGCCTCCATATTTCCACCGATTTCACCTATCATAACAATTCCTTCCGTATCAGGGTCGTTCATAAACATCTCTACTGCATCTTTTGTTGATGTTCCTATTATCGGGTCACCACCGATACCAATAGCAGTTGATTGCCCGAGCCCAAGTTTTGTAAGCTGGTCAACCGCCTCATATGTAAGGGTTCCTGAACGGGAAACAATACCTATTGTACCGGGTTTGTGGATAAATCCCGGCATAATTCCAACCTTTGCTTCACCCGGTGTAATAACTCCGGGACAGTTAGGTCCGACCAAACGGCACTCTTTATCCGAAATATACTCCTTAACTTTCACCATATCCTGTACGGGAATACCTTCGGTGATACATACAATAACCTTAATACCTGCATCGGCAGCCTCCATTATTGCATCAGCCGAAAAAGCAGGCGGAACAAAAATCAGGGATACATTAGCACCCGCCTTTTTAACCGCATCTTCCACGGTATTAAAAACCGGACGGTCGAGATGTGTCTGCCCGCCTTTGCCCGGTGTCACACCACCAACCACATTTGTTCCGTACTCAATCATTTGAGTTGCATGGAAAGTACCTTCTTTTCCGGTAAAACCCTGCACTACTACCTTTGAATCTTTATTTACTAAAACGCTCATTGTTTATTGTTTTTTAAGAAAGCTGCAAAGATATATTTTTTTAACAAACACAATTGTTAAAATAGATTAATATTGGTAATTTAGAAATAATTTTTCATAAGACAGGTGTCGAATTGAAATTTTAGTGTAAATTTGCTATAAAATAATCCTAACACCCTAAGATTATGAATCAGCCTGGCATAGACATACAAGGAAATGACACAATATGTGCTCCCGCAACCCCTCCCGGAGTGAGTGCTATTGCAGTTATTCGCATTTCGGGAGAAAAAGCAATTGAAATTGCCGACGGAATTTTCAAATCGAAAAACAAAAGGAAAAGTCTGCGGAATGCTAAATCCCACACCGTTCACTTTGGCGATATAACGAGTGAAAAAGGTATTATTGACGAGGTTCTTATTACCGTATTCAAAAGCCCGCACTCATATACGGGGGAAAATTCCGTTGAAATTTCCTGCCACGGCTCCCCATATATTGTAAAAAGTATTATCGAACTGCTTCTTAATAAAGGTTGCAGGTATGCCAGACCCGGGGAGTTCACAATGCGTGCTTTCCTGAACGGCAAGTTCGACCTTTCACAGGCTGAAGCTGTCGCCGACCTTATCGAGTCGCAGTCAAAAACCTCGCACGACCTGGCTCTCAATCAGATGCGGGGCGGTTTTTCATCCAAAATAAAGGAGCTGAGAGAGAAACTCCTGAATTTCACTTCACTGATTGAGTTGGAACTTGATTTCAGCGAGGAGGATGTGGAGTTTGCCAATCGTGACGATTTAAAAAACCTGCTTGATGATTTGAAATCGGAAATATCGAAATTGCTGGAATCTTTCAAACTCGGAAATGTTATCAAACAGGGTATTCCGGTTGCAATAATCGGTAAACCGAATGTCGGAAAATCAACTCTGCTTAATGCAATATTAAATGAAGAAAAGGCTATTGTCTCCGAAATCCCGGGAACCACAAGGGATACTATTGAGGATTCAATCTCAATTAACGGTGTTTCATTCCGTTTTATTGATACTGCCGGATTACGTGAATCAGGTGATAAAATTGAAATGATTGGAATCGAAAGGACCCACGAGAAAATAAGGCAGTCGAAAATAATACTTTACATATTCGATGTCAGTTCAACAAGTTGCGACGAGATTGACGAAACACTCGGGGAGTTTAAGGAATATATTGATAATCTGCCGGATGACGCCGAAAAGGATAAACAGTTTATCCTGATTGCAAATAAGACGGATACGCTTGTGGAGGCCCCAAAGGGCTTCAAATCGCTTGTTGAACGCGACTGCATTTTCGTTTCTGCCAAACGTAAGGAAAATATAAACCTGATAATTGACAGGCTTTCGGAATATATTGAAAGCGAAAAAGTTAGTGACACGGCTATCGTCTCAAACAACCGTCATTACGAAGCATTGTCAAAAGCTTTTGAAGCCGTTGAGAATATTGAAGAAGGTTTTGAGCAAAATCTGACTTCCGACCTGATAGTCACCGATATAAGGGATGCATTATATCATCTCGGCGACATTACCGGAGAGATAACCACAGATGAGGTGCTTGGAAATATCTTTTCACGGTTTTGTATCGGAAAATAGCCATTGATATAAATTTGTCAGTTAGATAGAAAATTTTCACTATGACAGAATAAAACGGCAATGGGATTTCAGCTACATATCAACTAAAAAACAGATAAAACGTGCAAGTGCCGATGTGGGGTATATGTTCATAGCTTACAATCTGAGCAGGATAATGAATATAATAAAGAGTTCAAAAAGTACCTTGAGCCGTTTATTTTTTTATTTTTGCCGGAACAAAGTCAAAAACAGGCCGTAATAAGCCGGTTTAACAGATTTTTCAGGAATAACATAACCTGTAATTTTCAAAGTATCATTAAACCGTCTTATATATGCCTGAATATTGAAAAATTTGGAGGGGGTTGGACGGACTGACGTTGAGCACAAGCAAGAAAGAAGACACAAAAATAATAAATTTGCTACAAGGAAATATAAGAATGGAAAACCACCGCACAAATAGCACATCCCGAAAAATCGGGAAGAGCTATTTATTCCAACGCTCAATTGAAATG
>CAYOZZ010000341.1:0-6180 GCA_964408535.1 uncultured Bacteroidales bacterium | reverse complement strand
GTACGACAAATCAGAATATTTTACTTACAAGTTTTAGCGAATCAGATATACTGGCAAATGATTATGACAAAAGAATTATTAAAGTTTATAATAATAGAAAGACCGTAAGTAAGGGAGGAATGGATTAATAACCATTTAAATCAACAAGTTGAATAGTGCAGAAATACACAAGGTGACAATAAATATAGTGCACACCGTAATTAGTTGAAATTATTGGCTATTTCGGTTTGAACAGTGCCAGTCATTTCGGAGTATTAGTGCCACCTGTTTCGGTTCTAAAAGTGCCAGGGTTTACGGTTTTAACCGTGCCACTTTAAAAGATCAGTTAACTTGCCAATCTCAAAAAGACTTTATAAAATAAAAAAGATATTTTTCTTGTATTTTTAAAAAAAGTATTATTTTTGCAGACGAACAATGAAAAACAGCAATAACATATTAAACAATTGGTGGTGGCTTTACGAACTTCGAAAGTGACGTAATCCGACTGTTTATATAAAAATATTACAAGGCGTGCCGATTACGGCACGCCTTTTTTTGTTGCACTCAGTTAATTTAGTATTAATCAAATAAAAATTTTACAATTATGGCACGAACGAGAAAAATTTACCTTGAAGAGAGCGAAATGCCGCACAGATGGTACAACATTCAGGCTGATATGCCCAATAAGATGTTGCCGCCGTTACATCCCGGCACAAAACAGCCGCTTGGTCCCGACGACCTCGCACCTTTGTTTCCTATGGAGTTGATAAAGCAGGAAGTATCGCAGGAGAAATGGATTGAGATTCCGGAGGAAGTAATGGATATATACAGGATTTGGCGTCCAAGCCCGCTTGTCAGGGCAAGGAATTTTGAGAAACTGCTTGATGCTCCGGTCAGAATTTATTACAAGAACGAAAGCGTCAGTCCTGCCGGCTCCCATAAGCCCAATACTGCAGTTCCGCAGGCTTATTACAACTATAAAGAAGGTGTGAAAAAGATTACCACCGAAACGGGTGCGGGGCAGTGGGGGAGTGCCCTGAGTTTTGCAACGCAATTTTTTGATATTGATTTACAGGTCTTTATGGTTAAGGTGAGCTATAATCAGAAGCCATACAGAAAATCAATGGTCAATACCTGGGGCGGAAAGATTGTCCCGTCACCGAGTACGCTGACTGAAGCCGGACGAAAGGTACTTGAACAAGACCCTGATTCGCCGGGTAGCTTGGGGATTGCAATTTCGGAGGCTGTGGAGATGGCGGCCAAAGACCCGGATACAAAGTATTCACTCGGAAGTGTGCTGAATCATGTTTTGCTCCATCAAACTATTATTGGAGAGGAGGCGATACTGCAATTCTCAAAGACTAATGATTTTCCTGATGTCGTAATAGGTTGTTTCGGCGGAGGTTCCAATTTTGCAGGTATCTCATTTCCGTTTATCAGACTGAACTTGTGCCAGGGCAAAAAGACCAGACTTGTGGCTGTTGAGCCGGAATCGTGTCCCAAACTGACACGCGGTGTTTTCCATTACGATTTCGGTGATACGATGGGAATGACGCCTTTGCTGCCGATGTTTACTCTCGGACACAATTTTATGCCGCCTAAGATACATGCAGGCGGACTTCGTTATCACGGTGCCGGGCCAATCGTAAGCCAGTTGCTTAAGGATAAACTGATTGAGGCTAAAGCTGTTCATCAGTTGGAGTCGTTTGAAGCGGGTGTTAAGTTTGCAAGATCGGAGGGTATTATTCCCGCTCCCGAATCAACACACGCCATTGCACAGGTTATCAGGGAGGCAAACAGGGCACGCGAAGAAGGAAAAACGAAGACTATTCTGTTCAATCTTTCGGGACATGGTCTGGTGGATATGGCTTCCTATGACCAGTATTTTGCCGGTAACCTGCAGGATTACAGTGTGACCGAAAAACAGATCAGGGATAGTGTCGCCGAACTGGATATTTTTCCGGCGGAATAATTAAATATTAAGTTAGTAAAAATAGTAATGATCATTTTTTTTTGCCTGACCGGAGTCTTTTCGGTCAGGTTTTTTTGTCATAATGGCAAACGTGAATGCTTGTCACATTGTTGAGATTAGTTTGTTAATGTCACTATCTTTATGATATGTGCCCTTTGCATACGAGCCGAAAAGAATAACGCTTTCAATCGGAAATTTTTTGTTGACCGAATCAATATATTTTCTGGCTATTTTTAAAGCTTTGTTTTTATCCATTCTCTTATTTCTCTTTCCTTTTATTTCATTTTTAGAAAATCATCTGTCTTTATTCCTGCCTGCTTTAAAATTGCATGAAGAGTACCCTCAGGCATATCTCCCGGATGATTTGGTATTGTTGTGTATTTATTTGTTTTACTATTAAACCAAATTTCGTGACTACCAGCAGCTTGCCTGTAAAATTCAAATCCAAACTTTTTAAGAATTTGAATAATTTTCCGATATCTAAATCCTGATAATCGTCCCATCCTATATCCCAATTACAATAGGATAATCAAATTTGTCGGATAATGTAATTAAATTTGGAATGTGCTCTTCTTGAGCTTCAATAAGCTTTTTGGCAACATCTTTTGCAATTTCAATTGTTTCGGAGATTGTCCTGCCTTGAGCTACAAGTCCCTGAATATTATCGGAAGTTGCAAGATATAATCCTTCCGGGAGTTTTTCGATATGTAAATTTACAACTCTTTCCATTGTCTTTTTTTGTCAAAAATACTAAAATAGAAACAAACTGCAAAAATTATTTATTCACTATCAATGACAAAGCCTTTAATCTTTGTAATAATGTAGGATGTGAATAATAGAAGAAAACATAAGCAGGATGTGGCCGAAGATTGCTTAAGTGATTTACCGAGAGTTTTTTCAAAGCGTCCATTAGTGCTCCCGGCTTATAATTCTCGCCTGCAAAGCGGTCTGCTGCATATTCGTTTTTCCTTGATACATAATTCATTATAAGGCTCAGGATTGTCGAGAGCGGACTGTAGAGCAATCCGAAAGCAAGTATTCCCATGTGGAAGCTGCCCCGGTCAGCACCAAGTGCCTCTGAAAGTACGGGATTGCCTATAAATAGCGACATAATGTACATCATAAGTCCTGTCTGGGCTATTGAAATAAACATCCCGACTGTTGTGTGTTTCTTTTTGTAGTGTCCGATTTCGTGGGCAAGAACTGCAACAAGCTCCTCAGTTGTGTTGTCTTTGATAAGTGTATCGAACAGAACAATCCTTTTCTTTGCTCCCAGTCCGCTGAAATAGGCATTTGCTTTTGTCGAGCGTTTGGAGCCGTCCATCACGTAAATATTTTTCACCTGAAAACCGACTTTCCCTGCAAAATCTTCAATTGCTTTGCGCAACTCTCCCTCTTCAAGCGGCGTTTGTTTGTTAAACAACGGGACAATTATGTCGGAATAAAACATTGTCATAACAATTGTAAACAGACTGATAACAGCCCAGGCAATAACCCAGAACCACTCTCCGGTTGATTCGTAAATCCACACAATCGCTGCAAGGAGCCCGCCGCCTATTATCGCAGCAAGCAACCAACCTTTTAATTTGTCAAGAATGAAGGTTTTCAGGTTTGTTTTGTTGAATCCGAATTTTTCTTCAATGACAAATGTGCTGTACAGTGAGAATGGTGTGGAAAGAATATCTGCTCCCAGACCGATGATTCCGAAAAACATCAGAGCCATAAGTATGGGATTTTGTGTGTATTGCCTGACAAAATCATCAATATAGGCAAACCCGCCTGAAAACAGCATTACCAGCATCAGCAAAAGATTGAAGGTGGAAGTTACGGTTGAGAACCTTGTGGTTGTCTTTTCATACTCCTGCGCCTTTCTGTACTTCTCTTCGTCATATATACCTTTGAGTTCTTCAGGTAATTCGCTGCTGTAATATGTACTGTTCAGATAATCCAGAAACCTGTCGAGAAGATAATCGAAAATAAGTATTCCGACAATTACGTAAAAAATAGTTTGAGCCATCTTTTGTTTTTTTGAAAGGGCAAAAGTAGAAAAAATCGGGATATGGGTAAGGTTGGAAATTCATTAAAAGTAAAGATGGTGATTCGAAGTGCAGCACTCGCTGCAAGAGCACCCGGGCTGTTTGGGATTTCAGGATCCCGAACCGGATATTTGCGGGATTTGAAAACCTGTGTAAATATAGGATTACAAATCGCTGTTTATCAAGTTTCGTTTTTATCCGCCTCCAAACCGTTAACTTATTAAAACCTACCGTTAACTGATTTATCCGGTTTTTTCTTGAAAAATTATATTTTTTGTTTTACATTAGCAACCTGTTTTTCGGAAAAATAAATCAAAATGGCAAATGATTAATAAGGGAGAGAGCATAATGCGTTGTATTTCTGTATTTTGTATGAGTATTTCTGATCAAATGCAAAACGTAGTAAATCAGGTAGTTATTTGTCTTTCTGAGAGTAGTTGTAAAGGTATTTATAACCTGTTATCTTTCCCTTCAAAATCATTGGTAAAAAGGCATAAAATTTACCATTAAGGAGTTAAGGGCATTAAGAGATTTTTGGTAAGATACCGGTTGAAAATTAATTCCGGTAAGTTTCTGAAAATAAAAATATTGATTATATATGCATTATCAAAGTACTTTAAATAAATTCGATCTTATGAAAAAATCAATCTTGTTTACCGCTTTAGCTTTCTTTATCCGGGCTTTGGTATTATCACAACCTTGCCTGCCGGATGGCATTACTTTCACTTCACAAGAAGATATTGATAATTTTCAAATCAATTATCCGGGGTGTACTGAAATAGAAGGGGATGTTATGATATGGGGAGAGAATATTACAAACCTGAATGGATTATCCGTATTAACTTCTTTTAAGGGTAATCTTAGAATTCAATTCACTTCATTAACCGATCTTTCAGGTTTGGAGAATGTAACTTCAATTGATGGGGAATTTTATTTATATGCTAATGATAGCATTACAAGTATAACGGCATTAAACAATTTGACAACGATTGGTGGATATTTTGTGATAAATGAAAACTCTGCTTTACCAAGTTTATCGGGCCTGGATAATCTTAATTATGTCGGTGAAAGTTTTGTAGTTAGACTTAACGATAACCTGACAAGTTTAGACGGATTGGGTAGCCTGACTTCTATTGGGAAGGACTTCCGGGTAGAATATAATTCATCTATAGAAAGTCTTTTTGGATTGGAAAATCTTACTTCTGTCGGGGGAAATCTTGAGATAAATAACAATTCCTCCTTAAATAGTCTTTCCGGATTGGAAAGTTTAACTTCCGTTGAAGGTTGGTTTGTAATAAATAATAATAATGCCTTAATAAGTTTATCGGGTTTAGACAATTTAACTTCAATCGGGTTGGATTTTTATATTGATAATAATGAATCCCTGGTTAGTTTACTGGAAACGGATAAACTGGAATCACTCGGGAGACATTTATATGTTTCCGTCAATGAGGCATTGACACAATTATCGGGTTTGGGCAATCTTGATACCATTGAAGGAGACCTGTTTATAATTGAAAACAATTCCCTGACAAGTTTGTCAGGATTGAATCAGGTGGTTTCTGTCACAGAAAAACTTAGAATTGAAGACAATAATTCCCTGACAAGTCTGTCTGCCCTGAATAATCTGACTTCAGTCGGAGGCATTTCAATAAAGAACAATGATGCCCTGATAAATTTGGAAGGATTGAATAATCTGGATTCCGTAGGTGGGGTTTTTTCAATTTCTTCCAACGATGCGATAACGAGTTTGTCGGGATTGGATAACCTGTATTATGTTGAAGGAATTTATATTTCATATAACGATGCTTTGTCTGATTTATCTGGAATGGGAAATCTTGATGCCATTAATGGAGGCCTGCAAATTGTAGATAACAGTGTCCTGACGAGCTTAAATGGCCTGGATAATATTACCTCTATCGGTTACCTTCAAATAAACAATAATGCAATTCTGACAAGCTTAAATGGTCTGGATAATTTGACTTCTGTAATTGGAAGTATTTTTATATTTGAAAATGAGGCACTGTCAAGTCTTGAGGCACTGGATAACCTGGCAACAATTGGTACTTTCCTTAGTATTACCGATAACCCCGCCCTTACAAGTTTAGCTGGCCTGGATAATATAGAGTCCGACTCAATTGAAGCATTACTGATAAAAAATAACAATTCTTTATCTGTTTGTGATGTGGAAAG
>CAYOZZ010000340.1:0-6122 GCA_964408535.1 uncultured Bacteroidales bacterium | reverse complement strand
TACCGGATAATCCTTGCCGCAGACAAACTTGCAAAAAATGTATATCTTTCAATTGATGAAGACGGCTTTTTTACTGATAATTTCTTTGATATTATGCCGGGTGGGCATAAAGTCGTTGAGTTTAAAACAGACAAGGATATTGACGGCTTTAAGGAGAAGCTTAAAATCAGGACATTAAGGTATGCAAGGTAATTGAAAAATGACTTCAGTATTTTTAAATTTTAATACCGGAAAGAACTTGAATCACAAAAGGTGGATTACTTCTTGATGGTGTTGTCAACGGCAAGCAAACATCACCGTCAAAGATATCATGTTGTGACAAAATCACCCTGATGCCGGATGGTTTCCAATCCTATTGTTAGCACCGTCCTTATTTAGATTGTTAATAAATTAACAATTCCGTTTTGAAAAGAAAAAATTTATTTTACTTTTGCATCTGTTAATTCATTAACAGATTAATTAGTTCACCAAAAAGAGTTGAAATGAAGAAATATCTTATCACATTGGTAATGGTTTTACCATTAATCGGAATTTCGCAACAAGAGAAAAAGTTCGGAATTAAATTCCACGGATTTGTTAAAACGGACATTTTTTATGACTCGCGCCAGACTGTTGATGCGCGCGAAGGACATTTTCTGCTTTATCCGAAAGATGAAGACCTTGATGACCTCGGTGCCGATATCAATGCCGCATCAAAATTCAATATTCTTTCAATCCAGACACGATTGAAAGGTGTGATTACCGGGCCTGATATCTGGGGTGCAAAGACATCCGGTTTAATAGAGGGAGCTTTTTTCGGGAATATAAAAACCGATATAAACGGTTTCAGATTACGGCATGCATTTGTGAAACTGTCCTGGCCGAAGACCGAACTTCTTGCCGGACAATTCTGGCATCCTATGTTTGTTACCGGATGCTTTCCCGGCACGGTATCATTTAATACGGGGGCACCTTTTGAACCATTTGCACGAAATCCTCAGGTGCGCTTTACAAAAAAATTCGGAAAAGTCAATCTGATTGCCACTGCCCTTGAGCAGGTTGATTTCGTAAGTACTGGCCCTCACGGTGCAAGGCGTACATACCTTATAAACTCTATGCCCGAACTTAATTTAAGACTGGAGTATAAATCCGAAAAATTCTATACCGGCCTCGGTGGCAACTTTAAAAGACTGAAACCCACTCTGAGTATCAGTACTTATACAAATAATGATAATATAACATTAAAAGCCAATGATTATGTATCGGGAATGAGTTTTTACGGATTTGTTAAAATTGCTCTCAAGCCCGTTACAGTCAAACTTTACGGTGTTTACGGGCAGATGATGTACAGTATGACTATGCTGGGTGGTTATGCGGTATCGGGCGCTGACTCAATACCGGTTTCAGGTAATTATGCATATTCGTCATTTAACTATACTCCTATAAATACAATGTCGTTTTGGTTTGATTTTAACACCAACGGAAAAAAACTGAAAGTCGGGCTGTTTGCAGGATACACCAAAAATCTCGGCACATCCGATAAAAAATATTTATTCCCCGACGGAGCCGGGCAGACTTATGCACGGGGTGCCAATATTGCTTATGCTTACAGAATAGCTCCACGGCTGATATATAACACAGGTAAATTCAGAATAGCTCCCGAGTTGGAATATACAGTAGCGGCTTATGCTACAAAGGATTCGAAAATTGATGAGTACGGAATAATAACAGATCCGAAAGAAATTGGTAATTTTAGGGTCTTGTTAGGAGTTTATTATTTCTTCTAATAATGAATCGGGCAAATCCTGTAAGTTTTGCGTGAGGGTTAGTGAGAGGGAAAAACCTTGCAGGTGTTTTGGAAAGGGAAATGATGGAAAGAGTGAATTAAGACCGGAAACAGGAACAGAAGTTAAAAACAACATATTTATTAATTTAAAAAAATAAAGTTATGCTTAAAAAAATTTCAAATTTTGCAGAATATTATCAACAATACCAAAAAAGTGTTGACGATCCCGAGGGCTTTTGGGGTGCGATTGCCGAAAATTATAAATGGCATAAAAAGTGGGACCAGGTTCTTGACTGGTATTTTGAGGGTAAGGATGCCCCTTACGTTAAGTGGTTCAAAAACGGCAAGTTAAATATTACTGAGAATATTTTCGAGCGTAATTTGCCTGAGCGTAAAGATCAGGTGGCTTTGATATGGGAACCTAACAACCCGGAAGATAAAGAGATAAAGATTACTTACGGCGAGCTGTTTGACAAGGTTAAGCAATTTGCAAACGGTTTGAAAAAAATAGGCGTTAAAAAAGGTGACAGGGTTGCCATCTATCTGCCTATGGTTCTCGAACTCCCAATTGCTATGCTTGCCTGCGCAAGAATCGGAGCCATACATTCAATCGTTTTTGCCGGATTCTCTGCTAATGCACTTGCCGACAGAATTAATGATGCCGAGTCAAATGTTGTAATTACATCCGACGGCGGATACAGAGGAACAAAAACGATTCCTCTGAAAGCTATTGTTGACGAAGCTCTTAAAACCTGCCCCACAATTAAAAATTCAATTGTACTGAAACACACCGGAGAAGATATTCCGATGAAAGAAGGCCGTGATATCTGGTGGCACGACCTTATTGACGGAGTGGGATTTGATAACGAAGCTGAATCAATGGATTCGGAAGATACACTCTTCATTCTTTACACTTCGGGTTCAACGGGAAAACCAAAGGGCGTTCTTCATACAATTGCAGGATATATGATGTATGCCGAGTTTACCTTCCTGAATGTATTCCAGTATAACGAAGGTGATGTGTGGTGGTGTACCGCCGATATCGGATGGGTGACAGGTCACAGCTATATTGTTTACGGGCCGTTGCTGGCCGGAGCCACTTCCGTAATGTTTGAGGGAGTCCCGACATGGCCTGATGCAGGACGTTTCTGGGATGTTGTTGATAAATACAAAGTCAATCAGTTCTATACGGCTCCGACAGCTATCCGTGCTCTGGTGGCTCAGGGAAATCAATTCGTTACAAGTCATGACCTTTCATCTCTTAAAGTTCTCGGAACGGTTGGTGAACCTATCAATGAAGAGGCCTGGAGATGGTATCACGACATTGTCGGCAGAGGAAAATGCCCGATTGTTGATACCTGGTGGCAAACCGAAACAGGGGGAATTATGATAACTCCGCTTGCCGGTATCACACCGACAAAACCGTCGTTTGCAACACTGCCACTGCCGGGTGTTCAGCCTGTACTTGTTGATAACGAAGGCAATATCCTCGAAGGAAACGGTGTTGAAGGTAACCTTTGTATCAAATTCCCCTGGCCCGGGATGCTCAGAACAACTTATGGCGACCATAAAAGATGCTACCAGACATATTTCTCAACCTATCCGGGACTATATTTCACCGGTGACGGTGCAAAACGCGATGAGGAGGGCTACTACAGAATTATGGGTCGTGTGGATGATGTTATCAATGTTTCAGGTCACAGAATCGGTACTGCCGAAGTTGAGGATGCAATAAACCAACATCCGAAAGTTAACGAATCGGCAGTTGTTGGCTATCCTCATCCTATAAAAGGTCAGGGAATATATGCCTATGTTACCTGCGAGGAGCTTTCGGATAATGAGTTGGAAACAATCGAGAAAGAGATTCGTGCTACCGTAACCAAGATGATCGGACCTATAGCCAAACCAGACGTTATTCAAATCGTCAGCGGACTTCCAAAGACAAGATCAGGAAAGATTATGCGTCGTATCCTTAGAAAGATAGGTGAAGGTGATGCCTCAAATCTTGGTGATACTTCCACACTGCTTGACCCGGGTGTTGTTGAAGAGATTATAGGAGGTGCCAAAGTCGAAGTGAAACGATAATTGAAAACAGAAAAAGACATCCACATCATACGGATGTCTTTTTTTCTTTTATAACAGGTTAAAAACATAAAAGATTTAAAAATGGAAAATCAAAAAGTAATGAACAGAAGCCTCGTTGTAGTTGGCGCCATACTTATCCAGCTTGCTCTCGGAGCCATTTATGCCTGGTCGGTATTTACCCCCTCGCTTACAGCCGAAGGCTGGTCAAAAGCCGACACTCAGTGGATTTTTGCCATTGGTCTGGTATCTTTTGCCGTTGTAATGGTTTTTGCCGGTAAAAAACTTGCTGCCTGGGGGCCACAACGGCTTGCCATAATCGGAGGTGTTGTTCTCGGAGCCGGTTATGTCTTTGCCGGACTATTCGGCGGAACAGGATTCTGGCCGCTGTTGATTTTTGTAGGATTGATAGGTGGTGCCGGTATCGGTTTTGCTTATGTTGTACCAATTGCTGTCGGAATGCGCTGGTTCCCCGATAAAAAAGGTATGATAACCGGTCTTGCGGTTGCAGGTTTCGGTTTCGGGGCGATGCTCTGGGTGAAACTGGCAGGTTCCTGGGGTCACCTGATTGACAATATCGGTCTTGCTTCGACATTTGTAACCTACGGGATAGCTTTTGCTGCAATGGTTATAATCGGCGGCCTGTGGATGAAGTTTCCTCCTGCAGGATGGAAACCTGCCGGCTATGTCGAGAAGAAAGCCGAACCGGGAACAAAAGCCGACGACAGGGAATTTACGAGCAATGAGATGCTTGGTAAGGTTCAGTTTTACCTGATATTTCTAACCTTTGTCTTTAGTGCCGGTGCAGGATTGATGTCTATCGGACTGATGAAACTTTACCCGATGGAAGCTCTGACAGCCAACGGCTTATCAACTGCCGAAGCAAGTGCAATCGCAGGAACGGCAATGGCCGTATTCTTCAGCCTTGCAAACGGAATCGGCCGTATCGTGTGGGGTACACTTAGCGATAAACTGGGAAGAAAAACATCCATAATTATTATGACTGCAACCCAGGGTATCCTCGTTATACTTTTTACCTATATGGCAGGAAGCGAAATTTTACTCTATCTCGGAGCAACACTGATAGGTTTTAACTTCGGTGGAAACTTTGCACTGTTCCCAACCATAACTGCCGATACTTTCGGAGCCAGGAATGTCGGACAAAACTACCCGTTCGTTTTTCTCGCTTACGGTGTGGGAGGTATATTAGGCCCTATTCTCGGAGGTAAACTCGGTGACGTGGGTAATTTCCCCCTTGCATTTACAATTTCAGGTGTAGCCGTACTGATAGGTACTATTCTGACGATTATGGTTAAACCGGCTAAAAAATAACATTTTAGAATTACGGCTTATCTACTCCAGTAAAAATATTTTGCAGGAGTTTTTGGGGGAATTTGAGGCGTAAATCGTAAAAAGACCTAACAGGTTTTTGAAACCTGTTAGGTCTTTTTACGCAAGCATTTTTTGAATAACCTTTTTTTATTTTTGCATATTTTCCCTTTTTGCTTACTTTTGTGAACGATTTGACGTAACGAACTTTATGAATCTATATAACTCTCTAAATAACAACAAGAAACAATTTGCAGTTTTACTTGATCCGGACAAGTATTCATTCCGGGATGTGGAGAAACTGGCAGATATGGCCTCAAAAACAGGTGTCTCGTTTTTTTTCGTCGGAGGAAGCCTGCTTACAAATGATATTCTCGGAGAAACAATCAAGATACTTAAAGAAAACAGTGATATACCGGTTATCATATTCCCGGGCGACACAATGCAGATAAATGACAGAGCTGACGGTATCTTGCTGCTCTCTCTTATTTCGGGGAGAAATCCCGAGCTCCTTATCGGAAAACATGTTATAGCTGCTCCTTATCTTAAAAAGAGTAATCTGGAGATATTACCGACAGGCTATATGCTAATTGACAGCGGGAGAACAACAACAGCTTTATATATGAGCAACTCTCTTCCGATACCTGCCGATAAAGATGAAATTGCCGTCTCTACGGCAATGGCAGGCGAAATGCTCGGACTTAAGCTAATATATATGGACGGTGGCAGCGGTGCTATGAATCCTGTTCCCGTCAGTATGATAGCAAAGGTAAAAGCCAATATTTCCGTCCCTCTTATTGTAGGAGGAGGAATCAAAACACCGGAAGCTGCTGCCGAAAGGTTTAATGCCGGAGCCGATATTATTGTCGTTGGCAATGCTATTGAAGACAAACACTCTGTTCTTCAACAGATTGCAGAGGTTACTTTATCATTGAGTTAATCTGTT
>CAYOZZ010000339.1:0-15703 GCA_964408535.1 uncultured Bacteroidales bacterium | reverse complement strand
TACTAATACAAGATTTTGGACCAATTTCTTTGAGGTATTATACATTCAAGTGCAGTAACGAGTTATGCCATAGCATATTAAAAACAGAGTAACTAAGTTATTAACAAAGGATTCAGAATATTTTTAAAATTCCGGAAGGGTTAACAAAATGTCCGGTCGAAAAAGACCGGACATTTTTTTATTACGGCAGGTAAATCGTATGAGTTATACCGTTTATTGTCACCGTTGCAATATTATCGCATTCACCATCACCATAGTTGAAGATAGCTTCCGGTTTGTTTACCGTTTTAAATTTGAAAACACCGCTAACAAAGTATTTACATCCGATTTCTCTTCTTAACGGGTTGACAATATTCATACGGTAGTTTGAGCCCGAAGCAAGCTGACCGTAAGCCTTTCCTTTAATAAGATAAATATCGTCAAAGCGGTCGGGAGTATTTTCTCCTTCTATCCATATCCTTCTGAAATTGCCTGCCCTTGTAAACTGTCCTGAACTGTCGGCCCTGATGATTATCGCATTCGACGATATCAGATAATTCAGGTTATTATACTCATCACGTCCTGCATTTGTAACTATCATACTGCCCATTACGGCATTATCATCAACATAATAATTGTCGAAACTGTGGGTAATAACCGTCCCAATCATTCTGTAAGGTCCTGTAAATGTAATAATTATTTTCCCTCGTCTGTAGTGTCCGTCGTTGCAAAGGCAATTTTCATCACCAAAATCAACTGTCAGCATACGGGGATTCGACAAAGTATCAAGTGTAATAGTAGCGCAGCCTCCAATAAAATACGAATCATCGTAACCGGATGATTTATAACCTGAAGCCGATATGTACGCTTCATCTGCAATATCAAAAACATCACTAAACATCATATTTACATCTGCATTGCAAATCGCGTCTGCTTCCGGATTTTCATCAGATGTTACCGGCGTATTGTCGTTTATAGCAATACTATCATCCTCTTTATTACATCCTGTAATTATCAGGAGAGAAACCATTGCAAACAGAAATCCATTTAAAATCACTTTTTTCATAGTTGTAAATTTTTAGTTATTAAAAAAATAAAATGTTCCGGAACTGAATTTGATAGTTTGATACGAAAAAAACCGGAAGGTTTAAAAGCTGAATTGCATAAAACCGGGATTACTCCGCCTAATCCACTAATTCATTATTTAATTAAACAATTTATATCACTCACAGTGCATAAGACGGGTTAAACAGAAAGTGATTTTAGTCAATACTGATAAGCCGGAAAGAGACTACAAATGTTGTTCCCTGCCCTGGTTTGCTCAGGCATTCAATTTTTCCGTGCATAGCTTCCACATATTTTTTCACGATTGACAATCCTGTCCTGTCTTTTTGTCTTCCATGAATCTGCGGTTTGTCGAACAGGGTATGAAGAGCTTCCCGGCTAATACCCGGACCTTCGTCGCTAATCTCAACTATGGCATCATTTCCCGATTGAAAAAGGTCAATCGTAATTTTTGAATCGGATGGTGAAAATTTTACGGCGTTGGAAACGATATTGTCGAAAATCAGAAAGATAAAATTGCGGTCAACTTCCACAAACAGATCTTCAGTCTTTAGCTCCAGAGTCAGTTTTTTGATCTTTAAGGCATATTTAAAACTCTTTTCTACCTGCTTTAATATCCGGGCAAGATTAACCTTTTCAGGTTTCAGATTACTACGCTGCAACTGAATTGTGTCAATGTCAAGAGTTTGATTTATCATACTGTTCATTCTTCGCAAGCTATTGCTTATCAGTCTGATATATTCCTTTTGGTCTTCCGAAAGATTTTCCGTTTCATTTTCCAGAAGGTCAATAACGCTAAGGCTGCTTGTAAGCGGATTGCGCAATCCGTGCGATACAACACTTATCAACCGGTTTTTCTCTTCATTCAATTTTATCAGATTATTATTGGCTTCTTCGAGTTCGGCTTTCTGTTTAAGAATGCTATCGCGCTGTTCTTCAATCTCGTTTTTCTGTCTTTGAATTTTCAGATAGCTTTTTGCCAGCTTACTCTCAAGCTCGTTCATCTCCCTGATTCTCTTTATGACTTTCCGCAAAACACTTTTGGTGACTTCCGCTTTTTCGGCCATTATCCTGTAAAAGTTATCCCGGCTCAATCTGTAAAGAACAACCGGCTCGTCGGCAGTGACCGAAGCCGAGCGCGACTCTTTATCAAACAGGGCAAACTCACCGAATACCTGTCCGGAATATAGTCTTGACAAAATATGACCGCCATCGTGAACCCTGACGCTACCGCTTTTGATGATGTACATCGCATCACCTTCTTCTCCTTTTTTGAAAATATTCTGATTGCGCTTAGCCTTTATCTCATCTAATTCCAATGCTATTTCGCCCAATACGGTTTCTTCCGTTTCCGAAAAAACTTTTGTCAGTTTAAGAACTTCTATTCTCTTATTAAGAGCAGAGTAATCCGTTTGAGATTCCATATGCGGATGTGAAATGATTAATCTGTTTTAACAATTAACGACAAAGATGAGAAATCATTACATACAAAAGGGATAAAAATGTTAAAAAACCGTATTTACAGGCAGACAATAAAAAAACCGGCAATTTTTTTTGCCGGCTCTAACAACTTAATCAGTTATGAAAATTTACTAATTCTTCGAATAATCTCCAATGACCTTTTCAAGATTTTCGATAATTCTTTTGTTCACCTTACGGGGATTCTTTGATTTGTATTCTTTAAGCGCGTTAAGTGCCAAAGTTCCATACTCAATCAGTCCCTCAGGATTTTTGTCATACTCATAACTCCCGATGCACCACTCCAGTTTGGAGCTTAAATCCGAATAATCATTCAAATCAAGCTTTTTGAAAGTTATCAGCGCATCATTGCAGCTTTTCACAAGTTTCTCATTAATTTTTCCCATATTATTTCATTTTTTACGTTAATACTCACTTTAAAATTTTGAGCGTGCGAAAGTAAACTATTTTTTAACAGATAAATTTTAAAAATGCAGCAAAATTACACCGGCGCAGAAGAAAAGTCTGTAATTAAAAATGGGGAAATTTGGGATGAGTATCGCTATTCAATCATAAATCAGAAGTATGCCTGAACCAAAGGCAGCCACTCTCTATAAAGAGGGGTGAATCGAAATTATTAACAAAAAGCTTACCGGTACCAAGTCCCTGTGGCATTTTGTTTCCAAGGGTGTAAGTCCACTGGGCAATAGCATTCAGGCCGATATTCGATTCGAGGGCAGAAGTTATCCACCAACCTGCCTTATTTCCCTCTGCAAGGTCAATCCATTCCTTCGAAGCTTTAAAACCACCGGTGAGACTTGGTTTCAGAATGATATACTGCGGTTTTATTGTTTCTATCAATCTTTTTTTTTCTTCAAAACCGTTTATCCCTATCAGCTCTTCGTCAAGAGCAACAGGAAGAGGCGTAAGCTCACAAAGGTTTGCCATTTCTTCCCACTGCCCCTGCTTTATAGGTTGTTCTATTGAATGAAGGTCGAAGCCGGAAAGGACTTTCAGCTTTTCCAAAGCTGTTTCGGGAGAAAAGGCACCGTTAGCATCAACTCTTATTTCAATATCTCCTGCTGAAAACTCTTTTCTGATTGTCCTGATTAGTTCAATCTCCTTTTCAAAATCAATAGCACCGATCTTCAGCTTAATACAAGAGAAACCGGCATTAATTTTTTCAATTATCTGGTTTTTCATAAAGTCAAACTCTCCCATCCACACCAGACCGTTAATTTTAATGGAGTCAGAGCCTTTGGTAAATTCCGATGGGAAAAGAACACTTTTCCCTCCTGTTTCGATGTCTTTCAGCGCCATCTCCAGCCCGAATGCAATTGAAGGAAAATCAGTTAATCCTTTATCAAGAAAATAATCCGCATTATCTATATTGCGGCAAACTTCATTTAATTTCAGTTCGTAATCCTGCCTGTCGTCAATGCTCAGTCCCTTTAAAGGTGAACATTCTCCGGTTCCCTTTTTTTCAGGATTATTTTTATCCGCGACGGTGATAATCCAGATATCTTTTGATGTCAGAATACCGCGTGAAGTGCCTGCCGGACGTTTAAAAATAAGAGTATGCTTTTTATATGTTGCAGTGAGATCGGAGGTCATAATTACGGTTATTTTTTGCTGTCACGGTATTTTATCTGCATTCCCTGAAGAAAATTCCGGAGTATCTGGTCTTTACAGGGGCGGTACTGACTTTGTCCGGGTTTACGAAAAAATGCACTCAGTTCGTGTTTGCTAATTGTTTTGCCTGCAAGTTCAAGTATCTCCAGAACATCATCATCCTTAAGATTCAGGGCGATTTTTAATTTTCTGAAAATGATGTTGTTATTCAGTTTTTTCTCCGGTTTGTGCTGTGCATCATCTTTTTTCCCACGCTTGTAATTAATCAATCCGTTCAGAAAAACGGCAAGATAGTTATCGTAAAGCACCTTGCACTCAGGATCGTCGTCTCTTTTTAACCAGTCGCTTATTTCGGCTCTTGTAACCATTGAGTCTGCAAGACCGAAAATCTCAATCATTTTTGAGTCGCTAAAATCAAATGTGTAGCGTATGCGGCGAAGTATATCGTTATTAGTCATAACCGGGAAAAATTTAATTATAGTAACAGACCTATTCCGAAAGTAATGGAAAAAAGCAGGCTGGTAATTGCAAGTTTTTTAAGATATGGGTCCAGTTCTTCGGGAATCGTATTTTTGAAAACCACGGCAGCATTAATCCAAAGTAGCGGAACTGTCAGCAAAAACAACATCTGAAAAGGTGAGTGGTAATTTAAAAGCATATATGCAAGTCCCGTAACAACCGAGCCAAAGAGCAGAAATAAGTGATACCACCTTGCCTTTTTAATTCCCATCCTGACAACGAGAGTGAATTTTCCTGAATTTTTGTCGTTTTCCCTGTCGCGCATATTGTTAAGATTAAGAACAGCTGTGCTTAACAATCCTGCTGCCGAGGCTGGTAAAAGTATTTGCCAGTTAAAGGAGTGTGTATTAAGATAATATGTACCTGCCACTCCGGTAATTCCGAAAAACAGAAATACAAACAGATCGCCGAAACCGGCATAACCGTAGGGATGTTCCCCTATCGTATATTTTACGGCTGCTGCAATAGCACCCATTCCGAGGAGAAGAAAGATAACGACATTCAGAATGTTTAATCCTTTGGTTCCTTCGTAGATAAGCCACACACCGCTTATGAACGACAAAATCATAAAAAGGATTACAACGCCTTTCATCGTTTTGGGATTAACGGCACCGCTTTGAACAGCCCTTTCCGGGCCTTTTCTGTCGGCATTGTCAACACCATGCTTTGAGTCGCCGTAGTCGTTGGCAAGATTGGAAAGAATTTGCAGAAACAGGGTTGTAAGTATAGCGAGGATACATATTTTACTGCTATACCTGCCATCGAAATGGGCAAGAAAACATCCCAAAACAATGCTTGAGAGCGACAGAGGCAATGTTCTGAGCCGAAATGCTTGTATCCAGGGTTTAATTTTCATAATCTACTTTAAATCGCAAATCAGATAATTTTAAAGTTAAGGAAATTTCGGGAACTTTTTAAAATCGGGGTCACGTTTTTCGAGAAAAGCATTTTTCCCTTCCTGCGCTTCGTCCATCATATAGAACATCAGGGTTGCATTTCCCGCCAGTTCCTGAATACCTGCTTGTCCGTCAAGCTCTGCATTCAGACCCATTTTTATCATCCTCAGTGCCATCGGACTGCGTTTCATCATTATCTGCGCCCATTCAACAGTTGCATCCTCCAATTGTTCAAGAGGCACCACTTTGTTTACCATTCCCATTTTTTCAGCTTCTACGGCAGTATATTGCAGGTTCAGAAACCAAATTTCACGGGCTTTTTTCTGTCCCACATGGCGTGCAAGATATGAAGAGCCGAAACCGGCATCAAAACTACCCACCTTAGGTCCGGTTTGTCCGAATTTTGCATTTTCCGACGCAATGGTCAGGTCGCACATAACGTGCAAAACGTGGCCGCCGCCGATTGCATATCCGTTTACCATAGCAATTACAGGTTTGGGAAGCGAGCGTATCTGCTTCTGTACATCAAGCACATTAAGACGGGGTACACCGTCTTTATCAAGATAACCGCCTTTGCTTTTGTAATTCTGATCGCCGCCACTACAGAAAGCCCTGTCGCCTGCACCTGTCAGTATAACAACGTATATGTCGGTATTTTCACGACAGATTTTCAAGGCGTCGCTAATTTCCATAACTGTTGTCGGACGGAAAGCGTTGAGAACTTCGGGCCTGTTAATGGTAATCTTTGCAATACCTTCCCAGAATTCAAAAAGTATATCGCTGTACTTTTTTAACGGTTGCCAGTTGCGTTTATTCATTTTGTATAATATTTAATACTAAAATTACTAAAATAATAGGAGAACTTTCTTTTTTGCAAAATTGCCGTAGAGAAGCCCTTTTATTTCCATTAATTGCCTTTCATTTAAATCTATGCCGAATAATTTCAATAACTCCTGTTGCAGATTAGTAATTTTTTAGTTTTTATCATTATTTTGAGATTTAAATATTGCCCCAAAAATACTTAAAATTTCTATTAAATATTTATCTATTTTGTAATATGGCAAATGTAAACAGAGAGAAAAACCGGGTTTTAGTTTTATCAATATAGCGTAAACTTACAAAAAGAATGTTAATATAACTTTCACAATCCATTCGGAATTAATTCATCAGCTACCTTTTAGAAATAAAAAGTAATCTCTTAAGACCTCTGCATTACTCTCATTCGGAGTAAATATCTCAAGAATGGCGGGTTTGTTATTTTGCGGTGCGTAAAATTCTTTCAGTATATCATTCAACTCCGTAATATTTCCTGCACTATAATATGGCACACCGAAATTATTTGCAATATGTTTTGCATTCAGGTTATGTTTTGCCTCGAAGAATTTTTCCAATTTTCCAGTAGTGTCCGGACCGGGTATAAACCTGAAAATTCCTCCTCCCGAATTGTTAATAACTATGATTCTGAGGTTTCCGGGTAAATTGTTATTCATCAAAGCGTTGGAATCGTAAAAAAATGCAAGGTCACCGGTTATTAAAGTTGTAGGGTTTCCCGATGCAAAAGCAGCACCGGCTGCCGTTGAAACCGTACCGTCAATTCCGCTTACACCGCGGTTTGAGAAGTAATTTAAACTCTTGAATGGTTTGAAAAGCTGAGTATAACGCACAGGAGTACTGTTACCAAGGTGAAGGTCGCTGTCTGCCGGAATATTTTGTAAAAGGGTTTCAAAGACTTTAAGGTCGGAATAAGGAGCGGCAGACAGAAAATCAATGTGTTTCTTTTCGGATCTGATGCTTCTTTGTTGCCAGATATTCCTGAAATTACTTTTCAACGGTTTAAGAGCGGGCAGGAGCCGTTCAAAGAAATATGCGGGCCGTGTTGCTATTTCAGATGTCAGGCAGCCGTAAGTGTCCATATTGATGTCAACCGGATCAATATGCCAGTGGTACTTGGGTTTGTTCTCCCGCAAAAATTTCTTAATCATCTTCGAAACAATGTGGCCGCCGAAAGTCACTAACAGGTCAGGTTGAAATTCTTCTGCTTCTCCGGGAGTTATTGTCGAAACCAATTTGTCAATACAGGTGCAGGAAATTTTCCCGGAAATATTTGATGTGGTTTCCGAAAGTAAGAAAACGGATTCATCCTCAGTTAATTTTTTCAGCAAACCTGCAAGTTTTTCATTCCTGTTCATCATTCCGGCAATGATAAGTTTCCTGCCCGATTTATTCCACATATCCGAAAATTCTTCAATTTCCTTATCGGTGATTGTCCCCTGCCAGAAAGGTATGGGTGGCACTTCGATGTCGAAAGACGACCTCTCAACCTGATTATAAATAGGCTCTGCAAACGGAATATTGATATGGACAGGGCCCGGGGATGGGAACATAGTCATATCAATAGCTTCGTTTATAATCTGTGCGGCTTTTGAAATTTCATCACCGGTTTCAATTTCCGGCCGGAGTTCAAAACTTCCTTTAATGTAATTGGAATAAACATCTTTCTGCCTTATGGTTTGCCCGTCGCCAATGTCAATCATATCCGGCGGCCTGTCTGCCGTAAGAACCAACAACGGAATTTTCTGATAGTAAGCCTCTGCAATAGCAGGAGCATAATTCAGGGCGGCAGTACCTGAAGTACAGGCAATTGCAACCGTTTTTCCCGATGACTGTGCCATTCCAAGCGCAAAAAAAGCGGCACTCCTTTCATCTACAATACTCAATGCTTCAATATCAGGATGATTGGCAAATGAAATAATAATGGGTGCATTACGCGAACCGGGTGAAATAACAATATGCTTTAACCCTTTTTTTACAAAGATTTCAGTTAGTAATGCTATGCTCTTTTTGTCGGATGTCATACGGATTTAACATTGTTTTACTGCGGCAAAGGTCGGGAAAAAAATAATGGAAACGGATATGATAAGAAAAATATCTGACAAGACCTGACAGGTCTCCAAGAGCTCCAAGACCTAACAGGTCTTGGAGACCTGTTAGGTCTTATAACAGCGCTAACAAAGTTTCAGCCTTCAAAACAGTCTCCTCCCATTCCTTTTCAGGTACCGAATCCTTAGTCAGTCCTCCGCCGGTAAAAAGGGCGAGTTTATCAGGCAGAATTTTCATACAACGCAAATTGACGAAAAGGTCTGTTGTATCGTTTATATTTACGGTTCCGAGAAAACCCGAATAATATTCCCTGTTATGTTTTTCGGTTTCCAAAATGAGTTTTAATGCCTTTTCTTTCGGATAACCGCAAACAGCAGGAGTAGGATGAAGTTTTTCGATAAACTCAGCAATATTTTTTCTTAATTCGGATGTCGGGAATTGAAATCCGGTTGACAAATGAAGTGCATTACCGGCTTTTATCGTTTTCGTTTCATCCTTTTCATAGGAATGAATAGAAAATTCTTTAAGCAAACTTTCTATATAGTCGGTTACAATTTGTTGCTCCTCCGATTCTTTATTACCCCATTCCAGGGCTACGTTTCCGGTTTTCGTTCCTGCAAGGGAAACGGTTTTTGTCAATTCCGGTGTAGAACCGATTAATGTTTCCGGTGTGGCACCTGTCCATGTTCCGGCACCGGGAATGTGTATCAAATGGCAAAAGGCGTCAGGGTATGTTTCCGTAAGTTTTAAAAAGTATCTGCCGGTATTAAAATCCTGCGGCTTTTTCTCAATCAGGACCCTTGAAAGTACCGCTTTCCTGAATTTTTCACCGAAAGACTCAATAAAATGTTCCGCATTCTCAAGATATTCACTTTCAGGAGTTTCTTTCGGAATGTTAACCGGAAAATCCCGATACAACGGCGACATACCGTTTATCTTATCTAAGATTGCCGGCGGTACGTTATCATCTTCGATAACTGTTTCCGGCTCAAAAAAGATGACCGGAAAATCTGTTTTCCTATGAAACGGGGCATAAATAAATCCCTCTTTATCAATGACTTCATCTGCATTTTCGACATAAAGTATTTTCCCCGAAAGCTGAACCCGTGTAATTATAGTGCTGTCGCCGGGGTATCTGTAAATCACAAAAGGGATATTCTTTTGCAAACAAACATCAATTATCTCCAACACTTTTTCCATAATCTGATTTCTATGATAAGTAATCACGCTTGCCTGTAAAAACTATTTCGGAATTATCATTATCGTCATCCTTACGACAGATATATTCCTCTCTTTTTCATCGGTTATCTTAACGTCCCATACGTGTGTCATCTTACCTCTGTGGATTAGGTTTGCAGTTGCATAAACATAGCCTTTCGATGCGGCTCCGAGATGGTTGGCCGATACCGAAGCACCTCTGACATCAAACTTTTGCAAATCAACGACAGCCGCCGACCCCACACTTGCAACCGTTTCGGCAAGGGCAATACTGGCTCCTCCGTGAAGTATCCTGTACGGTTGCCAGGTACGTTCGTCAACCGGCATTTTTGCTCTTACAAAACCGTCACCCATCTCAAGATATTCCATCCCGAGATGTTCTATCATAGTACCTTTGCTTGTGGCATTCAAATCTTCAAGTGATATATCCGTCTTAATCATTGTTTTCCTTTTTGTACAAAAGTATAGAATATACTAAATGAAACATACAAATAGATATATCTTTTCCCGATTTCTTACAATTTTAGATGTTATATAATTTGCGAATTGACTATTTCCGGAATAAAATAACCGGACCGGGAATTGCCGGTTGCGGATATTTAACCCGAATTATTCAATAGTTCGTGAAGTTAATAGTGCATACGGCAGGTTTAAAATCAAAATAATTTTTCCACACAAAAAAATATTTGTTTTTACACATCGTATTGTGTAATTTTGCGCTAATAAAATATATGATATGGCAACAAACTTAGCAATAGACGACAAATTGATAGAAGACGCACGTATTATAGGCAGACATAAAACAAAAAAGGCAGTGGTTACCGAAGCTTTAAAGGAGTATATTAATAAAAGAAAGCAAATGGAAATTTTCGGTTTATTCGGATCAATTGAATATATGGCAGATTACGATTATAAAAAACAAAGAGACAAAAAATGAAAGTAATTGTTGATACCTGTGTATGGTCTGCCGCCTTGCGAAAAACCGGTTTTAATGACAGTAATAATATTGTAAATGAGCTTAAAGAATTAATTCGAGAAGGGAGAGTTCAGATGATTGGCCCTGTCAGACAAGAACTTCTGTCAGGTATTAAAATCACAGAACAGTTTAATAATTTACGTTCGGTATTAAGCTCCTTTCCTGACTTAATTTTACAAACACGGGACTATGAGAAGGCTGCTGAATTTTATAATAAGAGTCGAAAGAAAGGGATACAGGGGTCAAATACGGATTTTTTAATTTGTGCTATTGCTGTAAATCATTCGATGCCTGTGTTCACAACCGACAATGATTTTAAACTGTTTAAAAAGTATATTCCGATAAAATTACATATTCCACGCACATAACCATATGTTTGTAAAGACTATCACAATAAACATATTGATATTTGGACAGATATGATCCTTCTTGTTTTAAATATGGAAATTGTTGATGAAACTAACGGAACATTCACAATAATAGTTTCGTCGGAAGGGATGTCTGCAACCGTTTATTTTTCACCTGTGTCAAAAACCCTTGTTATTACCGGTAATAACAAGCTTACCGGAGTATTGAAAAAGAACGAATACCAGTTCAGGAAAGTTTTGCATATGAAGAGACGGAAATCCTGGCATACAGGTTTTAAACTGAAATTTGTATTAAGAGATGAAAAAGATATAGCGGCGTTTAATGATATTTCGAAGACAATAATCGTTGATAAAAGAGACGGGAAATACGAAAATTATGTTGCTGATACCGGCAAGAAAGAAATCACGGAGCTGTTTATTGACGGCAGCTATATGAAAGAAACGGGAAAGGGTGGTTATGCAGTAATTATAAAATCGGACAATGGGAAATACGACCTGAAAACCTTTAAAACGGATGCCCAAAGCAGTAGTCTGATAGAATTACTGGCTGCAATAAAAGGTCTGGAACTGCTGCCTGATGAAAAGGAGGTCAGAATTGTAACCGACAGCCAGTATGTTCGCAAAGGGTTGACAGAGTGGATAATTAACTGGAAACTTAATAACTGGACAACGGCAAACGGCGAAAAAGTCAAAAATATAGAATACTGGAAACGTTTTGACCGGCTGACAGATGACAGGTACATCGAGTTTAAATATGTAAAAGCCCACTCCGACCATTTTGAAAATACAATGGCAGACCTGTATGCAAAAGATATGGCAAAACAGTCTTCAAACAGTCAGCAGGGTTTCGACTACGCTCAGCCCGGCTGATTATCAGAACTATACATTTTTCTACTTTAAGAATTTGAATAAGACACAATATGTATGATACACATGTTGTCTGTAAAAATATAATACACATGTTGTATTATGCAAAAATTGTATTATCTTTGCAGAAAAAACATGTCGAAATTACAAGTTGGAAAACCGGTAAAAGGGAATCAGCTAATTGGCAGGGATAAGGAAATTAGTTATATTACCGAACTGTTGTTACAGGGTCAAAGTGTAGTTATCATTGCACCGCGAAGGTTCGGTAAAACATCCCTGATATTGGAAATTTTGAACAGGATTAAAAAAAACGGTTTTTATACCGCTTATATTGATTTTTTCCTGACGCCGGATTTGGAATCATTGTCACGAAAGATTACCGAAGAGGTTTTGAACAATAGAAAACTCGGTAAAACATTTAAAAAGATATCAGGGAATATAGCAGAGCTATTCCGTAATATTGAATTAAAACAGACGGTAGAAAACTTTGAGTTTATTTTAAAATACAGCACACCGGAACCGGATGTATGGGAACTGTTCTCGGAAAGCATTGACTTCATTAATCGTTATCCTGAGAAATATGATAAAGAAATGATTTGTGCATTTGATGAATTCGGAGATGTAAAAAAATTTGATGGTGACAAAATTGTAAAAATGATCAGATCGAAAATCCAAATTCACGATAACGCAACATATATATTTTCAGGCAGTTACGAATCGGTTATGGAAACTCTTTTTGTAAATCAAAATTCTCCGTTTTTTCGCTTTGCAAGGATAATCAACCTCGGTTACATTGAAAAAAATGAGTTCGGTAAGTATATTTCAAAAACTTTGACGAGAAATAACTTTATACCGGATGATAAATTCGTTGATGACATTTTGAACTTTACAAAAGGACATCCTTACTATACTCAATTGGTTCTGCAGCAAATTTTATTAAATATTTCAACCGGAATAAACCATAAGGATATTTTGCTAAAAGACATTTTACAGCAACTTCTTATCATTGAGAATAATTATCTTGAGAAACAGTGGGAAGATATCAATAAAAGCCGTGAGCTTGTTCAAACATTACTTGTTGTTGTAAAACACAAGGAGTCGCTGTATTCGCACGTTGATACGAAAAAAATAAATCTTGGAAGAGCATTGAAAAAACTTTCGGGTTCAGGAATAATTTATAATGAAAAAAACAGTTTTCATCTTTCCGACCCTCTGTTTGAATTATGGATTAAAGAAAAAATATTAAACGGTTAGCTTATGGAAAATTTCACAATATACAATCCCACGAAACTGCATTTTGGGAAAAATGTTACTGATAAACTGGGAATGACGATAGAACAATACGGCAAAAAGGTGCTTTTGGTTTACGGAAAAGGTTCAATCAAGAAGAACGGAATTTACGACCGTGTTATGGAACAGTTGAATGGGATTGGTGCGGAAGTGACGGAATATAGCGGCATAAAGCCGAATCCCGTTGTTGAGGATGTAAACGCTGCGGCTGAACTTGGAAGGAAATATAACGTGGATGTTATTCTGGCAGTCGGGGGAGGCAGCGTTATTGATTCGGCTAAGATGATTGCGCTGACAATTCCCGCCAGTGATTCGGCGTGGAGAATAATGATAAAAATGTCAAAACCGAAAACAGCCGTCCCTTTAATTACGGTTCTGACACTTGCAGCGACAGGAACGGAAATGAACCCGTTTGCGGTACTGCAAAACGTACAAACCCATAAAAAGATCGGATACGGAAATCCTCTGATTTATCCGAAGCATTCGTTCCTTGATCCCTCTTTTACATTTTCAGTTTCGCGTGAATATACGGGCTACGGTATCGCCGATTTGATTGCACACGCACTCGAAAACTATTTCGGGGCGGGCGATGCAAGCTTGTCTGATAAATTTGTTTATTCAATAATCGGTGAAGCTATGGAATTCGGACCGGAATTGCTTGACGATTTGCAAAATTATGACCTGCGTGCCAAAATAATGTATGCAGCCACAAATGCTCTGAACGGACTAACCTCGTACGGAAGGGTAGTGGGTGACTGGGGAGTACATTCAACCGGACATGTGTTATCATTACTTTACGATTCTCCTCACGGTGCCACACTCACCGTTGCATATCCCGCGTGGTTGAAAATTATTATGGACAGAGACCCCGGAAGAATTTCGGAACTCGGTAAAAACCTTTTCGGTAAACCTTCGCCGGAAGAGACAATAACAGCTTTTGAAAACCTATTTGCAAAGTTGTCTTGCCCTCTGAAAATGAAAGATTTAAATATTGATGAAAGTAAAAAAGGAGAAATCATAGAAATGATGATAAAAAACAAGGTGGACGGGAATAATTATAAATTATCAAAAAATGATTTAGAGAGGATAGTGAATTTGATGTATTCCGGCTAATTTGAGCAAAAGTCTGTTTCGGGCAACCTAATGCAATATTTGATGTCTTTTAGATGTTCTTATTTTCTAAAGAACTTAAATTTTTAGAACAATCCTTAAAAAAAGCATTATGAAAATTTATCATGTAGCATTACTATTCTCTTTGATTCTGATTCTTTCAGGATGTCCCAATAATAAAATATCCGAAGAGTACAGATATGGAAAGTTTCCTGATAATCCCGTTAATTTTGAAATGTTGAATTCAGTCTATGATGATTACAATTCGGCTTTACCGATTATTAATCATCATTATCAGTTTCATTTTTCTTCAAACAGGAACAGCTATGGAGAAAATTTTGACATTACGGGGCAGGGACTCAATATAATCTGGGATCAGGAATTCGGTACTCTTGACATTGTTAATGCTCAATCAGATTATGATACCAGCCTGTATCAACTTTTTAATATTATAAATACAGATAATAATGAATTCGGTCCTTATGAACTCGGTTATGAGTACCGGCAGGATCCTGATACAGTTGTTGACAGACATCTGATAGTTTATTCGACCGGCAGCGATACCGCAGGATTTGATTCGAAAATTGCCTGGTTCGACAGAATGCCTTATGACGGAATTACCCATTTTCACGGACCTGTTGATATAAAACTTATCAATTCGGAATTCGATGACCAGTATATCTCTTTTTACGGAAAAGATTTTGTAACGCTGAGTTATGATTATGAGAATTTTAAGAAAATTGAGCAGATGTACTTCTGTTCAAACCGTACCGGAAATTACGATATTTTTAAAGTTGACAAACCGGAAGGGATGGATATTGTTGAATATTTGACGCAGGACACTGTTTTGTCCCCTGAAAAAATATCTTCTCTTTCATCAGCCTCCGATGATAAGTGTCCGTTTGTTAACGGTAACCTGATGGTTTTTGCGTCTGACAGAGAAGGTGGCTATGGCGGATACGACCTTTATTACTCAAAATATGAGAACGGTGAATGGTCGGCTCCCGTTAACTTTGGCGATCAGATAAATACCGGAAGCGATGAATACAGGCCGATTACGGTTTACTGCGAAGGATTTGTAAATACGTTGATGATTTTTTCTTCAAACCGTCCCGGCGGTCATGGCGGGTTTGACCTCTACTATGTCGGGATTCCTCAGAAGGTTTACTAAATAAAGTCTTTCAGCAGTTCCGCCCAGTGTAAATATCCCTCTTTTGTGAGATGCACACCGTCGTAAGTATATTTCATATCCATCTCTCCTTTTTCGTTCAGAAAATCGGGATGAATATCAATGAAGGTGATATTTTTATTTTTACACCAGATTCTCAGATCATTGTTTATTTCATAAATTTGCAGATTAAGGTTTTCATTACCAATAAGATTAGTTTCGTTAACAGGCAGGATACTTTGGAGAAAGAGCTTTGTAGCAGTACATTTCCGGTTTA
>CAYOZZ010000338.1:0-1695 GCA_964408535.1 uncultured Bacteroidales bacterium | reverse complement strand
TCCTTCTGAAAAACAAGATGTTCAAAGTCTTTGACTTTATGTGATAAATCAACTGTTTGTAATATATTATTAAACGCACCTTTTAATTCTTTCATATTTGTAATGTTATGCCTGGCCGATAAAAAATTAAAATCGGGAGGTGTTTGCTCCATTAGAAACATAACATCGTAAAAATCGCGTCCCTTTTTCCGTGATAGCAGGGCTGAAATCTTCATTGAGCATAAAACTTCATCAGTGGGTACCGGAAATGAAAAATATAATCCACAACCTTTTATAATCGCCATTTTCCGTTTGTAGCTTATCTTTTGGTCCTGTGATTCGATTTTTATTAAAAACCTTTCCTGACGATATCCTGAAAGACCTAACTCAAACAGTAACTCCGGGAAATATATACTTCTGCGAAATGCCTTCAGTTTCTCATTATACTTATCACGAATCTCAATACTAAATCCATATCTTTTTAAAAACAAGCCAACTCCATCAGTCATTTTAATAAATTCTTCACTGGACAAATCTTTACAATCAAAATCCAAATCTTCAGAAAACCTGTCTATTCCCTTAGTCAAACGTAAATTTGTTCCTCCAATAAAAACAATCTTTCTAATAAATGACGTAGTTGTCAGATAATCAAGGATTAGTAGTAGAAGATATTCCTTCACCATAAACTTTTGTAATCCCCTGTTTTGAATAAACTCAGGATAAAAGTTTTTTATATAATCCAATTGAAGCATACCGACTTAATATATTAAAACATCATTTTTTACAAATGTAAATTATATACTTTTCTCAATATGTTTACTTGTTTATCCAGTTTCTTGCTTTTATAAAGTAATAAGAAAGAATGTAGTTTCTCATAATCAATACTTTCAGACAATATATCTTCGTTTAACCTTAAATCTAATATCTCTTTTTCAGTCTGATAAAAAGGGTATAAGTACAGCAAATCAAGAAGTGCTTTTTCAGGTATTGCCATCATTACGGTTCTATTGCCCGAAAATTCCAAATAATCGTAACCCCAAAAAAGACTTTCTTTAATTCTTTTATAAGAAAAACTACCTATTTCGTTTTTGAAAAGTGATGTTTTAAGCGTTGTTATACTAACAATCTGGATTACAGATTCCGGAATCAATCCAAAAAAAGCCAGTGCTGTATGTAAACTAATATATGAAGGTTTATAAATACAATTCGCTACATAATAATCTATATCAGGCAGATTACTATGCTCTGCAAACATATAATAGCCCTGCCGAAGTTTTAAAAGATAGCCCTTTTTATTCCATCGCCACAGATTGTTTTTATCAAATTCAGGATACCAGGCAAATACCTGACCGGAAGTAAAACATATTTGCTTAAAAAACGCTTGTCTGAAAGTTTCGAAATTCATTTCGTTTCTATTTTTCTACAAAAATACAGAATAATAGAATTAAAACGATACTTTTTTTTAAAATCTTCTTCAGTCAGCAAGTGACTTGCCGGTGTGCGGTGGTGCGTTGTGAGCTGTATATTATGAAACGTAATTCCCCTGACATCCTCTGCCAGCGGAAACCTGCAAGGTTCTTCCGGGCGCTCAGCCTTTTGCGCAAACCTTACAGGTTGCCAAACCTCACTTCTCAACCTTTCAGGACTCATTATTGACGAGGGAGCGACTGAGCGAGGGGGCGAGGGAGAGACTGAGAGACTGAGAGACTGAGAGAC
>CAYOZZ010000337.1:0-10088 GCA_964408535.1 uncultured Bacteroidales bacterium | reverse complement strand
TCTTCTGGGTTTAGTTCCGCCGTCACTTGCAATATACATTCCTACTTCACCTCTTACCGCTTCCGTACGTGCATAAGCATCACCTTTCGGCAATGTCCACTTCTGAGGATTGGGAATAGGATTGTAATAATCGCCTGACGGAATTTTTTCAATAACCTGTCTGATAATTCTTATTGATTGTCTTACTTCCTGTCGGCGAACCAGCGCGCGCGCCCAGATGTCGCCACCTTCTGCTGTCGGCACTTCAAAGTCAAGTTTATCATAAACCTCGTAAGGATCATCAATTCTTATGTCGCTTTTTATTCCGCAACCTCTTAAAACCGGTCCTACAACACCCCATTCGACAGCTTTTTCTTTTGGGATTACTGCGATACCCTGAGTTCTTTTCTGAAAAATAGCATTATCGAACATAAGGTCGTCGTAATCTTTCAATCTTTTTTCGAGGTAGTCCATTGTTCTCAGGACTTTATCTTCAAACCCTTCGGGGAAATCTCTTCTTACACCGCCCGGCCAGATATACATGTGGTAAACACGGCCGCCTGTCAGTTCTTCAAAAAGGTCGAGTATGTAGTTTCTGTCACCGACACTCCATTGACCCATAGTATAAAGTCCGAGTGATCCGTTTTGCCCGCCGTACCAAAGCATATACGAACCGATACGAGCAAGTTCGAGCATCAGAACCCTGATATATTTAGCCCGTTCGGGAACCTCACGTCCTTCGAGCAGTTCAACTGCACGGGCATAGGATTCCTCAACCGGATCAGGTTCGGGAACGCAAAACCGGCATAAGAGTGTAAAACTTTGCAGCCAGTTTCTTTTTTCCTGCAATTTTTCAAAAGCACGGTGCAGATATCCGACTTCGGTTGTAGCTTTAACAATAGTGTCGCCTTCAACTTTCAGGCGAACCATCATATTTCCGGTTATTCCCGGGTGCTGTGGACCAAGATATAGTGTTGTTGCTTTTTCTCTCATCTTATCTCGAATATTTTTTTGCAAAATCAGGTATTTCTTCACCCGAACGTTTTATAATTTCTTCTCTGACATCTCCTGCATCTTCTCTTCCCGGACGTTCGAAGAATGTCTCCGAAGCATAATCTTCAGTATGGAAATCGCGGCGCATCGGCGGCGGTCCGTCCCAGTCTTCAAGAAGGAAATCCTTAGGCGCTTCAAGGCCTGTAAACTGAATGCCGAACATCTCCCTGAATTCCCTTTCGTAAGTATGTGCCTGACGCCAGATCATATCAATATTATCCATTACGGGATTCTCCCTGTCAAGACGTGTGCGGACAAATACTTTTATTTTGTCAACAGGAGACCATACAATAAAAATAAGCTCAAACTCACCCTCTTCCAACCAGTCAACACAAGTAATGTGAGAAAGATGTTTGAAGCCCATTTCATCCTTCAGATAGAAAAGTATGGACGGAATGGTTGTCTTATTTACGGTAAAATCAAGCCTGTTATAATTAAAGCTGTTGTTTTCAGTAGCATCCTGAAAATTTGCCTTAATACGCTCTATTATTTTTGTTTTCAGTTCATCCATTTTATGAACATTTTAATTTTTCTTTTTTCTCCGATTATTCATTTCACTTTCTTTTCCAAACCTGTCGGATTCAACCCTGACGCAGGTTTTTTATTACCAGTTATACTCAGGCATTACCCAGTTCGGTATTATCTTTTTCTGGTTCTGACGATACCATTCCAGATTTGCCTTATACTTTTCGGCACCGTTGGCTTTACCTTGTGCAATAAGCTCCTGAAGTTTTGCAAATCCCGACAGAACAGCTTCGGGACGCGGCATACAGCCGTTAATATAAACATCAACAGGCAAATACTTATCCAGCACTTTAATTGTATTGTAAGAGTCGTAATACATTCCGCCGTTTATGGTACAAGAGCCGAATCCGATAACGTATTTCGGGTCCTGCATCTGTTCATAAACCCTGATTACTCTTTTCAGGGTTTTTGTCGTCAGGTAACCTGTAATCAGCAAAACATCAGCCTGACGGGGAGTTGCAGCACCTCTTACACCGAGACGCTCGGCATCATATCTTGACGTCATTGTGGGTGGAATCTCAATTGCACCGCAACCTGTACCGTAAGCCAAAACCCAGATAGAGTGTTTTCGCGCCCAGTTTTGGATAAAATCAACTATCTTTTGTGAATTCTTATCGTTTATCATCTCTTATCAATATTAGAAAAATACAGCATATAAAATTGCAAGCAAGCCGAAAAATGTCGGCCATCCCCAAAAATATCTGATTGATTGTTCAGTCCTGTAACGAGGGCTGACAACTCCGTAAAGAACAGGTATCATATAAATAACAAATGTCTTAATCAGCAGCTCAATGAGGTTTGAAGCACCGCCGAGGAAAAGGTCAACGTAAAGTGTTAGTTTTGCGAAAGCAAATACCGAAGCTGACGACATCATTGTAAAAAGATATTTACCACCGTTCTCCGACATTGGTCCTGAAGCAAGCTCAGTCGGTGCTCCCACAATATCAAACGGTGAATATCTGAACATTCCGAGCATAGCAAGAACAGCAGCCACAAAAGCAAACGGTGATGAGAACATCAGCCAGGTTCCGCTTTCAACTTGAATATTCATAAGGTCAACAATTGATGTTGTTTTAAACTGAATCATCAGTGCAACGAGTGCCATCACCCAGGGAATCTCAAATCCTACCATCTGACTTAATCCACGAGTCACACCGATTGCAGAGTTCGGGTTACCTGTCTGACCTGCTCCGAGTGCCATCCCTAAAGGTCCGAAAACCATTATGTATAAAAGGAATATTAGATCACCATGAAAGTTCAGGTTGCTGAACCACATTCCGTTGTTTAAAACGGGAATAATCAAAAGCGACATAACGGAGGAGACCATAAGGAAAGCCGGTCCGAAATGTTGCATAACACCGTGATGAATAGCTGTTGTTTTTGAGCCTAACTTAATAGCGTCAATAAAATTCTGATAAAAAGGAGGCCCTTTACGGTTTTGTACCCTGGCCGTTATTTTCCGGCTAAGCCCCATATAAGTCATTCCGACTGTAAAAGCCACAATGAATGAAACAACTACTCCCAATAATTTAAACCAAATTGAGTCCATCTATCTAATATTTTTATAATCCGAAAATATTTTCTCTGAAAATTAATAATATAACGACAAATACTATTACAAAGATTGCGTAAGTCTGTCCGTTACCGGTATAAATCCTTCTTGTAAAGTCGAATAGAGATTCAAGTCCGTTTGCAAATGCAGTGTAATATTTGTCAATTTGTCTTCTCATAGCAGGTTCAACCGCCCTTAGGAAAGGCTGGAAGAAATTCTGTGAGAATGTAAGATTTTCGTGAGCCAAAGGAACTTCACCGGAGGAACTGATGTCTTTGGTTGTTACGTAACGTGTATTTTTCAGGTTTTTTAGCGTAACAAATATCACAAAGAAAACAAAAATTCCGATAATAGCATAAAGTATAGGTTCCAATACAACCTGATTTCCCCATTCATTCAGGATAATTGATGTATCCCATAATTGTCCCTGAGTCAATCCGTAACCAAGAGACTGCATACCTTCGGCAATCGGTTTAAGAAGTATTCCGGGATAAGTACCGAGTAAAAATGTCAAACCGGCGAGTATCAGCATAGGAACAACCATCAGTGCAGGAGCCTCTTTAACATGTGCCCACTCTTCCTCTTCCTGTCCAAGGAAAAATCCGAACAGAAATTTATAGCAGTAAAGGAAAGCGGCGGTACTTGAGAAGAATATTACAATAACGAGCAGATAATGGTCGCTTGTAATAAGCGATTCATAAAGCATCCATTTACCGACAAAACCACCGAGAGGAGGAATACCCGCCAAAGCAATGATTGACATTAGGGCTGCAACAAAGGTCCAGGGCATTTTTCGTATAAGGCCCGTAACTTCCGTTAAATTTGTTGTACCTGTCTGACGCTCAATGGCTCCGACAACCATAAAGAGTGTCCCCTTAAAGATACCGTGCATTACGGCGAGGAAAAGTCCCGACATCATTGAGAGGGGAGTACCTATGGCAACACCGACAATGATATATCCGAGTTGTGCAACTGAAGAGTAAGCAAGAAGTTTTTTTGCATCATCCTGTTTGATAGCCCACAGAGTTCCGAAAACAGCAGTAAAACCGCCGAGCCAGGCAACAACATTTCTGAACCAGACTCCTTCGGGAACATAAGTCAGCATTGTTGTAAAAACAATAACCATCCCGTAAATACCCATCTTGGAGAGAGAACCGGAAAAGATACTTGTGTATGCCATTGGTGCGTTACTGTAAGCTCCCGGTGCCCAAACGTGAAGAGGCATAATTGCAGCTTTTACACCAAAACCTGTTAACAGAAGGATAGGAATCAGTATCTGCATATCGAAACCGAATGAAGGATATGCCGAGATAAGGCTCTCAATCATAAAACTTCCGGTCATTGATTTTATGAGAACGATAGCCATGAGCATTGCATAAGCACCAATGGCACTGAATACGAAATATTTGATACCGATTCGTTGTACATCGTTTCCGTTATATACAACCATCAGATAGGATGACCAGGTCATAATTTCCCAGAAAATGAAGAAGGATACAAGGTCCTGACTCATCAGGATACCAAGCATAGCCATAACACTGAGAATGAAATTAAAGTAGAATGCACCCTTACGCTCTTTGCCTTTCATATAGCTGATTGCATAAAAAGCGACAAAAACGCCAAGACCGAGAACTATCAAAGAGAACAGCCAGCCGAAAGCATTTATTCCCCAGCTTAGCTCAATACCGCCAACGTTAAAATCAACGGCGTAACCTGTCGTAACATTTGTATAAAACAGGTATGCAGGAACAAGAATGGTAGCAAGGAACAGAATGTCCTGAATAACACTTGCAAGTTTGCCGGACATCCATGTTACTATTGCGCCGCCAAGGAATAAGATGAATATTAAAAATATTGTTTCCATTGTATGAATTTATCTTTTATCCTAAATTTATTTAAGTGACAAAACATCATTTATATAACCTGCTTTATCCATCAGGTCTGCCGAAGCTTTATGAAGAATACCCGTAACTGCATCCGGATAAAAACCGACTATCAGGACAATTGCACCCAAAGTAACCATTGCAATCAGAGCATTGAATGTCGGTCTTTGTGTTGAAACGGATTCATCCTTTTTAAAGAAATAGATTCTGTTTACAACCCTCATATAATAAACTATCTCAATAATACTGACGATGAGTACGAGGGCGATTATAAGTAGCATATTGCTGTCGGCAGCCGCTGTCAGTACCGAGAGCTTGCTCCAGAAACCTGCAAACGGCGGAAGCCCGACAATAGCAAAAGAGCCGAGAACAAAAAGGAAGGATGTTATGGGCAATGATTTTCCAATTCCGTTAACCTCTTTTATAAGTTTATTTTTTGAATTGTAAACGAGATAGCTTCCCGAAAGGAAAAGCAATGATTTAATAATAGCGTGGTTAAACATCAGGAAAAGTGCTGCAAAAACACCCTCTTCGGTTCCCATTCCGAAAGCAACCATTACCAGACCCATCTGCCCGATACTTGAATATGCCAGCATCCTTTTGAGTTTCTCCTGACGTACCGCAGATGTTTCGGCAATAATCAGAGTAATCATTCCGATTATAATGAGCAGGTCATAAGCTCCGCTAAGATCAAACAGTGTATATATTATACGTATTGAAGCATAAATTGCCGCTTTCACAACAATTCCTGCAAATGCTGCCCCAACAGGTCCAGGAGCTTCCGCATAAGCATCGGGAGCCCATCCGTTTAACGGGAATATCTCAGCCTCTATTCCGAGAGCGGTAAAGAGAAATATTATTGCAATAATCTTATATGCAGGCTTCATAAGATGCATTTTGCTTCCTATATCAGCCATATTCAATGTCCCTAACTGCGAATAGATAATCATTATGGCCAGCAACAGAAAGGCGGATGCCAGCGAACCGAGCATTAAATATTTAAACGATGCTTCGGCGCTGTCACGCCCTGTGTAGAAGGCGGTGAGTGCATATGCGGAGATACTTGTAATCTCAATAAAGACAAACAGGTTGAAAATATCACCCGTTAAAACCATACCCACAGAACCTGTGATTAACATCATTAACAAAAGGAAATATTTTTTTGCGGGTTCAAAATCCACATTACGTTTAAAACGATAACTGTAAATCCAGACAATTAATCCGAGGAAAATCATTAATGTTACGAGGAATCCTGAAAAAGCACTGAATACCAGATTGATACCCAATGGGGGAGCCCAGCCAGCTATCACTTCGATAATAGGGCCGTTAACCATAACATAATTCATCAGGTTTATTGCCAGCACTAAGAGGTATGCCAGTACAATTCCGGGGATCACCCTGACCGATTCTTTCCATATCATCCCGAAAAGCGGAATTAAAAATGCCGCCAGAAGGGGAATTGCTACAAATAATACGGGAGTTCCTACCATTTTAAATTCTTTATTTCGTCAATATGTAATGTATGATGATGTCTGTAAAGTCTGATTACCAGTGATAGAGCAACGGCTGTAACACCGAAACCGATAACAATGGCCGTAAGAACCAAAGCCTGGGGGATAGGGTCAACCATAATCTTCGGATTATCCAGATATCCGGGAGAAAAGATTGGAGCGGTTCCGCCTTTCAGGTAACCGATTGCAACCAATAGCAGATTAATCCCGGAATCAATTATTGAAAGTCCGATAACAACTTTCAGCAGGGAGCGTTTTACAAGTGCTCCGTACAAACCTATCAGGATTACCAGTACAGCCGTACCGTAAACACCGTAATCCAATAATTTAAATAATGTATCTTCCATTGTTTTATCCTTTTTCGTGTAAAACAGTATAAATAACACCTGTAAGCTCGGCAGCTACTTTAAAACCGACAGCAATATAAATAATCGGGATAACCCCGCCACTGAACAGGTCGTTTAATGTTCCCACCGGCAGGAAGTTTTCGAGAAAGCTGCCGCCGTAAATCAATCCCCATATTCCGACTCCGGCAAAGGTTATTCCTGCAAGCGATTCGATAAGTGAAAGAGTGTTATGACCTACCGTAAAATTTTCATAAGTGAGCAACATTAAAAGAAATCCGGTTGCGATGATTACACCTCCCTGGAAACCTCCACCGGGGGAAAGATGACCATGAATAAACACATAGGCACCGAGAAGGACAATTGCCGGGAAAAGTAATTTTGAGCCGGATGTAACAACCTTACTTGCCGAGAAAAGCACCGAGCGTTGACCTGCCTGATGCCTTCTTTTATATAATATACCTCCAAGGGCAGTTACCGCAAGGAATAAAACAGTTACCTCCCCGAGTGTGTCAAAACCTCTGAAGTTAACTACAATGCTTGTTACCGTATTGGCAACCTTGAGCGTACTTACGGTTTCGTTGAGATAAACATCTTTTACGGCAGTAACTCCTTCAACCAGATGGGAATCGCCAAAACCAATCTCAAAAAATGTGATTGAGATATAATATCCCATTATCGCTAATAATAGTATTACAATAAATTTCTTCATTTTACACCTGATTTAAAGTTTTCCTTATTGTCATGCTCATCTTCATAACGAACCGTATTGCGGATAGTAATGATGAATATAATTGTTGTAAGAGCTACCCCGATAGCAGCTTCTGTTAATGCAACATCGGGAGCCTGAAGCAGGTAAAACAAAACCGACAATACCAGACTGATAATACCTGTTGCGATAGTTGCATACAATAAGTCCTTTTGCCTGATGGAGTAAACTGCTGCTCCAATCATTAACAAAAACAGGACGATAATTAATATGAAATATATCATGATTTAACCTCCTCTTTTTCGTGTGGGTTTATTTCCGTGTAAGCGTCCATATTTTCTTTATCATCCGATAAAATCAATGGATAACGCTTTCTTTTATACATTGCTCTTGCCAAAGCATGCGAGCTTATAGGGTTTGAATAAGCGATGAAAATAATAATAATAATCGTTTTCATCATCCAGGACGGCTCCAGAAAGCCGACACCGAGAATCAGACTCATCCCACCGAGCGTAGTTGCTTTGGTACCTGCCTGTAAGCGGTTATAGATATCGGGCATTCTGAAAATACCCAAAGCTCCGAGAAACAGGAACGCACTTCCTATAATGATAAGAGCACCGCCGATAATTTCCATAATACTCATAATGCACCCTCCAGATATCTTGCAATGACAATAACACCGATGAAACCGAGAACGGCATAAAGCAATGCAACATCAATATAAACAAACCTTTGAAATACATAAGCCAACAGCACAATAGCAGCAACGGCAATAGTCGTTATTGTATCAAGAGCCACAGTGCGGTCTCCTGCTGTAGGGCCCTTAACAAATCTTATGGCCGAGAAGATAAATCCCAGAACCATAAACGAAAGAGCAATTGTTATTATAATGGTCATAATTAAAAGATTTTTAATAATATTTTTTCAAATTGTTCGGCAATATCGGTAAAAGCTTTCTCCGGATCGGTTGTCTTTACATCAATCCAATGGATGTAGAAAGTGTCGTCAACTATATCAACAGTTAATGTCCCGGGCGTAAGGGTAATACTGTTTGCCAACACCATTTTGGAATAGTTGGTTGTCAGTTTTGTTTTGAATTTTACAATACCCGGGTTGATAGGCAGCGAAGGAGTTAAAACCCTGCGTGCCACATCAAAATTAGACTGAATCAGAGCAACGATAAAAACTATCAGATACCAGGCCATATAAAATATTTTTACCGGATTTAAAATGGAAATCGTACAACAGGTAAAAAGCCTGATACTCAGATATGAAATAATCATCGAAGTTAATGCTCCTATAATCAATTCGTGTGTTGCAAATGAACTGGTAAAAGCAATCCAAACCAGCATAAGGAATATAGAGTTGACTATAAACCGTGACAGCTTTTCACTAAATGTTAAAGTCGGCATAAAGCAATTATTTAAGATTATCCTAATTCGTATTTTTTACCTTCAAAGTAGCGCATAAACTGAACCCTTTCGTATTCGGCAGGATTCGGACTGTTAATCTGGCTCATTTTACCTTTGAAGTCATCTATTTTCTCGAAATTATGTTTGCTCATCCAGGCTTTTAGCTCCTCTGTCATATCTTCAATATAATTCACTCCGTGTTTATACAGAGATGAAACAACCTGAACGGCATCGGCTCCGGCAAGAATTTCTTTAACCACTGAAGCTCCGTCGTGAACACCTGTTGAAGCAATTAAATCGCAACCTACACGTCCCGATAATATTGACATCCAGCGCAGCGAAATAGCAAGGTCTGACGAACGGCTTAATACATTGGAAGGAACTATTTTGAAATTGTCAATGTCAAAGTCGGGATGGAAAAATCTGTTAAACAGAACAACTCCCTGCACACCGCTTTCCGAAACCCTTTTAACAAAAGCTGCAAGGTCGGCAAAGTAGTAGCTTAGCTTAACGGCAACAGGAATTTTAACGGTTGCTTTTATCTTTTCAATCAGTCCCATATATGTATCCTCAATCTTATTACAGGTCATACTGAAATCGGAAGGAAGGATAAACATATTCAGTTCGATAGCATCGGCACCTGCCTCTTCAAGTTTTTTTGCAAAAAAGCTCCATTCCCAGGAACTGACACAGTTAATGCTCGCTATTACCGGAATTGTCAGGGCACTTTTGGCTTCCGAAATCAATGTCAGGTACTTCTTGATATTATCATCTTTGATTTTATAATCATAGTAATCCAGGAAGCGGACGTCAGGAAACTCCAAATCCTTCTCTTTTTCAAGAATACTTTGATATTCGTTGTAAATCTCCTCTTCAAAAATGGATTTTAAAACAACAGCTCCGGCACCGCTGTTCTCAATTTTTTTCAGATTATCCAATGAGCTGGTAAGGCTTGAACTACCCACCACTATCGGTGATTTAAGTTTTAACCCTAAATAACTGACTGACAAGTCCATAGTTTCTATTTTTGTTATTAATGTGCGGCAAAAATAGGAAAATATGTATTCATATTGAATCTAAATAAATAAGTAGTGGAAATTTAGAAATATTTATAAATAAG
>CAYOZZ010000336.1:0-3896 GCA_964408535.1 uncultured Bacteroidales bacterium | reverse complement strand
GAATATGAAAAGGCATATATGGATTACGACAGACAGTTTTCGTACACAAATGTTGTTACCAAACCTTATCCGGCTGATAAAAAGGCTTTCCCTGTCAGATGGTTGATTGTTGTTATTTCGGCAATGGCAGCATTTTTCATCTCATTCATTGTGATTCTTATTCTTGAAAATTTTAAGGGAATGTCGAAAAATGCCTGATTGGGTAACTAAATTTTACAACCTTGACTGAAAGAAGTAAATTAATATGGGTATATCTGATTGCACTGCTCTTTATACTTTTTAATTCTTATTTGATTATTAAAGAGTTTTACTGGGGGGCATTTCTGCCTGTTGTTATATTTATTGTACTTCTTTATTTTATTTCGCTTGATAAAGTTCTGCTTCTTATTACTTTTTTAACCCCGGTAGCAATAACATTAAGAGATACCGATCTTGGACTTGGGGTGTCGTTGCCAACAGAGCCTTTGATGTTCGGAGTACTGGTGTTTTTTATCATTAAACTTTTGTATGAAGGAAACTACGACAAAAGGGTGCTTAAACATCCTGTGACAATTGCTATATTGATAAATCTTATTTGGTTGCTTTTTACCAGCATTACAAGTGAGATGCCTGTTGTTTCATTCAAGTTTTTATTATCGCGCTTATGGTTTGTTGTTCCGTTTTATTTTGTAGCCGTTATCCTCTTTAAGAATTTTGCAAAAATCAAATCCTTTATCTGGCTTTATACGATACCGCTGACCGGAGTAATTATTTATACTATTTATAATCATGCGCTTCATGGGTTTGATGAAGACTCGGGACACTGGGTAATGACTCCTTTTTATAATGACCATACAGCCTATGGTGCTGTTTTAGCCATGTTTATCCCGGTGCTTTTCGCTTTTTCGATTGATAAGAAATACAGTACCGGAACAAGGACTATTTCCGGTATCTTTTTTTCTGTTTTTGTTATTGCGATAATTTTTTCATATAGCCGGGCTGCCTGGTTAAGTCTTGCAGTTGCCGTAATGGTTCTGGTGCTGGTATTATTAAAGATCAAGTTTAGATGGGTACTTGTTGCGGGCATCTTGTTTTTCGGATTGTTTTTTGCTTTTCAGCAGCAGATACTTGAAAAACTGGAACGTAACAAGCAGGATTCTTCGGCTAATTTTGTGGAGCATGTCCAGTCGATTGCAAACATAACATCCGATGCCTCTAACCTGGAAAGGATAAACCGGTGGCAATCGGCTTTAAGGATGTTCGGGGAAAGACCGTTCTGGGGATGGGGTCCGGGAACTTATCAGTTTTTATATGCCCCTTTTCAGATGTCGAGAGAAAAAACAATTATCAGTACTAATGCCGGTGACAGGGGAAATGCACACAGTGAATATATCGGGCCGCTTGCCGAGACCGGAGTTATTGGTTCTTTATCAATAATATTTATTTTCGGACTCGTTATTTACAGGGGACTTAAGCTATATTCCTCATCAAAAGATAAAGAGGTCAGGCTGATTGCAATTTCCGTTCTTTTGGGATTGATAACCTATTTTGCACATGGTTTTCTGAATAATTTTCTTGATACGGATAAAGCATCGGTACCTTTCTGGGGATTTATTGCAATTCTCGTCGCACTTGATGTTTATCATCACAATAAAAAGGAAGTTATAGCGTAGTACTATTAATGGTTTTGAAGTATTTTGATAAAAAAATAAAAATATAGTTGGTTATTCAATTATTTTGTATATTTGCAGCGCATTTTGATTCCCTGTTTCATTTTTTTCATTGGTCTTCGAAAAAAATAATTTATTAAATAACTTGTGGGAGATTATAGAAAGAATAACTATTTCAATATACGACAATTCCAGAATAAGATATAAAATATTCAAAACAGTTTTGAAGTGGATAGAGAGAATCAGATATTTGAAAAATAAAATTAATTTACATGTACGATATTATTGAACTTAACGGGAAATTGGTTTCCGAATTAAGAGAAATTGCAAAGGAACTTGGCCTTAAAAAGTTTGAGGCTATAAAGAAGCAAGACCTGATATATAAGATTTTGGATCATCAGGCATTAAACCCGACAGAGGATATTCTTGAAAAAGAAAAAACAGAGAAGTCGTCAAGGGGCAGAAGAAAAAGAATTAAGCGGCCACCTGAAAAGGTTGAAAAGAAAACTAAGAGCGATATGGCTGAAACTTCTGAAACAAAGGAACAAAAGCCCGAGGCGGCTCCCGAACCGAAAAGGAGAGGTCGTAAACCTAAAGTTAAGGAGGAAACTAAAACCGACAGCCTTTTTCCGGAACTTGAGGGTGAAAATATTTCGGGTGCGGCGGAAAGTGCTAAAACACCGGTTGAAATGCCTGTCGCAGAGCAGAAGAAAGAGGAAAAAACCTATGAAAAGGTTACTCCTTCCAACCGGGAATCTGATGTACGGGACTCAAATAACAGAAATAATAACAAGGATAACGACCGCAAAAAAGAATATGCTTTTGAGTCGGAAGGAATGATATCAAGCGAGGGTGTTTTGGAAATTATGCAGGACGGATATGGGTTTTTACGCTCATCCGATTATAATTATCTGAATTCTCCCGATGATATATATGTTTCCCAGTCGCAAATAAAACTCTTCGGACTGAAAACGGGTGATACTGTTAAAGGAAGTATCAGACCTCCGAAGGACGGTGAAAAATATTTCCCGCTTATCAAGGTTGAAAAGATTAACGGTAAGCTGCCGGAAGAAATTCGTGACAGGATACCTTTCGATTTTCTTACACCCTTGTTTCCTGAGGTTAAATTCAATATAACCGGACACAAACAAAATTCAATGTCAACAAGGATAATTGATATGTTTGCGCCGATAGGAAAAGGGCAAAGAGGGTTGATTGTTGCCCAGCCTAAAACCGGTAAAACGGTTTTATTGAAGGAAGTTGCAAATGCAATTGCATCAAATCATCCCGAAGTTTATCTTATTGTTCTTCTTATTGATGAAAGGCCTGAAGAGGTTACCGATATGGCAAGAAGCGTCAGAGCCGAAGTAATTGCTTCCACTTTTGACGAGCCGGCCGACAGACATGTTAAAATTGCAAATCTGGTTCTGGAAAAAGCCAAGAGAATGACCGAATGCGGCCACGATGTTGTAATTCTTCTTGATTCGATAACAAGGCTTGCAAGAGCTTATAATACTGTTGCTCCTGCTTCAGGCAAGGTACTTTCTGGTGGTGTGGAAGCCAACGCCCTGCAAAAACCGAAACGCTTTTTCGGTGCTGCACGTCAGATTGAAAACGGCGGTTCATTGACAATCATTGCAACTGCACTTACTGAAACAGGCTCAAAGATGGATGAAGTTATCTTTGAAGAATTTAAAGGTACGGGTAATATGGAACTTCAGCTCGACAGGAAATTGTCGAACAAGCGGATTTATCCTGCTATTGATATTGTTGCTTCAAGTACAAGACGTGAAGACCTGCTTGTTGATAAAGAACAGTTGCAACGTATTTGGATACTTAGAAATCATCTTGCGGATATGAATCCTCTTGAAGCGATAAATTTCCTGAAGGACAAGATGAGATTTACCGAAACAAACGAGGAGTTTTTAATCTCAATGAACGGATAATAATGACTAATAAATAATTGAAAGCCCTTTCCTTTGGTTAGGGCTTTTTTTATTGATACCTTCCCAGCGCCGCCGAGTGCTCCCTCTTTTCTGCGCCGCCGCGTGAAATATCTTTTCTGCGTCGCCGCGTCGCTGCGTGCTCCCACTTTTCAGCGTCGCCGCGTGAAACTTCTTCCCTGCGCCGTTATTACCCCGTAACCTTTTTCCCCAACTCCCCAAAATCAATTCCGTCGAAATTCCCGGAACTCATCATCAGGAGGTTTTTATTTTTCCAGTTCATTGCCAGCAGGTCGTTTAGCAG
>CAYOZZ010000335.1:0-2081 GCA_964408535.1 uncultured Bacteroidales bacterium | reverse complement strand
AATAATTAAAATAATCCCTTCAGAACAACTGATATTGAGGGGGCTAATATGCCATTTTTATTTTGTTCTTTTTTTAAAATATTCTCAATTATCTTTTCTTCGTGTGGAACACCTTTTAGCAAGGTTGACAGTTCCATATATTCATCTGTTCCGTTTCCGGTTATTTCAATCTGCCGGATGACTCCGTTTTTTACCATAATCAGGAAGTTGACGATTCCGTTACCTGTATAAACTTTATTGCTCAGAGAGTATTCCGGAGAATAACCGAAGTTCCATTTCCAGGTTGAGTATTTACCTGTTACCATTGAATTTATTGCGGAAATATCTTTTTCGGTCAGAGAGTACGATTTTGTCTCCTTATATTTTCTCTTTACAAAGTCAATTATGTTTTCCTTAAATTCTTCAATTGAAACAGGATGGCCGGGAAAGTCAATAATATTTGCAACTTTACTCCTGTTCGATTTAACTGCCCTGTCGTTAAATTTACCATCTTTCACTTTTATTGCCCGGTTCAGATAGCTCAGGTCGGATGAAAAAAGTAAAGTCCCGTGATGTAGCACCCTGTTTTTGAAAACATGTTCTGCATTACCCGAAATCTTCAGCCCGTTGACTCTAAGGTCGTTCTTACCTTCAAATTTTGCCGGAATACCCATTAGATTCAACACTTCGACTATCGGATCGGTAAATCTTCTGAAATCCACCAGCTTACCTTTTTCACCCTTTGAAATAAATGTGAAATTCAGATTGCCAAGGTCGTGAAAAACCGTTCCTCCTCCCGATATTCTGCGAACAACCGGTATTCTATTTTCTTTAACAAATTCATAATTTATTTCGGCAAGAGTATTCTGATGTTTTCCGACTATTATGGAAGGTTGGTTTTGCCAAAGCATAAAAACATCATCATCAAATGCTTTTAAGATATACTCTTCGGCAGCAATATTGAAATACGGGTCGGTATGGTGTCGTTCAATGATAAGCATTTTTGTTTTTGCTACATATCAATTTGTGAATGGTTATTATTTTGAATCATAGACTTTTATCCGTTTTCCTCCCTTCAATCGGGATTAATCCAAAATTCTCAAACAGAAAAAACCAATAATTTGTTTGATGCAAAATTAGTACTTTATTTAAATATGCATACGCTTCATCTCGCCTTATGTACTATGAGTTTTATTTTTGTACAGCTCACTTTTTGCCATATCAATGAACTTTCTTAACTTCGCAGAAAATATCATTATGGCGAGGTTACTACTTTTACTTCTTTTTATAACATCGGGAGTCATCTCTTTTTCCCAGGAGGATGAAAAGATTGTTATTGTTATCATTGACGGAGCGCGATATACGGAAACACTTGGAGACCCGACCCGCACTTACACTCCGAAAATGTGGGAGCTTGCCGAAGAAGGTACTATGATTGATAAGTTTTATAACGACAACTACACATACACCTCGCGTGCGATACCTGCTTTATGGTGTGGTGCCTGGACTGATGTGCGTGATACTGTTTACGAGGGACACGAAACAAACTATGCCGTACTGCCGACAATATTTGAATATTACAGAAAGCAAAAAAATGTTCCGGCAGAAGAGTGCTATTATGTCTTAAAAGAGTTGGAAAGTCTTTGGTTGCCGAGTTTTGACAGTGATTACGGTCCCGGATACTGGCCGGCTTTTCACAGTGTCGGTGAAACAGACACGGAAGTAGCCGAACAGGCTTTGCAGGTTATGGAAGACCATCATCCGCATTTTTTGTGGGTCTATTTTGCCGATGTTGACCACGCCGGGCATTCCGGTATCTGGTCGAATTATATCGGAGCTATTCACACAGCCGACAGTCTTGTTGATGTTTTGTGGAATGCAATTCAGTCGGATCCGTTTTATGCTGATGCTACGACAATGATTGTAACAAATGACCATGGCAGACACGATGACCAGCATGGCGGTTTCGAGGGGCATGGTTGCGGGTGCGAAGGTTGCAGGCATATTGAGCTGCTCGCAATCGGGCCGAATATAAAAGAGAACTACGTTTCGCAACAATACCGTTACACACCCGATATGGCAGTTACGGCATCGTACATTGC
>CAYOZZ010000334.1:0-2708 GCA_964408535.1 uncultured Bacteroidales bacterium | reverse complement strand
CTCACGAACTAATGGATTAGACGGGATAATCCCGATTTAGTGCAATTTAGCTTTTAACCCTACCGGAATTTATAAAACATTTTGAATCCTTTGGTAAAAGCTTAATTGTACTTTTTCGATTATGCTATTGCATAATTCGGGGTCAACCTGAAAGGGCTTGTAACTCTTTTATTTTTCCTTAACAAAATAGGCCACCTTCTCAAGAGATGTTATCATATCATACTCTTCAAGGTAGATGTCATCGGGTACGCTCAGCGGTTTGGGCGTGTAATTCAGAATTCCTTTTATCCCTGCGTTAACAAGTTTATCGGCTATCTCCGGTGCAACCTGGGGAGGGGTGGTAATGATGCCTATTTTGATATTCTCCTTTTTTATTATCTTTTCAAGTTTGTCAAGATGATGGCAATAGACATCAGCGTAGGATTTGTCAATCTTTTCAGGATTGATATCAAAAGCAGCCACAACTTTAAGCTTTGAGCGTTTTTCGTATAAATAGTGAATGAAAGCCTTTCCGATATTTCCCATTCCGACAACGGCAATTTTCTGACCTTCATCGGTATCGAGAATCACTCCGATAAGTTGTACAAGTTCTTTGATATCGTATCCCTTTCTTAAGGTTCCGGAATAACCGATGAGCATAATATCCCTTCTCACCTGCACTGATGTTATATGAAGTAAATTGGCAATTTCGTGAGAAAAAATATGCTCTTTCCCTTTTGCTAACTGGTTATTCAGACTTCTTCTGTACTGACTTAATCTCTCAACAGTTTTATCAGGTAATTTTTCCATTTTGTAGTTGTGTTAATCAATTAACAGGCAAAAGTAATAAATATTTTTACTAATAAAAGAAAATATTGTTATTTTTTTAACAATGTCATTACCGTGCTGTAATCCTTTGATTTAGTGCTGGAAATTAGCGCAGGTAAAGTCGTCTGATAACTCCGGAAGTGCCGGTAAGTTTCATCTTATGACCGTGTACCGGGTATTTGGCACCTGCAGATTGCCTGAAGAGTATGCTCATAGGTGTACAAAAGTATTAATAAATAAGTCCTGCCGGATATTCGATATGAGTAAGAAACAGTCCCTTTGCCGGCACCGAATACCCTGCATTTGAGCGGTTTTTGCTTTCGATGATTCTTTTGAAATCATCCGTTGATATTTTTCCTCTTCCCACATCCAAAAGTGTTCCGACAATTGCCCTTACCATATTTCTTAAAAACCGGTCTGCCGTAATTTTAAAAATAAGAAGGTGTCCTTTTTTTTCCCAATATGCCTTTATAATTTTACAATTATTGGTTTTTACCTGAGTGTGTAACTTTGAGAATGATGTGAAATCGGTAAACTCCAATAGAGTCTCTGCTGCTTCATTCATTTTATCAATGTTCAGATTATCGTGAACATAATAAGAGAAGTCTTTATAAAAAGGGTCTTTTCTTGTTGAAACGATATATTCGTAACTTCTTGATACGGCATCAAATCTGGCGTGAGCATCAGGACTAACCGGAATGATTTTGAAAATGGAAATGTCTTTTGGTAGAAAATGATTGAGTCTTCTTGTGATATCCTCACGTTTGGTTGAAATGTCTTCACTCAAATCGAAATGGGCAAAAAACTCCTTTGCGTGCACACCGGTATCGGTTCTGCCGCAGCCTACAATGTTAATTTTCCGTTGCAGGATTGTGCTTATGGCTTCGTTTACTGTTTGTTGTACCGAAGGGGCATTCGGCTGAATCTGCCAACCGTGGTAGTTTGCTCCATTGTAGGCAATTTTAAGGAAATATCTGTATTGTGTTGTGTTCTCCATCTGTCAGTCTTAAAGAATAAAACCAATTCCGGCAGTCAGATTGCCGTATTTACCGGTTGAATAATTGAGATTCAGAAGAAAGAAATTGAATTTTGCAGCGATATTAAATTGCGCATTAAAATAATTGTCGCTGTTTGAGATACTTATCGGGTCTTCAATATCTGCAACCGAAAAGCCGAGCAAACCTGCCGGGTCTTTAACATATATGGGATAAGTTCCGGTAAGTTCACTTGTCGAATGTATGTAATTGTAACCGAATCCTGCCGAGGCGGTGATTATATTAAATGATTTCATTGCAAAAAGTCCGATTGTGAAGTCTCCGGTTTTTAATTTGAAATTCTGGTTGTTATATGGTCCGTCCGAGATACTCAGGAAAGCTTCGTCGGGTTGAAGGTCTTGTTTTACATTAATAATTGTCGAACTGTAAGCAGCCGTCAGTCTGAAGATTACCGGAAAGTCGTTTAACGGTTTTAAAACGTCATTAAATGAAACTCCGGCACCGACTCCCCACAAGCCTATACTTCCCTCTGAATCTGAAATAGGAAGGGGAGGCAGTCCTCTTAGTATCAGCATCATTCCTTTGTAGCTTGCTCCGATGTTGAGGTAGGGGAGGCTTAGTCCTTTCATTCCCAGACCTTCAACGGAATTGAAAGTTGCAAGCGGCTTTGAATCGAAAGGAGGGAGAGGATTGACAATATGGTCCTTCGTCTCAAGCTGAATGCTTGTTTTATCTCCAAAAACGGTTTGTGCGATATGGTAATTTGGATCCGAAGGAATTATTTCTTCAAGATTCAGTTTGTTAATGTCATATTCCCTGTCGGACGAAGGAACAAAAGTGTAATTATATTTCAGATCAACCCATAAATGAGGCTTTTTGTCGTTTATATAACTGAAATTCCAGGAA
>CAYOZZ010000333.1:0-5386 GCA_964408535.1 uncultured Bacteroidales bacterium | reverse complement strand
TTTACCGCAGCACTATAGCCCCGGCAACTGAGAATGTTTGTTAATGTTCGGCTCCCAGACATCATTTTTGTCAATGTTATTAACTTCTTTATCCATATTTAAATCACTTTGAAAATAACCTGTCCTGCCTGCATCATTTGTCCAGTCAATATCCTTATCATTCATATCAACAGTTCCGTCGGCATTACTATCTCCTCCAATCAAACCGAAAACACCACCAAGGTCAACCTGTGCATTTTCTCCATAAGCCTGGTCTGCTGAAGTTGTAAAATCCCAGAAGTAACAATCATTTATCATTGTTAATGGAGCTGATGACATTACCGGCAAATGATTCCGGTGATAAACGACAACATATAAGTTGTCAGTAATTTTATTTCCAAAATGTATAGGGCCTACTCCGTCCAAATCGGTAATAAAACCATCTTTCAAAAGAAAGGCTGCTTTTCGTGCAATCATTGAATCCGCTATTGCAGTTGAAGCATCTCCCGTTGTTTCTCTTAATTCGACCAGCACCCAGTCCACAATGTCATTATTGGGTATTGCCGTAACAGATTCGCCTCCCTGATAATTCCATCTTTGCGGGTCGTCGTATGGTTGGGATAATGAAATTTGTCCGGGATTGAGTGCCGTGTTCATATCCGAGCCATTATATGTACCTTCTAAAAACAACCTGATAGTATAACAGTTTAAGTTCTCTATGAATAGGTCAGTGATTTCGGATTCATCTAATAATCTGTCGTAAAACCGGATATCATCAATAATACCGTGGAAAAAACCAAGATAATTATGATTGTTTCCACACCAACTTTCAAACACTCCGATTTTTAACTCTGATCCTGTACTGTTAATGTCAGTAAAATCATCAGGGCTAATAAAAGAACAGTCTGAAGCACCACCATGTTCATAATAATGATTGATGGACACCAAATAATGATTGATATATGTTTTGAATTGCTTTATTGTCAAATCAAATGTCACTACTATGTGAAAATATTGATTGACCCTGACCAAGGAATCGGTGCTTGCAATAATTCTGTCATTGAAAAAATTTCCGTCAGATTCAACTACTCTACTCGAAACACAACCGATCTTATTTGAATTTTGATAACATCCCAAATATCCGTTATCAAGAGAAATAGAATAAGCCGATCCATTGTAATTCGGATTACCGTCAGGGCACATTTCCCCTTTTTGTATTAAAGAATAGCTGGTATTTTCTTGTAAATCAGCCGGCTTAATCCAAAAACTTATTGAAAACTGACTATCAAAATTCAGTCCGGTAGCGACTGAGATAAAATCATTAACACCATCAAATTCATAGGCACTGTTTGCATTTCCATATCGGTCTGATGTTAGAGTTGCACCGTACACAACACCGTTATTTCCGTTTCCGCTCTCATCGTTTGCATTTCCGTTAAAAGGATAGTAGGCCACTAAACCATCCTCTAATCCTTTGTTGTTTTGTGATTGGGTATAGAAATAAAAACCAATCACTACTGCTAAAAGAAGTGTAATTTTTTTCATTTCTAAAGTTTTATTTGTTTATAAATCCGTTTCTTTCTTTTGTTACGTGCCTATAAAATATTTGTTATTTTATTTTTTCACTCAAGATAAATCCCTTAATACCTTGGTCCTTCGCCCCAAAAATTCTTATACTCATCAGCATCATCGCCGAACATCTCGACAACACTGTTGTCTTTTATTTTGATTGTACATTTTTTGCCTGCTATTTCCGAAAATACGATCTTATAATTCTCATTGCCGTCAACCATATCAACTTCTGCAAGGTCTTTGTTCACCTCAGGTATGGCAAGGTTCTCGTGACAAACCGGACAGAAAAAATCAATATGGTCACCCTCTTCATATTTGAAATCGGGCGGATGAATGATTTCATAATCGCCGAGGGACGGACTAAGAAGAACAATCCCTCTTTCGTTTGCCTTGTTGTTTGCTATAAAAACTATATACTCCCTGACGTTTAACAGGGCTTTACATTTCGGGCAATAATACTTTCTATCCATAGCTGTAAAATTTGAAAAACAGATATGCAAATATATTACATCGAAGGGGTAAAATCAAATATTTTTTAAGTTAATCCGGAATATTTTAAGTTTTAGTTTACTTTTGTGTATCAAAAACAAAATTTGTTTTATAATAAATTGTAGTTATGATGTCAGCAATTAAAATATTGAAAAAAGGAACATTCCTTACCGTTTTGTTATTCGGATTTTTATATTCAACCGGACAGGTTAATGTGTATCATATTACCGCAAGTACCGACCTCTCGGGGAAGAAAGGCTTTGTTTACGCACTTCCCCAAACATATATCCGTGTTGATGTTACTGTTGTTAAACACGAACATCTGAAAGGACCTTATGCCGAATATGCGGCCAAATATCTTGACCTTGAAGATGTTGTAATGAATGATTATGATGAGTATGAGATAACGGGTGCCGAATTAAGCACGGTGGCTGTTCCCGACCCTTCGCAATATTATTTTGCTGAAATTGATCCGAAAGCTGCAAAGGATGGCAAAGCAACTCTCTTTTCCCTGACTGAATCGGGTCTTGCAATGGGGTTTAACGGGGCTACCGGTACGGAATCGTTGAAAGAAATTTCGGGTAAAAGTGTGGACAACGGCAGTATTTATAACGATATTTTCAAATATTTTGCCGAAACAAACCTATACGAAGAAACCGACACTATTATAAAAAAGGTGGTAGTTGATACTGCTGTTATTGAAAAAAAGTATTTTGAGCACCGGTGGGTTGAGAAATCGGACGAGCAAAAGGCTGTTGAGGCTGCCAATATGATTAGCAAAATAAGGGAAAACCGTTTTAACCTGCTTACCGGTTACCAGGAGGTTGCTTATGATGCAGGGAGTATTACCTATATGGATGAGCAGCTTAAAGAGATGGAAAAAGAATATCTTTCGTTGTTTACAGGTCTGACAATTGACAAAACCTACAAATACTCTTTTACTGCTTTGCCGAAGGCTGATGCGGAGAGCACACTTTTGCCGGTATTTACATTTTCGGAAAGAAACGGCGTTGCAGGAACAGGTGCGTCAGGCGGCGAAAAGGTGAATCTTAGAATTGAAAAGACCGGGGAGATCAATCAGTTGTCTGAAAAACTTGCTGCAGTTAATCAGGATGGTAAGGATGGTCAGGGCTTTTTCTACAGAATACCCGGGACGGCTTTGGTAAGCCTCGAAGTCAGTAAAGATATCAAAATTCAGAAAACCTGCGCCATCAGCCAGCTTGGGGTTATTGCTTCCCTGCCGGCAAATGCATCGGTTGTTCAGTTTCATCCTGAAACAGGAGGTGTGAGGGCTATTATTATAGATTAGCTTTAATAAGTGGAGACCCACTTTTCTGTTCAAAGAAAACGGGGGATGGGAAAGCAACCTTCAACCCGAATTATGAAATAGCATATTAAAAATAGTGTAACTAAGCTATTAAAAAGATTCAGAATGTAATCCATTCGCCTTTTCAGGCAATCAATAAACTTCCAAATGGAGTGGAAAGGCCAATGCAGCAGCTTTTATGAACTGACAAACACTCAATATTCAATAATTGTTAAATAATATTCAAGTGGTATAGAGTTACTAAAGACTACTTAACTTAACTTATCTTGTTATAATTTATATTGCTTTATTGATCCTACTTCTATCTGATCAGCATCATGCTAACGGTTTTTGTGCTTGTTCCTGATGTCATCCTGCAATAATAAACTCCTGTCGGAAGGTCATTTTCAGCCTTAAAAACAATGCTGTAACTGCCGGGCAGCTTCTTTTCATTAACGATTGTCTTTATCTCTTTACCGTAAACATCAAAAATTGTTATTTTTACATCACCGTGATTGTTAAGTTTATACCTGATAGTTGTTTCTCCTTTAAACGGATTCGGATAATTTGTAATCGACAAGAAATCTTGTTTACTTCTGTCGTTTATTCCTGTCTGTTGCGGAGTAATTCTTCCGTAATAAACATCCTGTTCACCGTTCAGGGTGTTTGCCCAGGCAAGATGAGCGCTACTGTTATCGGAAACCATATCGAAATAGTCACCCATTTTATTCTGATTAGGCCAGCCTACGTGCGGGTCGAACGCCTCTGATAATCTTTCGTTTACCGACCAGGTTTCGCCCTGATCCAATGAATAAGAATAATATAATGAAGACCAGTATGTTCCGGGATTATCATCACGGGTATCAAGCCAAACCACATCAATACGACCGTTAGGTGCCACCGACATTGTTCCGAACCACTGGATGTTACTTGTCCCTATGTCATCATTTATCCGTACCGGAGCGCTCCAGGTATCTCCACCGTCGGTACTTTTTGTAAACATCACATCTCCTTCGTCGTTGCTGGAATTTCGCGCAACTGAAGCCAGAACGTAAACATTACCGTCACCGGGTCCTCCCGACTTGTCAACATCAATCCAGGCCTGACCGAGGAGTCCGGCAGGATTAACGTTTGTCCAGCCCGTCATGTAACCATCAAGGTCAACGGTAACAGCATTCTGCCAGCTAACAGGATTCCCTGCATTTGATGCGTTGGTTGATTTTACAACAATTACTTCGTCACCCCAGCCGCCAGCACCAACAGTATATAAATTTCCATCGCCATCAACAGCCAGCGTGCCCCAGAAGGGACTTCCATCTATTTCGGTACAATCTTCATAGCTGTCGCCACCATCAGTTGAGCGTGTAAAAAAGCCCGGCTGACAAATACTCCACGACTGATTCCAGATAGCATAGATATTTCCTGCTCCTGTGCTTTCGGTTCTGTCAATTCTCATCCACTGCTTATCACCTCCCTGGGCATATACCGGCTCACCCCATTCAACACCACCGACTTCAGTCCTGTAAACATCACACCACATATTATCGTTGTTATCAACGGTAAGACTGTTATAATAAAAACGACCGTCGTTGTCAGCATCAAGAACAGGATCGGAACGAAAGACTCCGGGATTAATAACTCCGGGAAAAGTCCAGGTTTCACCGCCATCAAGGGTATAACCGTATCCTGCCTGACGAAAGTTATTGGACACATCATCAAATTGCCTCCACCCTATTGCCATCCTGTCCGGATTTGTAGGGTCAACAGCAATTGAAGGTTCGTTAGCTGCATCTCCGAGAATATTCTCTCCGTTTTCATCAATATTGACCTGAGTCATAAAAAAGATGCTGCTTTCATATTTGTATGCAGGAGATGTTTCACCTTTATTATTTGAACCGGGAACATATTTATCACCGATAACTTCATGATGCATTAAGTCTTTTTCGCCTTTTGATATCCCTTTTTGGCTAAATGAAGCACAGGGAACCATTGTTAACAAACCAAACAAAACAGCAAAACTGCCAAATCTGATGTAACCGC
>CAYOZZ010000332.1:0-36846 GCA_964408535.1 uncultured Bacteroidales bacterium | reverse complement strand
TACCCTTTCATTAGTCTCCCCAATAGGGGAGATTTAGAGGGGCAAAAAATCAAAATATCAGCTTTTGGAAGACAATAATAAATGCCACGAAGACACTAAGGCTCAAAGGTTCACGAAGGAGTGTATTTCATGTATTTCCAAGCGTGGACGCTTGGAACATAGGTGAGAAACATTGCTTATAATCCTACCTACTTTGCAACTTGTTCCCATAGCCGAAATGACGGGTTTTAGTTTCATTTTGACGGAAACCTTATTGCTTTGCAGCCTTTCCGGTTAGTTTTATGATAGCAAATATCATAATCAAAGCTGCTATCCATTGTACAACCGATAGCATTCTGCCATTTATAAAATAGTCGAAAAATATGGCAGATACGGGAAAGAAAAGTTCCGCAATAGTGGCCATTATGGCTCTTATTCTCACCAATCCGTAGTAATAAAGATATATTGCTCCGGATCCGGTTGTGAATGAGATTATTAAAAAGAAAAGGATATTTTCCGGCGTTATTATTTCAAACTGATTGAGAACTCCCGAAAAGAGTACAATGACAAGCATTATCGCAGTTGTAATACCGTAACGGAAAAATGTGGCAGTACGAAAAGTGTATTTTGTGAGTATCTTTTTACTAAATACGGTTGAGCTTCCGAACGAAAAGGCTGCAAGTAGCGAAAGGAGCACGGCATAGATGGTGTTTTTATCCCGGCTGAAGTCGGGAAGGTGCAGTCCGAAGGTGAGAAAATAGCTGGCGACAATTGCAAGCGAAGCCCAGAGAATAAAGTACTTTTGCAGTTTTTCTTTCAGTAGAATTGAAGCAAGGGAAATTGCGAAAACAGGTTGTAACTTTTGCAGAAGGACAATAACGGAAAGGTTATGAAAGTTCACAAGAAAAAGGGCTTTTACAATGGCTATTGTCCCGATTGCTCCTCCGAAAAGCGAAATAAGAAAAAGTGTGAACCAGTCGGATAATGACAGACTTTTAACCCATTTGTATTCTTTAAAGAACAGGATGTTCATTATGACAAACGGAATAAGGTGCAACACGAAAACCACAAACCCGACATCTAAGTTGTACAAACGCGGAGTGAGCACAACACCGTCTAATCCCCACATTGCGGCAGCAACACTGACGGCAATTACTCCCGTTATTTTATAATTCCTGCTTCCTGATTTATTCACTCTTTTTTTTGCCAAAAGTAATTATTTGTTTTGAGTTTTTACTGCCTTTTGAAACTTAATAATTACACTCTTCTTCTGATATTTCCCCTCGCCTGAATCAAACCTTACCGTTAAAGTGTAAATATTCTTGTTGTGGGAAAGAATTGCAGCATTTTCGACTTCCGTTATCTTTATTCCGGGACAATATACTTTTAGTTCCTTGTTTGCACCTGTAATGCCTTCTGTTACAATGGTGTAAGTGTTGCCTAAGAGTTCTGTGGATATTATTCTTAAGCCTTCAGACTTATCTCCCGGTTCAGGATTGTTAATTACGGGAAGTACGCAAATTCCCCCTGAAATTTTGTATTTAAGGATTATTTTTTTCGAGATATAAAACCGGGGAATCTCATCCGGTTTTAGATTCCCGTTTTCAAAATCACCGGAAATTTCGATTGCGTTTATAAGAGTTCCATCGGGAAATTCGGGATTGAAAATTATTTTCAGATTGGATTCTCCCTGATGTTGGAACGAATATGTTACGACACCCTCTTTTCTATGCATTTTCATCTGTAAAAAATGGTTTCCTGTCCTGATATTTGAAACACTGACCGAATCCCAACCGGCAGGGAAACGGGGTGATAGTTTTAGGGAATTATTTACAGCATCGGGATAAAAACCGAGCATTCCTTCGATTGCCGGTTGCAAGACCATTGTTTCCGACCAGCATTGATGAGGGCATACTCCCGACGGTTTGTATGTTTCACCGTTTAATACCTCTTCAACAAAACCCAGCCCCCAGTTTTTATAAACCTGAAGGTTATTCATTATGTGAGAAAATCCCTGTACGGAGTTTCCATTTTCATATTCCGCCAAAGCTGTCCAGCCTGTGAATAACGGCCAGACACTTCCCGTATGGTACCCGTTGGGGTTGAACAGCTCGCTGCTCTCTTTGATTATTCTCAATCCCCAGTCGGTTGAAAATTCATCGCCTGCAAAGACAGGAAGTATTTTTCCGGCTTTTTTCCGGTCAGTCTGACCGAAAAGCATCGGTATTGCAGGCATAATGGTCTGTTCTTCAATGAAAGAGCCGTCAGGAAGCAACCCGTGATAATAGTATTTCGATTTCTTATCCCAAAATCTGCTGTTAATAATATCCCTGACCGATTTGGCATCATTGCCGTACTTTTCAGCCTCTTTCAAATCAAGTCCGTTTGCCATATATGCAGCAGCATCAAGTGCGGCTGCCCAGCAGGAGGCAAGGTACAGCGATGTATGTGACCCGAAAAGCCTGCCACCTTCGACCCAGCCATGACCTACATTTGTATTTTCAATCAGACGGTCGTTATCAGTATCTGTTGAGTAGCAATAATCAATGGCTTTTTTGATGTAAGGCCAACTCTCTTTTATAAAATCAATATCACCGGAATATTGCAGATACCTGCCTGCCAGTACAATATACAAAGGTGTTGCATCCGATGCGTCGTAATGGACAAAACCGGATGTGCTGACTTCGTGAAATATCTTCCCGTTCAAATCCTGAAACTTTTGATAGAATTCAAGTGCCGACTTAACTTTTTCATAATCACCGTAATCAAGCAAGGCAAATCCGCTCCATTCGCCGTCGCGGCCAAAATACCAGCCGTATCCGGGTCTGCCGCTTATTTTGTGACCTCCGTCCCATCCCCGGTCTGTGGTTGAATAACCTGCCACAAGCGATTTTCCGAGTCCCGGAGTGTTTACAAAGAATCTGTCTGTTGCAACAACAGCCCATTCGTATCCTTCATTAAAAACAGTGTCGGGAGTTTTGATAATAAGAGAGTGTGAAAGAAGGTCATCGTAATGTTTTTTTGCTTCTTTATTGAATTGTTCCGTATTCTTAACGGCATTAATGTATGTGGTAACCGTATTTTCAAAAGAACGGTTGTCGGCAGCAAAAACCATATCAAATTCTTCCTCAGGTAAAATTGAAAACTGAAAAATACCCATCGCCTGAAAATCATCGGTTGTAACAGGTTCAAATTCAAAATAGCTGTTGTCCGCATTTCCATCCGGCCGGCTTATTTTAAAACCGGAATATTGACCGATGTCCATATAACGCGGTTCCATATTTGAGCCGATTACGGATGAGAAATTACCGCTTTCATCGGTAATAACGACGGCATTCAGATTAATATCAAAGCCGCAGTAAATACTCTTAATAACATTTTCAGAATAGGGCCACATCAGCCGGAGATTGCTCTTGAATTTAATAAACAGCGTGACCGGTTTGTTTCCTGTCAGTTCGTAATGAATTATTCCTGCCGGTTCGGTCGGCGAAGCGGTGATAATCTCTTTCAGTGAGGAACTGTCAAAATGATAGATACGTGTAAAAGATTCGGGGCGGACTTCAATTTCGGGAGTAAGGGAGTTTAGGCTTAAAATAGAGTCGGAATCTTCAAATTTGATTCCCGCTTCGTAATCTCTTAAAGCCATAAAAGGATGTGACCAGATTTCGTCAATTCCACCCTTTTCTTTTCCCATTATCAGCATCCTTTCGCCGGCAACATCCCAGAAATTAGTTGTTGCTTTTTTGTGATGAATAACCAAATCGCTTTGTGCCGTTTTCCATTGCTTCGGAAAGTGTTTAAAAGTGACGGATGAGTTAAATTCCCGGTTGAATACCTGTTGGTCGTAGTACTGCCAGTAGTTTAAATTCGTAAATTTATCAGTATTGTCAAGATAATTGATTGTGTTATTCAGGAATTTTTCAAGATGGAGCCTGTTCAGGTTACCGGCAGTAAGGTTTACGTATTCGCCGAGAGCCATAACTCTGCCTTTGCCAGTCCAGTATTCGAGCATTAATTTTGAATTTTCCCTCACAAAAATATAATCCCAGTCAACAGCCACAACAGCACCGTTTAATACCGGGGAACCTTCAAAATAACCTATTTGTCTGACTATAGTATCTTTGAGCAGTTTCATTATGTAAGCACCGCCGTTCAGTCCGTCGAAAACCGGATGATTTTTAAATGAATGGAGCCCAAGCATTCTCCCGTAACCGTTGTCGGACGCTTTTTTGTATCTTATTTCAGGAATATTCGGTTCGATTCCGAGTGTGTTAATCATTTGAAAAGCTTCCAAAGTCAGCAGCATCTTGCCTCCGCTTGTCAGGTATTTATTTAATTGTGTCATTGTTGCTTTTGAATACTCCGGTATCTCAGTCGTATCGGAATAGTGATACCATAGAATATCAAACTTCTTTAATGAATCGGCATTTGTGATTCCGCCGAGAAATACTTTATCGGCTATGTACTTCGGATTGTCTTTCAGGAATTTATACGCTGCAATTGTCTCGGTATCAGGTCTTTCATTAATTAATAATCCGATATGTATCTTTTGTGCGAATGAAGATAGATAAATTGTTGTTATAAACAGGAGTGAAGTCAGTATTTTGAATGATCTTATCATTTTTTCGGTTTTATAATTTACAAAAGCAGTCGTAAAAGTATAAAATAATTCAATGCAAAAAACTGAGGAAATTACTTGACTTTCTCATTAAAAATCACTATTTTATGCGCTCAACGTTTAAATATTACAGCTATGAAAATTTATAGAATAATTATCGTGTTTATCAGTTTGATTTTGCTTAATTTAAGTACTTCGGGTCAGATAATCCGGAATAAGAATACCGGAGCTGACAACAGCAATTCCCAAAGCTCACCTGAGATTCTGTCGGGACAAAGTCTGAATGATGATTCTTTTACAGCCTCGGGAGCTGAGTATAAGTACGATTACGGAAAAGAGACGGGACTGTACCTTGATGAGAAGTGGCTGCCGGGCGAAATCGTGTTATCGGACGGAACAATTATCAAAGACCGGCTGTTGCGTTACAATATCTATTCTCGACAGATTGAATTTGTGGATAAGAATGATACAATGGCAATAGCAAATACTTTTGATGTCAAACAGTTAAAAATCGGGGAACGCAGTTTTATTTTTACCTCTTTTGTTTATGATGGCAAACCTGTGGAGGACTGGTTGGAAGTTTTGGTTGACGGCGATTACAGCCTGTTTTTGTACAGAAGGATTGTGTATCGTTATGTTGAGAGTTTGTCGGAATCAAATCCCGAAACCGACCGTTTTTTTATGGTTGAAAAATATTACATTCAGGATAGTAATGGTGAGATTAAGGCTTTGCCGAATACAAAAAAGCAGATTGTGAAATGCCTCGCCGAAAAAAATCCTGATATTGAATCTTTTATGAAAGAAAATAAAATTAGACTTACGAAAGAGGGTGACCTTGTGAAACTAATGGAGTTTTGTAATAAAAAGGATAAATAAATTTTAAAAATTTGCAACTTCCTGTCTATCCGACCATTATTGTTGATTTTGCATATTTATATTTGCTGCTGATAACCTTTCTGCTTAATATCATTGCGATTGAAAGAATTCCTATCCTGCCGACAAACATTGAGAGTATAATTATAATTCTGCCGGCATCCGAAAGATGAGGCGTTATTCCTGTAGAAAGGCCGACTGTTGCAAAAGCGGAAACCTCTTCAAAAACCAGTTTCATAAATCCGGTGTCAGGCTCAGTGATTGTCAGTGCAAAAGTGGATATCCCAATGATTGAAAGAGCATAAATCAATATTGTATATGCTTTATTAACAATGTCGTAAGGTATATTTCTTTTGAAGAAGTCAACATGTTCTTTTCCTCTGATTGTTGAAATTGCCGACCTTAAGGTCAGTGCAAAAGTACTGACCTTGATACCACCACCTGTGGAGCCAGAACCTGCGCCGATAAACATTAAAATTAAAAATAATAACAAAACCGGTTTTGATAAAGAGGCGATATCCACAGTGTTAAAACCGGCAGTACGGGTTGTAACAGACTGAAAAAAGGAAACAACCGCAGCATCGAGAAATCCCTTTCCCGATAGTGTATTATTGCGTTCTATTATGAAAAATATGATTGTTCCGGCCAGCAATAATATTCCCGACATACGCAGGGTTATTTTTGTACTGACGTGATATGATTTCCATTTGAAGTTGAAACGCCGGCGGATATTTGATATTCCGAACAAATCCTGCAAAACGAAAAAACCAAGTCCGCCTGTAATAACCAACAGCGAAATAATAAGCTGAAACCCAATGAGATTATGCTTCCCAACCTCATAAAGATTATCGCTGAAAAGCGAGAATCCCGCATTGTTAAATGCCGAAATAGCATGAAATACCGATGAAAATATCTTCCCTTCTTCATTCTTAAACGGTATTACATCCTCCCACGAGAAGAAAAGAAGAATGCTCCCAGCGAGTTCAATCAGAATACTCCATTTTATAATTGACCTTAGAATTTTCCTCGTGTCTGAAAGTTGTTCGACACTAAGCAAGTCTTTGATGATTGACTGGTATTTCAGCCCGCCGGTACGCCGCGAAAGAGTTACGAAGAAAGCGGCAAAAGACAGTATGTTAATTCCACCAAGCTGTATCAAAAGCATTATGATAACTTTCCCCTTGAGTGTGAAGAATGTTGCAGTATCAACTACCGTCAGGCCTGTAACGCAACTTGCACTTGTCGCCGTAAAAACAGCATCAAGAAAACGGAAGTGATGTCCGGTTGTCATTTCGGGAAGCATCAGCAGTCCTGCTCCTGAAAAAATAAGAGTAACAAATGAGAGGGCAAGCAGTGCTGCCGGCCCGATTTTTAATTTTGCCAGCCGTGAAGCCGTATGACTTATTTCGAGAAAGACTATTATCAGAAAATAGAGTTGGAAAAGCAGCAATGTATGCGTTCTGACAATCTGTTTGAGTGATGAAATGATAAAAACCGACTCAAATACCCGTGGAAATAGTGCATCAAAGAAAAAAAGAAAAAGGATTATTCCCTCAAACCATCTTCTTTTAATAAATTCCAGCGGATGAAAATCGTAAAAAAGAAGAATAAGATATCTGATAAGAAAATAGACAAGGCTTATCCTGATTATTAAATAGTTATATTTGTATGTCGCTTCTGTTTCGGGAAATCCGTAATACCGGATAGTCCCTGCCATAACAAAAACAGTAATTATCACGGTTATGAAGGAGAGAATCTTCAGTATATTCGCTTTCGAATCGAAGATATAAAGATTAATTTTTTCCCTTATCTTAAAGAGTTTGTTAGCCATTGTCTAACGGTTTATCTCAATAAACTTCTGGATATCGCTTTCTTTCCCGAAAATAAGCATATTATCCTGCTTTTCAATCACAGTTGTAGATTGCGGTACTCCTGTCAGGTGCGATTCTGTAATTTTCTCCCCCTCTTTTTCAACTTCAAAATCACGCTTAACGGTTATCAGATTAATACGATAATTGTCTCTCAATTTGATGTCGCCGAGTGTCCTTCCGATAATTGCCTGAGGTGGTTCAATTTCTGCTATTGAATAACCGTCGGGAAGCTGAAGGTATGAGACTATACTGGGATTCATCAGTCGTTCGGCAACAAGAGCACCAACTTCAAATTCCGGTTGAAATATTTCTTCAATACCGAGTTTCTGAAGAATAAGCTTGTTGGCATCTCCTTTGGCTCGTGCTATAATACGTTTTACCTTCAACTCTATCAAATTTACCGCACAAAGCAATAGTTGCTCAAACTGTTCGCCTATAGAAATAACAACCGCATCAAAATCCTGAATATTTTGCATCAAAAGGGCTTTCTTGTCGGTTGCATCCAAAGCGACGGCATAAGATACTTCCGTGGATATGTAGTCAATCCTTTCTTGATTGGCATCAATTGCCAGTACTTCGGCACCTTTTTTTGATAATGATTTGGCAATAGCCTCGCCGAACTGGCCTATACCGATAACTGCAAACTGCTTTTTACTCATAACGCAAGTTGTTTAGTGAGGCCACAAATATAGACACAAATAGCAAATGTGATTTCTATAATGAATTTAAATAATCGAGCAGCTTTCTAACTGCCCTTCCTCTGTGGCTTATCTTGTTTTTTTCATTTATATCCATTTCGGCAAAAGACTTTTCATAACCGTCGGGCATAAATACAGGATCATACCCGAAACCTTCCTTTCCATGTCTCTCTGTCAGAATTACACCATTTACAATTCCTTCAAAAAGAGTCTCTTTACCATCAATTATGAGAGATATTACGGTTCTGAATCTTGCTTTTCTGTTTGTAACACCTTTTAATTCGGAAAGAATTTTATCAATATTTTTTTCGTGGTTATGTCCCGGGCCTGAATATCGTGCGGAGTAAACTCCGGGTTTGCCGCCAAGAGCTTCTATTTCCAGCCCTGTATCGTCACCAAAGCAGTTGTACCCGAATTTCTCATACACATAATGCGATTTTTGAGAGGCGTTTCCTTCAAGGGTTTCGGCTGTTTCAGGAATATCCTCATTGCAGTTAATATCTTTTAGCGACAGTATTCTGAATTTTCCTTCCGTTGCTTTTCCGACCTCCTCCAATTTATGCGGATTGTTTGTGGCAAAGACAAGTTCTCTCATATTATTAATACTTGAATTTCAATTCATAAAAAAACTCACGCAAAGTTAATAAAAGAACCTTGCGTGAGTTGTGAAAAAAATATAATTGATAATTTTTTACGGAAGTTCGTTTGCTTTGTAATTTGTAACGCTGACCGTCGGCAGGTTTGCACCGAACTTTGCATTAATAGCCATAATGAACTGATTGGCAACCAATGCATAGCCTTGCTGTGTTAAATGTACACCGTCCAAAGAAAAGGCATTTCCGGTAATATATGTTGCACTAAAGCTGACTCCGTCATAAACGACACCGTTTTTGATTTCATTCAGATAACTGTGAATGTCAACAAGAGCGAGGTCATATTTAGCGGCAAGAGCGGCAATAGTAGCATTATATCCTTCAATTGCCACGTCAACATTATTTTTCTCATTTTCATCAAGTATATACTTATGAGGTATCGGAACCGCACTTCCATAGCCGAAGCATTGCATCGAATCAGTCGGAAGTGTTAAAAGAAAAATATCCGTCTCTTTCATTTGCCTGGGATATCCTGTTGTTGCATCTTCAACGATAAATGGGTTTTGACCGAGTGAGAATGTAATACCCAACTGCTGATAGGCAAAATTCAGGGAATCAACCTGTCCTTGTCTTGTTAATACAAGTCCGTTATAAGGAATTTTTGTTTGCATAAATGTAAAAAACGGAGCTGCCATAATATCCGGAAGGTTGGCAATAACTCCTTTGGCGCCATTGGCTGTCAGATTTTGCAGAATAGCATCAATTGTACCTGCAAGGGTATCCTGACCTGTAATCCAGTCGCCTGTACCACCTCCGGTGGCATATCCGAGAACATCGTTGTTTCCAATCCACAGCGTGAAGAATGTCGGGTTCATAGCTGCTGCATCACCGATAACGGTAGCATCCGGAGCTGTTGCAAAACGTGCATAATAAGGATTTGCAAGTCCGAGAGGAACGCCTGCCGGATTACCATATCCGGGAGCCAGAAGATGGAACGATTTTGCTCCCGGAACACCCATATTATTAACCGTATAACCAATGGGGTCAATGCCTTCAGGTGTTCCCTGAGCAGGAACAGGTCCCATTGAAGTATTCCCGAGACAATCGGTTTTGTATCCCAGTTCTAATTTTCCGGGCAGTACACCGTATTCACTTGTTACAACGGGTTGTTTGAATTCCCCGCCACCTGCTTTTTTCATTTGTTCCGCAATAATGCTTGGGTATGAATTAGCCTGACTTGAGTGATAAAGTGCACCATTGGAATATCCGGCTGTCAGTGAATTTCCAACCGCTACATAGGTCTTGAAATCAGCACTGCCGGATGAGTATGTAAACTCGTCTTTTATTTCGGGCTGACATGCAAAAAGCAACCCCAATAAACTGAATAATAAAATATATCTGTATTTCATGATTATCATAAATTTTTAAAATTAGAAACTATAACTTACTCCAAGCCCAGGGATAAATGCCATTGATTTATATGTGCCGCCGAAATTATCAGGCTTATACATCTTAACTGATTCTTTGCCGCTGAGCTGTAAGTAACTCAGATCAATGCTAAGTCCTTTAACGGGCATCAGTGAAAGTCCTACTGTCCATCCAAATTGGTCAAGGCTGACTGTTTCAGGACTGAAATATTCTTCGTTTGTCGGAGTGGGGTCATAATAGAATCCGGCTCTTGCAATAATTTTGTCCGAAAGATTGTACTGGCCTCCGATTCTGAAAATAGCACTGTTGCTATACTCTCTCGGGCTTCTTGAATCTGCAAGAAGATCATTATTGACTTTGAAGTCAACTATCAATGAATCATAAGCACTCCAGAATACATAATCAAATTCGAAAGCAAGCATTAATTTTTCAGTTACCTGATACGATAATCCTACATCAAGATTAGCAGGTAATGGTAACGTTGCATCAAAATTTCCGGATGATGGGAAATAATCACCGAGAGATGTGGGAATTTCTGTGAATTTTGTATCACCGTTTTCAACCTTCATATCTATTTTTGAACGGTAATCAACACCTATGTTCAGTTTCTCGGTTGCTTTAAAATGAACACCAACGTTAAATCCAAAAGCTATTGTAGAGCCTGTCATATTGAACTCTCCGTTTACAGGGTCGGGTAATGCTTTGTTGATTTCAACCGCACCCGATACGATGTCAAGACCGGCGCCAATACCGAGTTTGTCACCGATTTTGTAAGCAATGGTAGGCTGGATGTAAATAGCCGCAAGTGAAATGTTCTGAATCAGATAGCGACCGTCCCAATTATCATCCCATACCGAAGAACTTCCGTAAGGAGTGTTAACACCAAGACCGACACTTAAATCGTCGGTAATTTTGTAAGCCCCGTAAAAGTAGAATGGGGTACCCATAGGATTGTCTGTTCTGGCTTGATAATCTGAGTTTTGAGCCTGAAAAACAACTTTTGAAAAAATCCCGCTGGCTCCAATTGAAAAGTCCGCCTTATTGGGCATAAACGATAATGAGCCGGGATTGTAAAAAATACTGCTGGCACCAAAGGCGAGCGGTGTGCCGATTAAACCGATACCGGTCTGTTTCTGACCCTGCAGCCTGACCTGGTATCCTCCTGCAAATGAACTGGCTGCTACAAAGGATATTAGTAGAGCCAAAAGTGTAATTTTTCTCATAAAGTATGATTTTAATGATTAAATTTTAAGTTGCAAAGATACAACTTTTTGTTTAATAATTAAGATTGAATAAAAATAAGGCGGTTGCTGATATTAAATTTAGAAATCCAGGTAGAAATCTTTAGTGAGTGTAATGTATTCGGATGTGTAGGAATTGTTGTCGTTGCGAATGAATAGCCCGTCATTGTTTGTTTTATGTTTTGAAGTGCTGAATTCCATAATAATTCTCGATAGAGGTTTTGACGGTTTTGGGAAAACTGTCAATCGGCGGTTTAGAAAAAGGCCGGCATTTTCCGATAGTTCAATAATTCTTTTGTAATCGCCTGCTGGAATTATAATACAAAAACTTCCGTTTCCGGCAAGTATTCGCCTTGCACCTGTTATAAGCTCTTCATAAGGCAGCAGATCGTTATGTTTTGAAATATTTTTTTGTTGTTCAGGCGATTTAAGGCTGTTTGTGAAAAAAGGCGGGTTGCTGACAATCAAATCATAGTGTTTTGAACACTTTTCAATATACTCCTGAAAGGAAGCGTGCACTGCCTTTAACCTGTTATTCCATTTGCTGTCGGAGAAATTCCGCTTTGCATCTTCGATTGAAGGGCGGTGGATATCAATTCCGGTTATTTTCGCACCCGACTTTTGAGCGAGCATCAAAGCAATTACACCTGAGCCTGTCCCGATATCAAGGATATTTTTCTTTTCGGCAGCATTTACCCAGGCACCAAGCAGTACGGCGTCGGTACCGACTTTCATAGCACTGTGATCGTCGAAAACACTAAATTGCTTAAATTTGAAAGGCTTTCGATTGTCGAAGTCATGAAGCATATTTTCTCGGGCTGAATGGTAAAATTAATTTGAATCATTTAACAACCAATTCATAGCAACATCCTCTGTATGAAAAACTTTGAATTCATATTTTTCTATCTGCATCAATTTTTCAAACAGTATCACAAAAGCAGTTTCGTATGGCTGATCAACTAAAATCGCTTCTCTTATGCTTTCATACTTTTTAACGGCTATTTTAACTTTGTTGTAAAAAATTTCTATTTCTTCAGGTTTTGTCGTGCAATCGGTCGAAGTACAATTTATAAGTACATTAAGCCTTTTGGGGAAAGATGTTGATTGAATTATTGTATTATAGTGCTTCAGCATATCGTCAACACCAATAACTCCTCCCGTTATTGTACGTAAGATATTTTTTTCTTTATCGAAACTGAGTTTAAGCATTACAATTTCTTTTGAAATCAATAAAACCTAATAAATTTTAGCTGTTTCAGTACCAGGATGTTTTATTCATAGCTTGCAAATATATTGAAAAAATGCGGACAGGCAAATAAAATCATAAATAAATATCAATCAGTCCTTCCGGTGCTTCAATATAAATAGTTTTGTTTTTCCTGTCAACCTTCTTTATAATATCATCCGAAACGGGGATAAGTATCTCTTTGTCATTGTTTTTTATTACAAATAGGGTTTGTGCCGATTGTTCGATAAAATCAACTATTTTACCGGTATTTCCATAATTGGTGTCAACAATGTTAAAACCTGTAACTTCGTGAAAGTAGAATTTTTTTCCTGTTAAAGGCGGAAGGTAAGACAGGGGGAGATAGAGGTCTTTTCCCGTAAGAGCTACAGCCTGATCTTCGTCATCAATATCTTCCATTTTAACAAAAGCAGTCTTGTTATCTTTTATTTGTAAGCCGCTTATTGCAAATGGTATAAGTTCCTCGCTGATTTCGACAAATACAGCTTCAAGGTCTTTGTAGTAAGAAATATCGTCAACATCAAAAAAAAACACCAGGTTACCTTTGTAACCTGATGTCTTAACTATTCTTCCGAGATAATAGAAGTCGTCTCTGTTCATAACCGAAGTAGTTATTTTAATAATTCTCCGGTAATCGCATTACTCGCTTTTTCCCTCTTCTTTCTTTTCATCTCCTTCAGGAGCTTCCTCTTTCTTCTCTTCTTTTGCTTCGGCTTCGGGAGCCTCCTCTTTCTTTTCTTCCTTAACCTCCTCTTTTACCTCTTCTTTTGCTTCTTCTGTCGTTTCAACAGCTTCTTCTGTTGCAGCTTCTGCATTTTCGGCTATATCTCCGGCAGTTTCCTCAGCTTTAGCTTCCTCTTCTAATCCAAGTTCGGCAGCTCTTTTTGCAGCAAGTGCTTTAGCTCTCTCTTCATTAACTTTTCTTTCAGCCTCAAGGCGTTTTTTCTTGTCATCTTTTTCAGAGAGGACACTGTTTTTAACCTTGTTGGCAATTTTTTCCTGCTTTTCTTTAAGCCATGTCTGGAATTTAGCTTCGGCCTGTTCTTCCGATAAAGCGCCTTTTTTTACACCTTTTAAAAGATGATTTTTGTACAAAACACCTTCGTAGGATAAAATAGCCCTGACGGTATCTGTCGGCTGGGCACCGGTTTGCAGCCAGTACAAAGCCCTGTCGAAATTAAGTTTGATGTCGGCCGGATTTGTGAGTGGGTTGTAAGTGCCAATATTCTCAATGAATTTCCCGTCACGTGGTGCACGACCATCCGCAATTACTATGTGGTAAAAAGCTTGTTTCTTCTTACCTCTTCTCTGCAGTCTAATTTTTGTTGGCATAATCTAATGATTAAATGTTAATTAATAAATTGTTATAAAATAAAACCACCCTTTTAAAAAGGGGGTGCAAAAGTCCGAAATTATTTTCATATAACAAAGAACTTATTGGAATTATTTTTTACCCCAGCAGGTAAGGTCTCATCAGCAGGGCAACAGCTATTCCGAGAATGGCTCCGACAATCACTTCAATTCGTGTATGGCCGAGAAGTTCACGTAAATTTTCCTGCTGAAATTTGTTCTCAAACAATGAGTTAAGCGATTCGGAGAGTTTGTTTAATATACCGGCTTGTTCTCCGGCAGCCCGCCTGATTCCGGAGGCATCATGCATCACGATAACGGCAAATATAGCAGAAATAGCAAATAAAGCCGATGAAAGTCCGTAAACTATTCCCACTGCTGTTGCAAGTGCTGAAACAGTTGATGAATGTGAACTGGGCATCCCGCCGGTTTCAATCATTCTTTTCAGGTTAACTTTTTTTTCGATAACCAAAGAAGCAATGACTTTGTAAAACTGTGCAATGAACCACGAAACCGTAACTACATCCAAAATTTTATTCCCGAAAATTATCCCGGAGCCCATTATCCTGATTTTATCTGTTTTTACAAAAGTACTCTTTATTTTGAGAAATCATTAGATTATTAACCTGACGCCACCAAGTTCTTCAATACGGTAAGGAAAATGGTCTCCCGGAGAACCGATGAACATAAAATTAATGGGAATATTCCATTTTTTTGAAAGCTCGCGTACAAGTTCAGGTGTGAATTTACCTGTCAGAGTTACAAATTCTATGGATATTTCAGGATACTCTTTGTCAAGGAATTCAATATCTTTTTTTAATGATTCAATTACTTTATCTGCATTAGGATCATCCTTATCAATGATAGTAACTAATTTAAGCTTTTTTGTGCTCTCATTTTTTAAAATGTACAGCATTACCTGATTCAGGTTTCGTATGTTGTCTCCTCTCGTGAAAAACACAAACTCCTGGGAGCTGATTCTGTCAATTGTACGGTTAATGGAAACGTGCATTCTTAGGAATGACTCCCTGATCGGATCAAAAACATTTCTCAGTAGCCGGAGTAGTAACCGCAGAATTGTCAGGCGATTAAGCATTATTATTATAAAAATTATTCCGGGGATAAAATACTCAAGAAATATTGTGAAATTTGACGGCATATCAGGGTCGGATGACTCAATTGAGATATTTCCGATTAATGCAATCGTTACTCCGGTAAGTGCAATAAGTACTGAAATCCAGGTTGCTTTATACTGCCTTGGCAGTTTTCTTCTTTTGACTTTTAGAAGGATATTTCCAATTGCAAACAAACCCATTACCGAAAGGAAAGAAATTGTATAAACTCCTGCCAGAACTTCAACTCTTCCCTTCGTTATTAAAAGTACGGAAATACTAATTAATAAAAAGAGAATAATAATACGGTATGAACTGTTTCGTTTGTTCTTTTTGAGAAAAAAGGGAGGTAAAATACGGTCAAGAGTCATTCTCTCCAGCAATCCGGTAACACCTACAAATGATGTTAAAACCGCCCCGCTAAGCACAATGACTGCGTCAACCGAAATAACCCAGTGAAGCCAGTCGCCCCCGCTTATTTTCCCCATTTGTGATAACAAAACATCGCTGTGAAGTTCTTTGATTTCAGGAATGTGTACTATTGAGATGGCAAGAAAGGCCATTAAGGGATTGATTATACTGACAATAACCCACATGTTTCTTAATGTCTTTACAAAGACTCCCCTGTCTTGCTCTTCAACATAATTTGCAGAGCTTTCAAATCCTGATATTCCCAGCATTGAAGCTGAAAAACCCAGAAAAATTGCAGTTGTTATGCTTCCCTCTACCGGCAGATTCCAGTTTTCGTAAAAAATGCCAAATCCGTTTGTCAGTAAGTATTTAAAAACAAATACTATTAACAAAACCATTGATGTTAAATGAAAAATGAAAATTCCGATAGCTACCTTTGATGATTCCCTGATACCGAGAATAGCAAGCAAGGCAAAAACCGTCAAAAGGGCTATGGTTGAAAGCATAACCGGTTCGGTACTCCACAAACTGTGCAGGTAGCGCATTGCCTCATTGGCTGAAATGACTGAAGTAGCCATATATGAAAGTATGGTAAGAGTAGCGGCAAAAGAGGCAATAAACTTACTTGTGGTATTTAAAAGTGCATTGTAAGCTCCTCCGTTTAGAGGCAGTGCACATACAACTTCCGAGTATATTTTCCTGAAAAGGTAGAGAATAAATGCAACAATAATCAGGGTAATCCATGCATATTTTCCTGCATAAATAATGGATAGTGCCGAAACATAAAGTACCGATGAACTGATGTCATTTCCGCAAATGGCAGTCGCAGCTAATTCACCTAATTTTTTATTTTGTTTTTTCATTGCATAAACACCCTGTACTTATCCTTCTAAAACCCAGATAAAACCGGTCGCAAATATATATTTTTTTACATTGCCGCTTAATTTTCCAATAATTATTTTGTGTTTCCGGGATAGATATTTTTCCGGCTGCCGAAACCGTATGTTGCGATAATACCGACAATACCTGCAACCACAAAGGTCAGAATCCGTGATGTGAAGACCTGTTCCATTCCGGAACTTATCCATACTATTGTAAAAAGTACTCCTAAAATAATTGTAATTATTGCAGCTTTACCATGATATCTTTTCCAGAATAAAGAGTAGAGTATTACAATCGAAAATGTTCCTCCGATACCTGACCATACATAGCTTACGAGAGTAAAAATGAATGCTCCGTCACCAACGGCATAAGCTACACCTAAAGCAATGAGCGCAAGCAGGGCGGTAATTATTCGTGAGTGCCCGAGACTTTCTTTGCCGGAGAGGTTTTTGTTTTTTGACAACGGCTTGATAAGATTTTCCGAAAGTTCCGTTGCCGAGAGTATTAGAAGGGAGTCTGCCGTTGATATCATTGCTGCAATGGCTCCGGTTATCAGAACGGCTGCAATAGCGGGCGGGAAAATTTCGAGCAATACTTTCGGCATTACAAACTCACGGTCGGAAAGTCCTGCCGGACCGAAAAGAGCAATACCAATCCAGCCTATTGAAAGTGCACCGATATAAGCAATCAGTGTCCAAGCAATCCCTACATTTCTTGCTTTTCTGCCCTGCTTCGGGTCTTTTACAGCCATAAATCTTGTGCTTAGCTGAGGTTGTCCCCCGAGATAACCGAAAAACCAGGAAAATCCTCCTACAATCACAACTCCCGCACCAAATCCTGAAGCGGCCTGGATTAATGAAGTGTACTGCGGGCCCGCTTTTTCGAGGGCTTCGGGTATTGATTGTGCGAAAAGTTCGGGATGATTTGCTATATAAATAATCCCGACAATTGGCCCTGCAACAAGTGTTGTAATCATCACAATCGCCTGAATGACATCGGTATAGACAACACTTCTGAAGCCGCCGTAAATCGTATATGGAACAATTATCGCAGCTGTAATGAGCATCCCCAGTTTTGCATCAATACCGAACATTGTATGAAGAGTTTTTCCGCCTCCGAGGAATTGGGCTCCCACATAAAAGAAAAAGAAAAAGACAATTGTAAAACTACTGATTATCCTTAACCATCTGCCGGCTTCACTATGGCTTTTAGCAATATAATCGGTGAAGGTATTTGCCGAATATTTTTCTGCTTCATTCCTTAGTCGCCAGGCAATTGCAGCCCAGGCAGTGACAATACCCGCCACACAACCGACTGCAGTCCATATTTCAGTAAGCCCCGTGGCATAAGCAGCACCCGGCAATCCGAGCAATGCCCAGGACGATTCTCCAGTGGCTCTTTCGGAGAGGGCAGCGACCCACCCCGGCAGATTTCGTCCTGCAATTGCGTAATCGGCATTTGATTTTACTTTTCTGCCCTGATATAACCCCCATAATATTAATAGTACCATATACGATACCATTACAACGATCAACTGTGTGTTTGCTTCCATTGTTGTTGCGTTTTTGAGTTATGTGTTATGTATTATGCGTTATGTGTTGCCCGGTTAGCACGGAGTGCGAAAGGCATTATCCTGAAAATGCCGTAGGTTTTACACCACTTTCAGGCTGTCACACATACATTTCAATATTATAAATTCACCGGTTCAACCGGTTCGTAATTTTACCGTTTCCCTGCTAATCCTGCAAAGTTCCTCCAACATACGAGCAGGCACACAATCCTGACGGGATTTTTCCGTACTATCCCTGATGTTGCTTTCGCAATAAATCGTTAACCGTCTTTACCGGATTAAATGTACTGATTGGAACCTCTACAAAAATAGTTATCCAGTCGGCCATTGCCCCGTTCCACAAACCGGGTAGCTCCTGCGCCTTCAGGTCTCTTCCGTCTTTCGATTTTATTGAAATAAAACCTGTTTCGGGATCAACAAACCGTTTCAGGTCGAAGCGCTCACCTTTGTAATCCTTTATTCCGCAAACAAGGTCAACAGGATTGAAATGTGTTGCATTTTCCAGAATTTTCTTTTGATCCGGATCATTTTGATTTATTTGTGACGATTCAACAATCTGAAGCGACACCTGTCCCTTTGAATTTTTAACCCAGAAAGGTCCTCCACCCGGCTCGCCTTCGTTTTTTACCATTCCGCAAACCCGTATCGGTCTGTTTAGCCGGGAAATTAAATACTTTTGCTTTTCATCATTAGTGAAACTGTCATACTCCGCCGGAAAAGTAATATTAAGTTCACTATTGGCAAAGCTTTCTATCTCATTGAGCAGAGAATTATCAATGTTGTCATTTTCAAGTTGATGTAAATATTTAAAAGTCTTTTCCTGTACGGATAGCAACAATCCTCCGAGTACCTTTTTAAATTTGGCTGTATCACTCTTCATCCTGTCCGGAACCACATTGTCAATATTTTTAATAAAAACCAGATCAGCATCAAGCTCACTTAAATTTTCGATAAGTGCACCATGTCCTCCCGGTCTGAAAACCAGATTACCATCTTTATCCCTGAAAGGATTGTTGTCCATGTCAACGGCAATAGTGTCCGTTGACGGCTTTTGAATTGAGAAAGAGATATCAAATGAAACACCGGTGGCATCCTCATATTTTTCCTTTAAAGCCTCAACCTCTTTCTTAAAGTTATCCAAATGTTCCGGCGAAACGGTGAAGTGGATAAATGCATTTTTATTCTTTGAAATTCCATACTCTATTGACTCGACAATATGCTCCTCAACCGGCATTCTGTGTCCGTCTTTGTGTTTGTGAAATTTTAAAAGACCCTTGGGGAGTTTGCCGTATCCCAACCCTTTTTCATTAAGCAGGTACTCCAGAATTACAGCATATTCCCCTTTTTTTAACTTTTCTTCAATGTCAATGCCCTCTTTTTTCATAATGCCTTTTAAATCTTCATAAAAAGCAAAATCTTTGATATGTTCAAAAAAGTTACCTACAGAATGAAATCCGTCATTTGCCGGTTCCGACCTTCCTTCCTCAATAAAACCGAACAAGTTTTTAAACATACGGCTTGCTGCACCTGATGCCGGAACAAACTTGACAATAACTTTACTTTTTGATGCTTCATCATAATATTTAATTAAACCGGTTGCCTGTTTTTCCTCTATCGCAACAAGTCCGTCACCAACAGTTGCTGCTTTGACAAGGTTTGCATAAGGAAAGCCTTTCTTGAAATTTTCAATTTGCAACTCGACATTTTTTATGTCAATACCTCTTGATTTTATTTGTTCAATATCTTTGTTTGTAAACATAATTATCAGATTATCAAGTTTATAAAAAGCTGTTTCCCTTTCGGGATTGCCTGTTTTATTCTTATGGGCAAATGTAGTAATATTTAAAAAAGAAGGAAGAATAAAAATTTTTTTAAATTTTTTAGGATTTGTATTGAAAATAATTACTTTTGCACTCCGTTTTTTTGCCCAGGTGGCGGAATTGGTAGACGCGCATGGTTGAGGGCCATGTTCCCGTTCGGGAGTGCAAGTTCGATTCTTGTCCTGGGCACAGAAAGATGGTAAACTCACAGGTTATTTATTAATCTGTGAGTTTATCTTAAGCCCAGATGGCGAAATTGGTAGACGCGCTGGTTTCAGGGACCAGTTCTCGCAAGAGAGTGCAGGTTCGAGTCCTGTTCTGGGCACTAATTCTTTTCACGGGATATTTTCAATTGAATTTTTTAGTAGTTAGATGGCGAAACTCACCGCCTCGGGTTGGTGTTTGGGATTGCGGGCAGGGTTTTGTCTGTGTCTGAGTTTATGAAGACGGTATGGTTATTAGGTTAGGTTTATGTTCTGGGCGTTTGTGAACCTTTGAGACTTAGTGTCTTAGTGGTATTCTTTATTTTTGATGTTCCATACCTAAAACCTGATATTTTTTTTTGCCCCTCTAAATCTCTCCCGAAATTTCGGGAGAGACTATTGAAAGGGTAGTCCGTTTTCGGTTACTTCCTCGTTATTTCATGCAACCTGTTTCAGGATAAGACTATCCCGTGGGTGGCAGACATCACCACCGGTAAGCGTCAAAAACAGTAACTTTTTTCAATAATAAATTAACAATTTGTTAAACAGCTTGTTTATTAAATAGTTGTATTTTTGCAGCGTCGTTTTTTGAAACAAAATTCATAAAATGCGTATAAATAAAAAGTACTACAGATAGTTTAAGGAGTGTTAGGTGTTTATTGTAAGGTAATCAGAATATGTTAAAACCCGGAGATGGAAGTGTTAGAGCAAGTTTGATGGCTATGCTTTTTGCTGTTGTATTTTCGGCATTTGCATCCGATAAGGTGTTTGAAAATGTTGAGAACAGCAAATATACATTTCATTATGAAAGAAGCAATTCGGTAAAGTCGAATACAAATAATTTTTTTATCAGGGAGATTGCCCGCCACAACCTTAACAGCCTTAACAGCACAACATTTACCTATTATTATTCAGTACATCAGTCAATTACAAAAAATGAAGCGAATACATTCCTCGTAAAGACAAAGGTAAAGGGGGAGAAGTGTACCGGTGATGTTTATTATCGCGATTTTGACATTTCCGATATTTTAATGCCCGATCACGCCGATCTTAACATTGCAATATATTCAGGTGACACTTTTCTTGAAGATTTTTATTTTAAAGATTTAATTCAAAACGAAAAAGGAGAATTTGAACTTGATTTTGTTTTTGAAGGAAATGAGGTTCCTGACAGTTACTGGGCCAGGGTGGAGAATGTGAATTTCTATTCAGGAAGTAAAGATAAAGATATTTTTTTCGACAGAATACATGCAATTGATACATATTACAGCGGAATAGCGGTAGCCGGCCGGTTGATTAATGAGCTTGAAAGCCTGGATATTAAGGATTCATATATGCTGCCCGATTTGTATGTCAGGTTGAAAGAGGTCGAAAGAGTATATGATGCCGTAAAAAACTTCGATTTTCCGGCGGAACTTAATCTGGCGACCAATGACAAAGCTGGTTATTATTCCAGGCTGGAGGAGTTGGATAGGAAAATTGCACAGTATGAATATAAATTCGACCGGCTTTTAAATTCGGTTGAATTTATTAAGATTGACGGCAGGTTTGCAGGAATTGCAAAGGACTATGTTGAACTGATCTCGCATTACTTTGATTTATCACAGGAGGTAACGCACTGGCAATCATCTGTCTATTACAATCTGGGTTTAGTCAGTTATAGTAATGAAATGCTGGATGACTATTTCAGCGGATTTGAAAGAATTATTGATAAAACGGGTGCCTGCAACAACAAAGTACAGGTTTTGAATATACTCAAAGAGCAGATATTTAAGAGTTATCTTGACAAGGCGAGAGAGTTTAATGAAAAAGAGAGTTTTCATCTTGCGACAGGTGTTCTAAAAAATGCAGAACGGTTTTATCATCTGACATACGGTACGACAACGCCTGTTGAATATAACATCCTCAATGCAACGACTAATTACGGAATTTACACTTCATATATTCAGGTTACCGACAGGGCTATTGAAGTAGGTAATTATGAACTTGCCGAAAACTATATTAAAAAAGCCGGTGAATTCCAAAAACAGCACAGTGAAACGATTATCACGGATAAGTATCTGAATAAGATGACGAATAACCTTGTTAATCTGTATATTGTTAAAGGAAACAGTTTGAATGAAAACGGGGATTTTTATGAAGCAAAATATTGTTTTGAACAGGCTCACAGGCTGAGTGCTTCCATTTCTGTTTATAACAAGGATTATGAGATAAAACATGGGCTGGACAGGGCAATCAACGGACTTTATAACAGCTATGTTGAAAAAGCAAGATATTATTTTGATGACGGTGATTTTTACAGGGCTAATGAGGAGATTTTAAAAGCACAGGAACTTTACAATGCAAATTCTTCGGTTATAATGCCCTCTTTCGAGGTGAATGATATAACAACAGGAGTTAATCAAAGTCTTTATTCTTATCTTATAATGAAAGGTAAGATAAATCTTGATGCAGGAAGCTACACACTTGCTTATGAAGATTTGAATAATGCCAGGAAGCTGGAAAAAGAATATGGATTTCAGGGCGATACGTTGTTGGAGCCGTTGTTTAAACAGGCTGCCGCTCTTGTTATTATTGATAAGTGTAAAGCCGGTAGTGAGACGGTTCAAATGAATAATTTGGATAAAGCGACTAAGATTTATGATGAATGTATGGCTTTGCAAGCTGAATGCGGCCTGCTGAATAATCCTGATGTCCAAAAAAGTTTGAGCGAACTTAACAGTGAACTCTTTATTAAGAATTGTGAAAATGAAAATGTTGTCTTTAACGATTTTATTAAAAAGGCGGATTTGTCGGTAAATTCAGGCGACTTTATCGGTGCCGTCAATATTTTAAACAGGTCGTTTGACGTTTCTATGCAAAACCCGTATTGTGAGTTTGATCTGGCAACGGCTGAGGGACTTGCCGAAAAATATAGGCCGGCTGCAAGATATCAGGTGCTTGCCAAAGAAGCTCAGCAGGCACTCTTGTCGGAGGATCGTGAATCGTTCCTGAAAATCTATGAAGAGATGGAGCGGATATCTGCTGAGAATGAAATAGTGAGGGCAAAAATCGAACCTATGCCTTTGTTTTATCTTTTCTCTGTGAAAAACAATCTTGCATTATTCGAAAAATCAATAGAACAATATGATAACAGAGCTGAGTTTGAAACGGCTATGAAACTGTTAAAAACAATAGAAGCAAATCATTACTCAATGCGTGATACACGTGCCATTCAGGAGCGTCTTGCATATAAAATGTCTGAATCGGATAAGGCGAACCGCGGTGTTGTCAACCCGAAAGCCAATGTCGAGAAATATACCGGTGGAAAATCCTGGTATAAATTCTTTAAAAAAGCTTATATTAAGAATACAAAGTAATCTTTCACCTCCGAAGTTTACGGCAAAATTGAACATAATGAATAATTATCTTTTTTTCTGCACAGCCTGTAATATCTTGTGCGATACAATTGTAAATATTTTTCTTTAAATCCGACTTATGCAATATAAGATACACAAACTAATAGATTAGGCGGGATAGCCTTGATTCTGTGTGATTTAGCTTTTAATCCTTCCGGAATTTGTATCCTTTGTTAACACCTTTTCGATTAAACTATTGCATAATTCGGGTTAAATTTCCTGGTAAATCAAATATTTTGTTTATACTTGTCAAAAAAATAATCCGGTGTTGTTTTATTTTTGTAAATTAGCAGCCTCTCAGGATTAATTGATTTTAAAATTTACCAATCATGAACAAAAGACTTTTATTAATTAGCAATTCTACAAATTTCGGTGAAGATTACCTTTCGTGGCCGAAGCAATATATTAAAGAATTTTTTGAAAAAAAGGGAATCCACAGAATCTTGTTTGTCCCTTATGCCGGTATTGCTCTCTCGGATGAGAGTATTGAGGATTCATATACGGTTTACAGGGACAGGGTGAATGATGTTTTTAACGAAATCGGTCTTGAAATATACTCAATTCACAGGGAAAAAGACCCGAGACAAGCTGTCAGGGATGCACTGGCCATTGCAGTTGGAGGTGGAAACACTTTTCATCTTGTTCATAAACTTCACGAATTAAGGCTTATGAAACCTATAAAAGAGATGGTTGAAAGAGGTGTGTCATTTGTAGGGTGGAGTGCCGGGGCAAATATTGCTTGTCCGACCTTGCGAACGACCAACGATATGCCGATTGTCGAACCGGCAAGTTTTAACTGTCTGAATCTGGTGCCTTTTCAAATCAATCCACATTATATTGACGCAACCATTGAGGGACATGGCGGAGAGTCGCGTGAACAACGAATTGAGGAATTTCTTGTGGCCAATGAGGGGATTTATGTTGCCGGTCTTCGCGAAGGAACCCTTCTTTCCGTCGAGAATGGCAAAATTGAGCTTAAAGGCAAAAGACCAATGAGGGTTTTTAAGCAGGGGCAGGGGCCTAAAGAGTTCAACCCGGGAGAAGATATTGGATTTTTGTTGAAGTAAATTTGTGTAGTCTGTTAAACTTTAGTTTATGCAAGATTATTCCATAATTGAAGAAGAACTGGATTTGATTTCTATTGATTACTTTCCCTTGCCGGCTTTTATTGAGAGAATAGGTTATGATGAAAACGGGAATGTAACAGGTTATTATATCAGGAAGGTGAACTCTTTATTTGCAGAGCTGTTGGGAGTTAGTAAAGAAGAGTTGACAGGAATTGATTTGAGGAAGATTTATCCGCCCATTGATTCTGTTATGGAGGAGTTGTCAGTCAGATTTAAGGAAGATATAGAATCCGGTGGGACATACAGTTTTGAATTGTTTGCAGAAGAGCTTAACAGATGGTTTGATTTATTTGTTAAGGTGATTGACAAGAATACACAAATTATAACTTTTAACGACTGTACCGAAAGGAAACTGAATGAGGAAGAGCTGAAAGAGAGCCGGTTCAGGTTTAAGAGCCTTTATGAAAACTCTACGATAGGAATATACCGGACCACACCTGAAGGAGAAATTTTACTTGCAAACCCGGCGTTACTTGATATCCTCGGTTACGACTCGTTTGAAGAGCTGAAAGCAAGAAATCTGAATGTGGAAAAAACAGTTTCCGATTATAATCGCGACAAGTTTATTCGGGAAATAGAAAAATATGGAATAGTAAAAGGTTTTGAATCAAAATGGCGAACGAAAAGCGGCAGCTATATTAATATAAGAGAGAGTGCCCGTTCGGTTAAAAAAGGTAACGGTGAAACATTATACTATGAAGGTACTGTTGAGGATATAACCGAAAGAGTTGAGTCGGAAAAAAAGTTATCCGACCTTAACAATGTTTTTGTCGAAATGGGTGTTGATACTTTAGAGAATATTGATATCCTCGTTAAAAAGGCTTGTGAGATCATTGGAGGAAAATGGTCTGCTTTTTATCGTTATGATTGGGAAACAGGTATGATCAACATCCATTCTGGATATAATCTGCCGAATAATTTTCCTCTGAAATTTAATGGTGAAGGTCATATTTGTTATGAAGCATCACTTAACCCTGATCAGCTTTTCAGGATTGAAGATGTGGACGTTACGGATTTTTTGGAATCGGATTCTTTTATTAAGGAGTTTAATATAAAAGCTTTTTTGGGTTATCCGATTGTAAATAAGATTGTTCATGGCTCGCTTTGCGTTATTTTTGGTGAGGAACAGGAGTTTACTGAAATGGAAGTGCGTATAATTTCAACTCTTGGAAAAGCTTTGTCGCTTGAATATCAGCGTTATTACATTGAACAGAACCTGATTGCCGCAAGGGAGGAGGCTGAAGAAGCAAGTCAGGCTAAAAGTCAGTTTATTGCCAATATGAGTCACGAAATACGCACACCTCTGAACGGTATAATAGGATTTACCGAGATGCTTGTATTTGAGGAGGAAGATAAAGACAGGCGACTGATGCTTAAAATGGTTGAAAAGTCCGGTAATCATTTGCTTGAACTTCTCAATGACCTGCTTGAATACTCCAGATTTGAGTCGGGAACAATTAAACTTGAACCTGCTGAGTTTAATATTTGCCGGATGCTAAATGACATAGAAAATTATTTTATGCCCGTTGCAAATTCAAAAAATCTTACTTTTGCACTTAAAACGAACTGCAAAAATGATAGAATTGTTATTGGCGATGAGTTGAAGGTGCGGCAGGTGTTGATAAATATTGTCAATAATGCTGTGAAATTCACGAATAAAGGGTTTGTTGAAATAGAAGCAAATATTGAAGGAAGTGGGGATGATCTGATATTTAAAGTAGTTGTTGCAGATTCGGGTATTGGAATTAGTGAAAAGCAGCTTGATGATATTTTTGATGAGTTTAAGCAGCTCGATTTTTATCTGACAAAGAAAAATAAAGGAACAGGATTGGGGCTGGCAATTACAAAGCGCCTGGTTGATATGATGGCCGGGACTATTAATGTTGAAAGTGAACCAAATAAAGGGAGTCGGTTTATAGTTGAAATACCGTTAACCTCCGGAATATTAACTAATGGAGAAATGAATATGAATTTAAGTGGTGAACAAAAAAGATCAGAATTAAAAGCGGTGAAAATTTTGCTTGCTGAAGATAATGAGGCAAACCAGTTTCTCATTAAAGCATTAACCAAATCAAAGGATTGGGATATTACCGTTGTTGAAAACGGACAGGAAGCAGTGGAAGCTTTCAAAAAGGATGAGTTTGACATTATTTTGATGGATGTACAGATGCCTTTGATGAACGGATATGAGGCTACAAAAATGATACGTGAAATGGAAAAGGAGAAGGGAACCCGTATTCCGATAATCGCTCTGACAGCTTATGCAATGAAGTCGGATAAGGATATGTGCATTGAAGCCGGGATGGATGACTATATATCCAAACCCTTTAAAAGACAGGTGTTTCTTGATTCTATCGAAAAGTATCTCGCACTGTAATACCTGTTTGTGATTTTTTAATGCTCTATTTTAAGCATTGTCTCACTGTTTTACTTAGATATCTGCAATGAAAAAATTCATTTTTATATTTTTTACGGTAATTCTATTTTCATCTTGCCAAAGAAATAATGATAATGTAGATCTCAGACCTGTTGATAATAACAAGTCAAACGGAAAAAATGTAATCTTTTTGATTGGAGACGGGATGGGGCTTGCTCAGATATCGGCTGCACGAACGGTTAACGGCAATTATCTGAATATGCTGAGGTGTACTAATATCGGTCTGGTTTCAACAAGCGCAGCAGATAAATATGTCACTGATTCGGGTGCTTCGGGTACGGCCTATGCCTGCGGTGAGAAAACCGGTTTTTATACTCTCGGTGTGGATGTTGACGGGAACCCTATTACTAATATCTTTGAGATTATTGAACCTTCGGGTTATGCTACAGGACTGATAACGACCGATCGTATAACCGGGGCAACGCCCGGTGCTTTTTATGCCCATCAGACCGACAGATTTCAGTTGGAGCTTATTGCTCTTGACATTTTGAATAAAGGAATTGATTTTTTTGCCGGTGGAGGCAAAGAAAATTTCAATATGCGTACCGATAGCCTGAACCTGATTGATTCATTGTATAGTGAGGGTTATCAGGTAGTTTCTTCACTTAACGAGATTCAGGGTGATAAAAAGGTGGCGGCTTTGCTTTATGACGGAGAGCCGCCGAAGGTTTCTGAGGGAAGAGCCGATATGCTTTCTGATGCCCTCAGTTTGGCATTGAACAGGTTATCGGAAAATGAAACAGGTTTTTTTATTATGGCCGAAGGTGCCCAGATTGACTGGGCTTGTCACGATAATAATCAGGAGTACCTTTTGAGCGAAACGGCCGATTTTGATAAGGCTGTCGGAGTGGCTCTGGATTTTGCCGAACAGGATGGGAATACCCTTGTTGTAATACTTGCCGACCATGAAACAGGTGGTTTTGCTCTCGTTGACGGTGATGTTGAAAATAATACTGTTGTTGGAGAGTTTGTTAGTAATCAGCATACGGGAACAATGGTTCCTGTGTTTGCTTACGGACCGGGAGCTGAAAATTTTTCAGGGACTTATGAGAATAAAGAGGTGTTTTATAAGTTTCTCGATTATTTTGGAATACAGAAATGATATATTGAAGTTTATTCTGTTTTGTCGGTTATTTCAGTACATTGGTTTTGATTTTATTAATGTAGAAAAGAGATAAAAAGTCCAAAATCAGAAACACATCCCGAAAATTTCCGGGATAAATCTCAAAATATTTGGTAATTAACTTATATTCAGTTAGATGATTTGTCTTGTGGGAATTGTGTGATACACCTTGCAGATGGAGCTATTTATTTTTTTTGATATCCAAATCTTTCAGATTTTTTTCAAACTCCTTATTTATCTTTTGGTCGTTTTTTAATGCTTTTCTGTCGTTTTTTTCGGCTTCCTTTTGTTGCTTGTTAGTAATGCCAACCGTTGTAAGCAGTCCGCTCATTGTGCTTTTCCAGATGTAATTCAAAATGGATTTTTCTTTGTCTCTTTCAAAATAAACCTCTCCGATTCTTGGCTTTCCAAGTGATTTAGGATTGTTTGAGCGTAGTTTTATGTCGTTAACCACAAAGGAAACAATGGGGCTGAGGATCCCGGTTACCTCCTTTGCTTTATTCCTGTTGTAAAGTCCGAGTTTGAAATTTTTATACTTAAAGAAAAGTTCACCTGTTGCAACGTCATTGTTTCCTTTTATTTCGTTGATGTCAAGAGTACCTTTCCCGCTTTTTATTGTCAGTCCGAGCAGATTTTCAACCATCGGATTCATCTTTGTTATATCAAAATAATTCAGATGTCCCGAATATTCAAAGTAGTTAAGAGGATCATTCAGGATAAATCCCACATTGAGTGTTAGTCTGGCATCATCCATTAGTTTTGTTGACATCAGTATATCCATTCTGGGGTTACGGGTAATGCTTTTATTTACATTTGTAATGTTGCTTACCGTTAAGTTGAAATCCGTGAAATAAGCCTCTCCCGGTTTTTGTGATTCGTCAACGTATTCTCCATATAGTATGTATGAATTGTTTACAAAAAGCGAATCTATTGTTATTTTAAAAGGCAGGTTTCTTAGAGCCGTTTGTGGCATAGGCTTGGTATCTCCCGGTTTTCTGTCATACCTCTTATCCCTGTGGTCAATCATTTCAAATCCATTCAAAGAAACCCTGTTAATATGATAAATCCTGTCGGTAAGTATTGATTCAAAGTTAATTCCATCAATAATAATATTCTTCCCTTTCAATGATATTCTGTCTGTCTGGTAAACGGCTTTTTTGAAAAACTCCTTTCTTCCGTATCTTGGTATCAGATAAACCGAATCGAGTATTAGCCTGTTCTCTTTATACGAATAGCTGACATTGTTTGATTTTATCAAATACATGCCGTTTTTCGTTACCATTTGCCTCTTGTAAAATGTAATGTCCATATCATTAATTATGGATTTATGAGTTGTGAAAACGGAGGAGTCTATTCTCATTTTTTTGATGATAATTGACATCCGGGTAATATCAACAGGCTTTTTGTTTTTCTCTTTTGGGAAATATTGAAAGTGCAGGTTCCCTATCTTTGTGTATTCTATTGTGAAATGTCCGAGATAATTAAAAACAGGCCGCAAAGTCGTGTCTTTGAAGTTGAAGTGCTTTGAAGGAGCTGATTTCTCCTGTAACTGATACAGGTCAATGTCAACATCATCGGTTATTACCTTTTGAAAATCAATATTTGCAAGTTTTCCCATTCTTTTATGAAGAACCGGATGCTCAATCAAAATTTCGGGAATGGCAACCCTGTTATTTAGCTCTTTACCCTTTTTGTTCAATTTGTATGATGATTGCTTAAATCCTTTGATACGTATCTCGGTGCCGTTCACCTTATGCTTCACCTCATCAATTGAAATATCTGTTTTACTATTCGAAAGTGTTAACCCTGCAATCGTCACCTCAGCTTTATGCATCTGTTCGTGAGCCGAAAAAGATATGCCGGCAGCCGGTTTTGGGACATTCTCGTACCAGGTGGCTGAAATATCGCTGACTTTAACTCTCATCGTATCTTTTTCCGACTCAACTGTGATGTTTATTTTGGCGTTATTCAGTTTAATGTAATCCTTAAAATATGAGAAAGGAATATCGGCAGTAAGAGGTTTTTGATTTTTGTTCTTTTTTTTCTTATTGTGTATCAGTAGATTGAAGGTCGGTTTTTCAATGACCATAGATGAAAAACTCATCGGGTGATACAAATATGCGTTAAAATCGGGGCCTGAAATATCTATCCTCGGAACAAATGCATGTAATTCATTCTTTTTTTCTCCCGCAGCTCTTTTGTCCTGTAAACTCAATAAAAAGGAGTTGATAAATGATATTTTGTCTGATTTAGTGTCAATAATAACAGAATCATTTTTCATTGAGATATCCTTTAATCTCAAACTGGAATTATTCAGTTTCAATAAAATATCTCCAATTGATATTTCGTCGCTGTATCTTTTATCGTATTTGTCGAACTTAATATCTCCGATTTGTAGCCCGAAACTGCTTTTGAAGGTGGTTTTATTGTTTGTGTTGTTTATGTTGATATCCCCGTTTGAAAATTCCAGCTTGTCAATTATAAGTTTATTGAGATTTTTCTCAATCGCTTTGGCAATTTTCCTTCGAAGAATTTTGAAATTAAGACTGTCGTTTTTTTGCCGGATGGCGGGCTTATTGACAGTATGAATAAATTCGGGTTTGCCGAAATTGACCTTTTTTGCAATAAACTCTTTCCTGTTTATCAGTTTCCTGATATCAAAACCCGATATTGCAAACTCATTAAATGAAATATTTGTGTTGTTAGCTTTATTATTTATGAAATCAATATGTGCTATATCCAAATTGTAATTATTTAAGCGACAGCTGTTTATGTTTAATGAAAAATCTTGTTCCGGATAAAATCCCAGTTTGTCAAATCCTGTTGTAATCTCCTTGTAATTAAATATCTCCTGATACTTTTTTCTGTTGGTAAACAATGTTAATCCGGTTGTTGAGAGGTCAAATTTGTTAATGTTAAAAACAGTAGAGTCAGCTTCGGTTATTTTAATATTTCCGTTTTTTAGTTCCGCAATTTTAAAATATAATTTTTCCGAAAGTTTAAATGATGTGTCGCTTTTTTCAGGGAATTTTACTTTTGAAGGATTACTGATATTTGCTGTCCAATCGGAGATTTGAACAGATATTGCTTTATCGTCTTCTGTGAATAAAACTTCGGGTGTCAGGTTACGTAATGCAGCCGAGCCGATTTTTATTTTGCATTTGGGAACGGTGTCACTGACAGTTGACGGGCAGGTCAGGTTTGCCGAAAGATTTCTTAAATATGTTGTTGTGTCAGTTCCGCTGTATATCAGGCTGTCAAGCCTCAGTTTGATATCGGGTTCTGATAATCTGATATATACCGATTGTGTTGAGATACTTGTATTGTGAATTATATAGTTGTTGTTAATGCTTTTTAATGTTGCAGAATCTACTTTAATATTATTGATTGATAATTTTCCGGTTTTTATCAGTCTTGAAGTGTCGTTTTCAGCGTTTACCGATTGAAAAGTTATTGCGTCGAAACTGACGGAACCGACATTATATTCCCTGAAAAATGAAAAAATGTTAAAAGTGTCTGCCCGGGGAGTTCCCGTTTTTTTTGATGATTTTGGAGAAAAGAATTTGGATTCTGTAAAATCAATATGTCCGACTTTTACTTTATTTATACGGAATTCAGTTTGTTGTAATATATCTTTAAGCTCAATTCCTTCAATGTCAAGAAGATTTGTTTTGACGGTATATAGTACGGGGTTCGTACTGTCAGGCTTTTTTAATGGAATGATATTAATACCTTTCAGAATAACATTTTTTTGCTTTGTATCAATGATAAAGTTCTCGATTCTTGATTTGTAAATATTTTCGGATATTTGCTCAACGCCGGTTAGTTCAAGCCTTGCTTTGAAATCAAACAGGTTGTTATCATTCCCGTCTGTGGCTTTGAAGTTATCCCTTTGTAAATCAGTTACTAATAAATTCAGTCCTTCGATACTAATCTTTCTGTTATTTTTATCAGTGAAGACAAAACCGCCTTTTTTTATCTCAAACTCATCAATGTGAAATAAAAAGTCTTCCTGCTTTTTCTGCTTTCTCTTTTTAAGTATGTTTGACAAAAACTGTTGATTTGTAAGGTCATTTTTAACCTCTGTACTATCTTTATTGAGCCAAAGTACGGGGGAATCCATTATTAATTTGCGGACATTCAGTTCATTGCGTAAGACAAGTCCTGTCAGACTAATTTTGTCAATGGCAAAAGATTTAAAAGTCAACCTTTTAAGTTTTATTTCGGAAGCTGAGTCATAAGCCACATTGTCAAATGAAAAGGTGACGGAGTCAAATGAAATTACTCTCGTGAAGATATTTGTATGTGATTCGGAATATTCAAAAGTTATTTTTTGGTTGCTTACTTTTGAAATTGTGGATTTGACCAATGGGCCGAGAACCCACGGAATAACTGAAATGGCAATAATCGGTATTGCAATTACGGGTATTAATATTTTGTAAACTGTTTTCAAATATCCTTTATTTTGTGAGCAAATTTAAGTTTTTTAAACAAATTGTATGTAAAAATTTGAATAAGTTAAAAATCGCTAAAAAAACATATTAACGACTTTTATATCTAATTTTGTGCTTTTCTCGGAAACATTAGTTGAATGAGCAGGAGGTATATCACATTACTCGGAATTTTGATGTTTGTTGTGTCTGAAATCGGGGCACAGGCGGTTATTCATGGTGTGGTTACCGACAAGGAGACAGGCGAAACACTTGTCGGGGTAAATATTTTTCTTCCCGATTATTCAAAAGGTGCCGTTACGGACAAAAACGGCAAGTACATTCTTAAAGGTTTGCATAAAGGAGAGGTTATTGTAAATTACTCTTTTATGGGATACAAAACCGTTATCAGGAAAGTTAAGATAGACGACAGGGATATAACACTGGATATTGCTATGAAACCGGCAGTTATACAGGGAGAGGAGGTTGTCGTGACGGGTACTTTTGCAGGGTCGCAGCACGAAAATGTGATGAAAATCAGCACGATGAATCCGCGGCAATTTTTGCAATCGGGAAGTCCGTCTTTTATTGAAGCTATGAAAGATGTTCCCGGAGTTGATATCATATCCAAAGGACCCGGTGTCGGTACACCGGTGATTCGCGGCCTTTCTCTTAGTAATATTTTGTTTTTAAATAACGGTATTCCGATGCAGAATTTTCAGTTCTCCGAAAATCATCCTTTTATGGTTGATGCCAACGGTGCCGAAAGAGTGGAGGTTATTAAAGGACCTGCCTCTTTGCTTTACGGCTCCGGAGCAGTCGGTGGAGTGATAAATATTATTAAGCAGCCGCCTTTGCCGGAAGGGAAAATTGAGGGTGATTTTGTTCTGAAATATTTCAGCAATACGAAAGGATATAATTCATCACTCGGTGTCGGAGGAACAAATAATAATATTTCCTGGGGAGTAAGAGGCGGAACAGGGTCAAATATGGATTATTATGATGGAAACGGTTCAAGAGTGCCGAACAGCCGTTTCAATCGTGACAATGCCAAGTTAAATGTAGGGATAATAAAACCGATTGGTTCATTCAGGCTGTTTTATGATTATAACAGGGATAAGCTTGGACTGACCGTTAAACCGGCTTTGGCTCTTGTAACCGAAAACGGCAGGGCAAATAATGTCTGGTACCAGGATTTGACAAATCACCTTTTCTCAATGATTAATAAAATTTTTATCGGAGCTGTAAAATTTGACATTAATCTTGCTTATCAGATGAATAACCGTAAACTTCAAGGTTCGGATATAACTCCGGTATTTACTCTCGTGGATATGAAACTGAATACATTTTCATACCGTGCCAGTGCGACGGTTCCTTTTGGGGATAAAGTGAAGTTTATCGGAGGAATTCAGGGAATGAACCAAAAAAATAAAAATTTTGATGCCCCCGATCATGTTGTCCCTGATGCTATGATTAACGACTTTAGCATGTTTGTAGTCGGTCAGTTCGGTATTTCCGAAAAGATTATGCTTGAAACCGGATTGCGCTATGATTTCAGAAATATAAATGTTCCCGAGCAGAGCAAGAGTCTTCCCTCCAATCCTGAAATTATAGAATCTTTTAATAATGATTATCATAATCTCAGCGGTTCTGCCGGTAGTGTTTTTTCTATTAATGAAAAGATACATTTCAGAATAAACTTTGCATCTGCATACCGTAGTCCCAATCTTGCCGAACTAACCCAGGACGGAATGCACGGCACAAGATATGAGCAGGGTAACAGGGATTTGAAGTCACAGCAGAGTCTGGAAGGAGATTTGAGTTTTCATTTGCATACCGACCATACGACATTTGATATTTCGGGTTTTTACAATGATATTTTTAACTATATCCATCTTGCACCGACGACAGATACGACAAGTGAGGGTGCTATGATATACAAATATGACCAGCAAAATTCTTTTCTTTACGGAGGTGAAGTGCTACTGCATTTTCACCCGCATCCCCTTGACTGGCTTCATTTGAAAGGTACTTACTCTTATGTTGTCGGGAAAACGGATGAGGGTGATTATCTGCCTTTTATCCCCGCACAAAAAGTGAAAGTGGAAATTGAATTGCAGAAAAAGAAATGGAAAGGCCTGCGAAACCTCTTTCTAAGAGTAAACAGCGATTTTGTTTTAAAGCAGAATAAACCTGCACCGTCAGAAATTATTTCACCGTCATATACTTTGTTAAATTGCGGGATTGGTACACAGGTTAAAGTTGCAAACCAGGTATTTTCAGTAGGGTTATTTGCAAGTAATATCCTCAATGAGGTTTATATTGACCATCTTTCAACATTGAGAGACTTGGGAATGAATAATATGGGGCGAAATTTTACTATCTCGATAAAAGTGCCATTTGGCTTGAAAAACTGATCTGTATTTATCAGACGCTCTTAATCAATTCACCTCCTTGACCAAATTGTCCTTGAATTCTGATAGTCTTGACCTGTCGCAATGATTATCATGAATTTATCAAAATCAATTAATCCGGGCAGAGTTATAAAAAACCGTTTGTCATTATGCTTATCCTCACTGCTTTTTGTTTGTTAAGAATAGGTTGTTAAAAAGTTTTTAATTTTCAGCTGTTGAAATAACTAATTACGGTATATTTTTACGCAAACTTTCAAAAATTCCGGTATGCCTGTCACTAAAAAAAAGAAACGGAAGAAGAAGATTAAATACAAAAAGATTGTTTTTAAACTTTCCGCAAAACAGAAAAAATCATTGGAGAATTATTGCAAAGCACGCAAGACAACGCCTAATAAGTTGATTAAGAAGTCAATAAGTCGCTATATAAACGGATTTGACAAATCGGTTCCTGAAGAGTATTATAAAACCGAACGTCAGCTTGACCTTTTTGGAGATGATGATAATTAATTTTAATGATGGGTAAGCTATTTTCAATCGGAGAAACGGTATATGATATCGTTTTCAGGGATGGAAAGCCCGAAATTGCCATTCCGGGAGGTGCAATGCTAAACAGTTCAGTGAGTCTCGGAAGACTTAATTTGCCGGTTTGCTATATTACGGAGCTTGGTAAAGACAGGATTGGAGATATGATTTTTAATTTTCTGAACCGGAATGGTGTTGATACCTCTTTTATATATCGTTTTGATGAGGGCAAAACCGCCATTTCTCTTGCCTTTTTGGATGATAATGAGAATGCATCATATTCGTTCTATAAGCAGTATCCGGGTAAAAGACTTGCTGCCGGTTTACCTGAAGCATTAAAGGGCGATATTGTTTTGTTCGGTTCGTTTTTTTCTTTAACCGACGAAGTACGGAAACCTTTGGCTTCATTTATTCGCAAAGCTGCCGGTAGCGGTTCCGTTATTATTTACGACCCTAATTATCGTAAACCTCACGGAAGCGAATTGCCGAACCTGCAAAATTATTTGAGAGAGAATATCTCCTTTGCAAATATTGTGAGGGGTTCTGACGAGGATTTCCGTTTTATATGCGGAGCTGAAAATGCTGACGAGGCATTCGGTTTTGTACGAAAAAACGGTTGTTCGATTCTGATTTACACTGCCGGGAGTGAAAAGGTGGAATTCAGGTCGGAGAAATCTTCATTTTCTGTTGCCGTGCCGGATGTAAATGTTATTAGCACAATAGGAGCCGGAGACAGTTTTAATGCAGGGCTCATTTATGCTCTTTATAAAAATAAAATTGATACCGGAAACCTTGATGACGTAAGTCAGGATTTATGGAATTCAATTGTTAAAACCGGAATATCGTTTGGAGGCCATGTTTGCGGAAGTTATGAAAATTATATCTCTGTAGAGTTTGCAGAAGAAGTTAAGTCTCATTGAATTACGGCTATTGCGGTTTTATCTTTATACAATAACGTTGAATATTAGGAATCTGTTGTTTTGTCTGCAAATGGTCAAAAGAGAAAATAATAAGTCGCTGCTATAAATGTGACTTGTTAGTGAAATTATAAACTTGTAATTCCGAAATATCAATAAATCTTTATATATTTGCCTGATACAAGTTGAAAATAAATGTTTTAACCGGATAGGATTTAATCACACTCCATTATGTTAGCTATAATATGAACAGAATAACAGCAGAAAGAGAATTAAAAAAGATATTCGGCTTTGAAAAATTCTATGATATACAATGGGAAACCATTGAACGGCTTTTTGCAGGTGAGCGTGTCTTATTAATAGAAAAAACAGGTTTTGGGAAATCTTTATGTTACCAATTTCCTGCTACACAATTTGACGGTATTACGGTTATTTTTTCTCCTTTAATTGCTTTAATGAGGGACCAAGTTAAAGCCTTAGAAGAAAAAGGAATAAGTGCAAGAAACATTAATTCGGAACAATCAAAAGAAGAAAACAGCCAAACTATTCAGGATGCATTACAAGGGAAAGTGAAAATTCTTTA
>CAYOZZ010000331.1:0-4436 GCA_964408535.1 uncultured Bacteroidales bacterium | reverse complement strand
ACCGTTTTTATAAACCTGAAATGAATAATAATCTTCTGACGGAGGGTCTAAAGCAAAGATTCGTATTTCCCACCCTTCAAAATTCGAATTATAAACAACCGTTATAGAATCAATGTCTGCAACCGGCTTCATCTGACTTTCAGCCGTATAATCCGTCTCGTTATTAATCTCCTCTTTAAGATGAATACTAAGATTATATGTACGTCCGGGTACTCCAAAATAGTCAAAGGGTGTAAAATAATAACCTGGCATTGAATCGTATTCGGAAAGAGTTATAATACTTTCTCCGTCATCTAATTCAACTGTTGCATCTGTAACGGGCGGAGGAGGTTCGGAATTATAATAATCGGTGGTTTTTGTCAGACGTACAAAGTGAGCCATCGTATCTGAAGTTATATATCCTTCAACGGAAAGCCTGGTATATGTCGAATCAAGTTCAATGTCAATACGCTCCGTACAGCCCGTATAAACAAAGATTGCAAAAAACATTACAGTAATAATTCTTGTATAATGCAAAGACAAGGAATATCTTGTATTTACCGATTGTCCGTATTTATTGTTTGTTTTATCCATCAGAACGAAAAATTAAAAGTTATTGCCGGAACTATCCCGAACAGATAGATCATTTCTGCATAAGTCTTGTTTGGGTTATCTTCCTCCTGTTTAAAGTTTATCACCCAGGGATTTTTCCTGCCGTAAGCATTATAAATTGAAAGATTTAAATCCCAGTCCCACTTTTTATCCGGCTTATCTTTCCGTTTCAGTGTCGCCGAAATATCAAGCCTGTGATAATCAGGCATTCTGTACCCATTCCTGCTACTAAACACAGGAACATAAAGATTACCGTATTCAAACTTGCCGGTCGGGAAAGTCACAGCCGAACCGGTAGAATAGACCCAGGTTGCTCCAAGAGATATCCTTTCACTCAAATCATAGGAAATTACAACAGAAACATCATTCGGTCTGTCATAAGTGGCAGGATACCAGTTGTTTTTGTTGATGCCGTCAATTTTTTTCTCGGTTTTCGACAATGTGTAACTTACCCAGCCTGAGAATTTATCTATGTGATATCTGACAAGGAATTCCATTCCGTAAGCTCTTGCTTCTCCAAACCTCAATTCACCCTCAAAGTATTTGTTAAGGAGCAGTTCGGCATGATCTTTAAAATCTACGGCATTATTGATTTTCTTATAATAGACCTCAGCCGATGCCTCAATTCTGTTTTCCGAAAAATTTCTGAAGTAACCGAGTGCAAACTGGTCGGCAACCTCAGGCTTGACGTTGGGAGAAGAAGGAAACCAAATATCAAGGGGGGTTCCTGCCGTAGAGTTCTGTGCAAGGTGAACATACTGCCTTGTTCTTGAATAGCTTGCCTTAACGGAAGAGACTTCATTAATCATAAACATTGCGCCAAGCCTTGGCTCAAGCCCGCCATAAGGGCTAAAGAAAGTTCCGCTTCCGTAAACCGTTGAGTCCGAGACCTCATAATTTCCATCATAGTTATAAATTGTAGCTGATCCCACATCCTGAAATAATGAGTACCGTAATCCGTATTTCAAAGTAAACCTTGCTCCAAGCTTTTGTTCATTGGAGATGTATATCCCCGACTCCAGTGAATTAATATTTTGCACCGTATATTCCTGTAATACAGCATCCTCTCCGATTCCTTCAGCCGATCCCGGCACAAAACCGTGAAAAATTGAACTTACTCCGAATTTTATCGTATTCGATGAGTTCGGGAAGTAACTAAAATCAGCCTTTAAACCGTTATCAGTCATATTCGATTTCCATTCAAAAGAATTGACATCGCCCTCGGGAACCCCGAGTTCATAATCAAACCGTGAATGAACCACTGTGAAATTCGAGAACAATTTTTGCGAAAACAGGTGATTCCATCTTGCGGTAAAGGTGTTGTTTCCCCAGCCCATTTTAAAATCCTCATTTTTAAATATATCCTTTCCGTAATATGCCGATACGAAAATCCTGTTATTTTTATCAATGTTATAATTGACCTTTGCATTGAAATCATAAAAGTAAATTCTTGTCTCCCTGTTTGACTTTTTTGGAGAAAACTTAAGAAAAAGATCGGCATAAGTCCTTCTGCCGGAGACAATGAAAGAGGCCTTGTCTTTAACAACCGGACCTTCAAGTGTAAGACGGCTTGATATTGTTCCTATCCCTCCTGTGCCGGAAAACTTCCTGGAGTTGCCGTCTTTCATCCTTACATCAAGCAATGAAGAGAGCCTGCCACCCGAAGATGCCGGAATATCTCCCTTGTAAAGTTTGACATCTTTAATGGCATCATTGTTAAAAACAGAGAAAAAACCCATCAGATGCGAAGCATTGTAAACAGTCGCTTCATCCATCTGGATAAGATTCTGATCCATACTTCCGCCTCTGACACTAAATCCCGAACCGCCTTCAGAAATCGTCTGAACTCCGGGTAGCAGAATAATAGCCTTTATAATATCAACCTCACCCATCATAGCAGGTATCTCCTTAATAGTCTTAATATTCATCTTTATCGAGCCCATTTCAATATTAGTAACATTATCGTTTAGGGCCTTTTCGGTAATAACCACCTCCGAAAGCTGCTGATTATATATTTTCAAGTCAATATCGAGAGTTATATTACTGATGAGATTAATTTTCTTTAATATACTCTCATAACCAAGATAGGAAAAACGGACTGAATATTTTCCGGGTGGGAGAGTTATGGAATAGAACCCGTATTCGTTTGAGGCCGTACCGGATTTTAGTTCCTCGACATAAACCGTTGCTCCTATCAAATCCTCACCCGTCTCCTTGTCTTTAATGTGACCGCTTATGGTATATTTGGTTTCGGGATTAACTCCGCCGGCATACATTACACCCGGAATTAAAAGAAAAACCGTAAAAAGTATTATTGTAAAGAGTATTTTCATCAATAAAAAACAAAATATGTAAACTTAATTATTTTTGAATTCAAAAATATACAACTAAATAGATATTAGACGATTTTTTTAAAGATTTATTACTATTTGAATTATTAAATTAAATCTTGTTATGTTCGCCGGTTAAACCCGTCTTAAGCATCAGGAGTTTAACCAACTAATGGATTAATTAGAATAACCCGAGTTTAATGTAATTAACCCTTCCGGAATTATAATAATACTCTAAATCCCTTGTTAACACTTTTTCGATAATGCTATTGTATAATTCGGGTTAAACTATCCGGGTTTCTTCTATTATCAAAAAAGCAAAGTATAATAATTTCGTTATTAGGTTTTGATTCCTGATAATATAATGATACTTGCTTTGCAACAACACAGCGTCTTACATCTTTTCTGGCCTCAGTAACAGGATACAGTCGCGGCATCCGTGAGATTAGTTCTATTTGTTTGGTAACAGTTTCACTAAATTTCCTCGCCGATTTCCTACCCCAATTACTGTTCAAATAATCAAGTATCTTAAAATAATCATTTTTGGCTGAAGATGTCCATACTATTTTATTAAACACTTCTATATGTCTTTGTACCGTTCGTTAACCTCATTAATAACCTGTTCATTAGTTACAAGTCTGCCTTGTTGCACATCTTCAAGTCCTTTATCAATAGCCTGCTTTTCCGCATCACTTATCATATTCCACCAATCCTTCTTTTTATTAAGAAGAAGTGCTTCTATATCTTCTATAATATCAATATCATATATTTGTGTTATAAGCGATATTAATTGGACTTTTTTTTGTTCAATTTCAGTAAATTCTGATGCTATCATTATTTTAAAATTATAACCGAAAATTCTTAATATGTAACTCTTACTTTGTATTTATGCACAATAGTAAAAAGCAAATCAAAGTCAATATGCTTTTTCACTTAATTTCTGCATAATCAGATAAAACAGAGTATGCGACAGCAAAGATACTAAAACTCATCAGTTTTGTCAACATTTTCTTTTTAAACCCGTCTTATGCATCAGGAGTTTAACCAACTAATGGATTAATTAGAATAAACCGGGTTTAATGCAATTAACCCTATATTACCTGTCGAGCCATTTCTTAAAATCAGAAGTTTTTTCACGTGCAACGATTACATCATTATCATCGGAATGAAGTAATTCGATTTTCAACCTGCTGTTTGTGTATGAAATAATATCTGTAAATGAATTAAGCGCAATGATATATCTGCGGTTTATTCTGAAAAACATTTTAGGGTCAACGAGGTTATCAATTTGCTCAAGAGAATAATCAATAACATAATTCCGGTCGCCGGAAGTGTGGAGGTATGTTGCTTTTTCAAGGCTGTAGAAATATAGAATATCCTCAACCGGAATGGAACGGATATGCTCCCCGACCTTTATTACAAATCTCTGTTTGTATTTGTCGGTCAGCAGATTAAGAACCTTGTCAAAAATATGCTGTCTTGGTTCCGTACCGGATAGCGGTTGTGTTTTCCTGT
>CAYOZZ010000330.1:0-2540 GCA_964408535.1 uncultured Bacteroidales bacterium | reverse complement strand
TAATATCATTAATGAATAGCCAACTTGTCTCTTGTGCGATGGGGCAATATATATTCCTGAAAATATTGCTATTGCTACTCCAAAAAGTTCTCTTGTGAAAATATAAATTGACCCAATAAAATAGTGTCCAGCAAAACCTTGAACATTATTGACCTCGTTTATATAATTATATGCATTGCTATCGTTATCGGAAAAATCTTTGAACATTAGGCTAAGCATCTCTGAAACTATAAAATTCGCAACGTAACTATATATGAATTTAAAAGTTAGATAAACAATTATTACGAGAGGTATTATACTTACCCATCTTAACATATTTATCCATCGATTTTTTGATTTTTCCATAAATATTAATTGTTAAAATCTATGATTGTCATATTCAATTTGTAGCAATTTCTTCAGGGTTTCTGCTCTTAGTTCTGGAGTTTGCAAGTGTTCGATTTTGATAGTTTTTTCTTTTAGTATTTGTTCAATAAAAAAATATTTCATTGTTTCTGTTTTTTTTAATGCCACATAACGTTAAAGAATTGTATTAATCGTCACCTCAGAAAGCAGCAAAGATACAAAAAAAAAGAATTTAAAAACGATTGTTTCAGAGATAGGTAGCTCTGCCTTCTAATGCCCGGATAAATACCGGCCAACGAATCATAAATTGAACCATTATGTCCCATGTACCTTAAATCAGTTCCCCTGTGAACATCATTACTCAGCAATATTTCCGGTTTTGCAGTCAAAAGTTTCTGTTTCGGACAGGGCAAATATATAAAATAAATCAAAATAAACAAAACGCTGATAAATAAATCCTGAAATATAACATTTTTGCAGCGGATATATGCAAAAAAACTGTATATTTGCAGCTTCATTACAAAAGTTAAACTAAATCAAACCTGAAATGAAACACATTGTAGTGCTTGGAGGTGGCTTTGCAGGTGTGGAATCGGTCTTCCGGCTGCGTAAACTCGGCCATAAAGTGACTCTGATTTCCGACAGGGATTATTGTTTTATATATCCCATATCAATCTGGATTCCGGTCAGTAAAATAAAATTTGATGATGTTAAACTGCCACTTAAGGAGTTACAGAAAGTGCATAAGTTCGACCTTGTGATTGACAAGGTAACTTCGATAAAATCAAAAGAAAACAAGGTCTATCTCGAATCGGGCAATACCGTTGAGTACGACTACCTGATAATTGCTTTCGGAGGCAGCAAACTGCACCATCCCGGACTGGAACACACTTACTCTATCTGCGGTCACCCGGAAGTCTCGCTGAAGATAAAAGAGAAGTTTGACGAGCTTGTTGCAAGAGGCCACGGAAAAATTGCCGTGGGTTTCGGAGGTAATCCCAAATCACCTACGGGAGTCAGAGGCGGACCGGCTTTTGAGATACTTTTCAACTTCATCACGGCTTTAAAACAAAAGAAACTGTACGACAAGTTTGAACTTACATTTTTTGCTCCTATGAAAGAGCCGGGTGCAAGAATGGGCGGTGAAGGTCTGAAAATGCTCGACAGGGCATATAAAAGGCACGAGGTAAAAGAACGTATCGGAACGAAAATCAAAAGATTTGAAAAGGGAAAAGTGATTTTTGAAGATGACAGCGTACTCGAAAGCGACCTTATAATTTTTATTCCCGCAGGAACAGGTCATCCCGTTCTGCAAAATTCCGACCTGCCGCTTTCCGTTGACGGAAATGTTTTGGTTGACGGTTACTGCCGTGTCAACGGTCAGCAGAAGAATGTTTATGCCGCAGGTGATGTTGCCCGTCTTGAAGGACCGAACTGGATTGCCAAGCAGGGTCATATTGCCGAAATTATGGCTCACTATGCCGTTTACAACATCAATAATGCGATAATCGGAAATCCGAAGCGGAAAGGTTATCAGAATCACCTGAATATAATATGTGTTATGGACACCGGAAACGGGGCAATATTCACATCCAGGAAGTGGAATTCCGAAAAAATACTTCCAATGCCTTCGTTTGGTCACTGGATTAAGCAGGCGTGGGGTGTTTACTGGAAAAAATCAAAACTCGGTAAAATACCACGATTGCCGGGAATGTAGGACTTTTAGCACAATCAACATTTTCGATTGATTGCAGAGGCTAAGTTCTATAGAATACAGCAAAATATACAAGTGCCGGAGGTACGGTCTATTTGTAACACCGGATGCAGTCCGCAGGACAAGTCCGGTGAAAAGCTAATACGAAACAAATAGTCCCGTATGGGACGGCCTGTCTATACAATGCTCCTTATGAATCCCATAGTTCGTCCCGTACGGGACTAATTGCATATGCCATCAAACAACCCTGCACTCCCTGCGGTTCGTACAGGGTTACAAATAGCACATCCCCAGCGGGATTGTTTTCCTCATTTGTATGTACATAATTTGCTGTTAAAAATGAATCTGAAGGAATGGCCACCAACATTACGCCCCCATGGGGCTTATAATCATCCTTTCGTTTTGTCCACCGTAGCTTTGGCAAAGATGAATGTGTCGCTTTCCGTTACAGGTATTCTGTCTGCGTAAATCCTGACAATCA